>JAZLGP010000045.1:0-7413 GCA_045616365.1 Alphaproteobacteria bacterium | reverse complement strand
CGATTTGTTGTTTTGCGTGAAGATAATTTGCTCGTCTTTCGCGAAGGATTTTTCCCCGATTTTGAATAAATCCTCGCCTAATTCGCCGTTATTTTGTTTCAATTTTCGGATTTCCAAATTGATTTCCGCGCACTCTTTTCTTGTCGCGCAAAGCACTGCGGCAAAGCCAATTTTCTCGATCTCCAGGAACCTTTCCGCAACCTGTTTTGTGTCCGTCATCTCATGAATTTTTCCGTGATGTTCGTAAATCGACAGAGCATTCGCTGTGTTTAATTTCGAAAATTCAACGCTCGCTTCCTTCTGCCAATCAGCGTTTTGTCGACGAATTTCATTCAGTTGCCCGACATTCTCCAAGCTGTTTATCGCCGCTCGGAAACAGTCTCCGCTGCTGATCGGTTTGATCTGATTGTCGTCCCCGACCGCAATAACTTTCGCGCCCGTTTTTCTTGAAAATTCAAGGATGTCGTGCCAGTCGTGAGTGCCAACCATTCCCGCTTCATCAACGATAATCACATCGCCTTTTTTCAAGTCTGCCCGCTCGAAATTCTTTAGCTGCGCGTACCAATCCAGCTGTTTTAACATTCCCTCGGACAAAATCTCGTTGAAAGATAAAAACTTCTCGCGCGCCTCTTCAAACAATCTTCTTTGATGCATCCAACTTGCGATCGTTCCACTTTCGATCTTCGCTTCTTGCCCCAGATTTTCAGAGGCTACCGCCGACAAACTCATGCCGATAACCCTCGCCCCGCTGTCTTTGTAAATCTCGGCAACGGCTTTCATCGTTGTAGTTTTTCCCGCGCCTGCTTTTCCAATTAAAACGCTCAAATTTCGATCGGATGTCAGAGTTTTTACCGCATCCCTCTGCTCTTCGTTCAGGTAATCATACTTGTTCAAAACTCGCTCAATCACCTCACTGCCACAGTGAGTTTGCGCATCCTGATTCGCTGTTTTTTCAAACTGATTCAGAACCTCCGACTCTAATTTTTGGTACCTTTCGCCTGTGTAAACAAACTCGCCCTTCGCGTTCTCTCCGACATATTTCGCTTTCTCCAAAACTTTTTCAAAAATCCCTTCAATTTTCTCCTCGGAAAACACTCTTTTCTGCAATTCTTTCAAAATATCTTTTTGCGTAAAAACCGCTTTTTTCTCATTCAGATAATCAAAAATTATGCTCGGATTCGCACAAATCTTCTTTTCGTTTTCTTTGAAAATCTCCAAATTCTCTTGAGCAATTCTACTGTCTGTTCCAATGATATCGGCATACCATCCGCGGTGCTTTGTCGCCTCCAAATCGATTCCCAAATCCGCGAAACTCTTCTCATTTATCCTTTCGCTAAATCCTTCTCTTTCCAAAAACTTGTTCGCAAGATCTGCCCACAATTTGCGATTTTCCATGATCGCACTTTTTGTGCAAATCTCCCGATCTTTGCGTTTTTGAAATTCTCCATTTTCGTCAATTGCACGCCGCGTCGTTATCAAGTGCGCGTGCAAATTTCCTTCTTTTTGATGAATCGCATAAGTCGTAATTAGTCCTCTCGACGTAAATCGCGTATTGATAAATTCTTCCAAAAGCTCTTTGTTCGTTTTTACCGATAACTCGTTCGGCAGAGCTATCACAATTGTGCTCGCTGTCTGTGCTGACGATTTGTAACTTTCGCGAGTTTCTTCCGTTTTGAAATGTTCCTCTGCATAGCGATCTTCGAAATTCTCTATTTCGTTCCAAACCCCAATATCTCGATATTTGCTGTTCTCAGGAAACAGCGTATTTGTCGCAGCTACCTCTTCTGCCTTTTTACTAAAATCAGCTATTTTCGCTCGGCGTTCTTCATACAACTTTTCGCCACAGATATAGGCGGCAGACTGCACAGAACTGCGTCCTGTACTTCTGCTTACAAAACCATGATGCACGTGATATATCGCCACAAAAACACCCAATCTATACCTACGCCGTAGGCTTATATTAGCACAGTTGAATTAATAAATTCAATGTGTGCATCAGTGCGCACTCTCATAATTCCATTATGTTCGTGACTGCGGATATTCCTTTTTATCTTTTTTCCTTGCTTTCTATTATTTCCGATTTCTTCGATTTGTGATAAACTACCTCTGTTGTTTTGGGGTAAAATAATGTTATTTTCTTGCGATTATAAATTTGTAAATCAATCGTATAATCGAAACAAACCTCTCGCGATTATGCAGGCAAAAAGAATGCTACCTGAGTACATTTTTGATACTGCGCAACTAGAAAACAATCCGCTGACTTTTCCCGAAGTAAAAACTTTAATCGACGGAATTACTGTTGGTGGTCATAAAATTCGTGATGTAGAACAAGTGCTGAACATTCAAAATGCCTGGTCTTTACTTTTTGAGTTTATTCAAAAAAATGAATTTATCCCCAATAAAGAAATCTTCATTTTTATCAATTCTGCCATAGCCCGAGAGGAAGCTCTTTCCGTTGGATCGTTTCGAACAGGGCAGGTATCTATCGCAGGAACTAAAACCTACACTGCTCCAAATTTTGCAGATTTGAACTCAATATTCGAAAACGAAATTAAACAAATTTTGAAAATCGACAATCCCATCAAAAAAGCAATTTTTGTATTTCTTTGGGGATGTCTAAACCAATTTTTTTGGGACGGAAACAAACGCACCGCTCGCATATTTTCTAACGGAATTCTCCTTAGCGAAGGTATCGGTATTTTCAATATTAAAACCAAAGATATTGTACAATTTAACTCTCTTATGATTGATTTTTATGATTCCAAAATTGCAGATAATATTTTTAAATTCTTATATGAAAATTGCATTACGGAGGTATCATGAAAAACGCTAAAAAGCTTCAGCAGATAAATCAGAAAATCGCGGATTTGAAAGTTTTGCAGAAAAAGCTGGAAGATGATTTTGTGAAAGATTTATCTAAGCAAATTGAAAAAATCATTCGAAAAAAGAATCTTTTTGATTTCGATAAATCTCAAGTTTTGAATAAAATCGAAATTGCTTTAGATGAACTTTCTGAAAAAAAATAGATACCCAAAAGATGAGAACTGATTTTCCTGAAATTCTTGACAAAAAACATATGTCATGATATATGTACAGGTATAGATATGGAGTAAATTATGGAAAAATGCGTTTCTTACACCAATGCGAGAAATGACCTAAGCAATATTTTAAATCAAGTCTGCACAGATCATAAACCAATTCTCGTTACCAGAAGAGAGGGGCAAAATACGGTCATAATCTCAGAAGAAGATTGGAATGCTATTCAAGAAACTTTGTATTTGATGTCATCTCCAAAAGATTGGAAAGATATTTCTGAAAAAGTTAATATCGAAGATTGTTCGGTATCTCTGCCATGGTAAAGTGGAAAATTGTCTATACCAAACGTGCACAGGAAGATGCTTTAAAAATAAAAAAAACAGGATTAAAAGAAAAAGCTCAGAAATTATTGCAAATAATCGTGCAGAATCCATATCAAAATCCACCCTCTTTCGAAAAGTTAGTCGGATTGGATGATACATACAGCCGTAGAATTAACATTCAACACCGTTTAGTGTACCAAATTGATAAAGAAAATAACTTAGTAATCGTGAAAATGATGTATAAACATTATGGACAATAACAGAATCAAAAATCTTGTAAAAACTAAAATCGCAATAAACCGCCTACTTTCGCAAAAGGCTGCTTTGCAAAATAGAATGAAAACACAAGAAAACCGCAAAAGAAAAGCGCGAACTCGGACGTTAATTCAGCTCGGTGGACTTCTCGATTTAACACCATTATTAGCAATTTGCAAAATCGAACTCGGCGAAGATTTGCAACTTGATCATTCCGACAAATCCGCGACTTTGCTCGGAATCCTCTCTCACCTTTGCGACAAAATTCCCGAAAATTTTACCGATCAAGATTTTGAAAAATTCAAATCTCTCGGCGAAAATTTTTTAAAACGCTAACCACCAACATCTCCACTTGTGTCAGACAACAAATAATTCTGAAAATTTTCTCGATTTATGCAATTAAATTCATTCGGATATGTCTCCGCAAAGATTTTTGGAATTTTCACTTTCTGTTTAGATGAATATTTAAACTCAAAAGCATGAAGTAATCCATCGTATTCTTGAATGAAATCGATTTCTTGTTGATCATACGTTCTCCAAAAATAATTATTAGAAAAATTCCTTGCGTTGCTTGCCTTCTTCATAAGTTCGACCATACAAAAATTCTCCCATAAACCTCCTACATCCGCTCTCATATCCGTTTTAACAAAAGAATTTATTATGGCATTTCTTATTCCAATATCACAAAAATAGATTTTTCGAGACTTTAAACCGACTTCCTTGCGTAAATTCCGACTAAATGCGGGTAAAACGAAAATAATAAAACATTTTTCCAACAAATCGATGTATTTTTGAACAGTTGTAACACTGATACACAAATTGCTCGCTAGTTCATTGTACGATACTTCGCTGCCTATCTGCAGTGCTAAAGCTATCAACAAATTTATAAGAATCTTTGAATTTTTAATTCCTTCAATCGCGAGAATATCTTTGTATAAATATCCGTTTTTGATTTCTATCAGTTCCTCACTTGCCTCCTTTTCAGATTTCCCAACCACAGTAGGATAAAATCCGAATCTCAAAAAATGTTCCAAATTAGAATTAAGCTGAATAAAATCCATTCCCAATTCTGATAGAGAAAAGGGATACAAATTATAGGTTCGACTTCTTCCTACAAGAGGCTCTCCGACTTTATTCAAAAGATCAAAACTTGATGATCCTGTCGCAATTACTTGAGTTTTCGGAATATGATCGTGGATTATCTTCAAGACTAATCCAATATTTTCAACAGACTGAGCCTCATCCAAAACAACCAAATCATACGGAGAAAAGGTCTTTCGCAATGATTCAAAGTTAGTAGTTTCCACTAACTTCCGTATTTCAAAGTCTTCACAGCTCCAATACTTTATCTTCTTGTCTGACGAATGATTATCCAAAATACGCTGCACTAAAGTTGTCTTTCCCGTACGACGTGCTCCAAATAATAAAATCACTTTGTCCTTGAAAAGATTGGCTTCGATATGTTTTTCTACTTCTCTTTGTTTGAACATTTTAGCTAAATACCTTAAATCTATATTAGATATTAACATAAATATCTTAAATAGCTAAAATTTTTCTGTCTAGATTTGTCTATTCACTTTCAAATCCGAAAAGAACGACGTTTCTCTATGAAAATCTGTGCTTCATTGAAATAATTACCATAGTGCGGAAACACGCATGCGGAGATGCAGTCTTCGCTGCTTCCGATGCGTTCCCCCGTAATTTTTCGCAGAAAAACAACGGGGTTTAATCTTGGACCGTCCCTGTTTAATCAGCAATCCTTATTGTCTCACGGTTGCCAAAAGTTTTAACCTCCGAATTCCTAAAAAACTAGTGACTGTTTATTGTGCCACTACTGCATTGATCGCTTTCTCTAACTCTGCTAAATATTCGATGATTTCGCTCCAAGAGGGAATATCTCCGTAAATCATATTTTGCATTGCTCCGTAATCCTCTACCAACAAATTTTGATTGGTTTCATTAGGTAACAAATGAATATTTCCTGTTACACACTCTTCATATCTTGCCCAAGGACAATGGTAAAGCTTATCTTTGCGCTCAACGACGTCTCTCAATAAATCTATATCCGACAATGCCTGTTCTTTAACAAATGAGTGTCCCATCTTATACAAATCATGATAGTGTCGAGAATATCTTGCTGGTGTATGAGTTGTTTCAGGTCGATGAAACTCTCTGTGCAAAATTGTTGCTTTATCCCAAAAAGTTCGAACAGGCTTTACGGTTGGAACAATAAAACTTTTGAGATTCAACTGTGGTAGAGCTTCCGCAACATATGATTCAATTTCTCTGTCTTCATATGGTGTAGATGCAGACATGATACCTATCTCCAGTAAAAGATCTGGACGCAAATATATGTCGCTTGCTGATTTGGGATATATAACATGCAGCGATTTATTATCAATAACTTTTGGATTATATGCTGATTCTACTTTTGCATATTCTTCATCTGTACAAACTCTTACTCTGTTTCCTAAAACCGTTTCTATTTTCCGTTTCAAAACAGTAGATACATAGCTTGCTGTTTTTTCAGAAATTATATCTGAAAATTTTCTTTGTTGTTTGTAAGAAGATTTAAAGATATCCTCATTATCAAGAATAAGTCTTTTATCTAAAATCAAATCCAGATCCTCTGAAAATCTATTGATGAGACCATATCCCTTTGATAAAGAAGTTCCTCCTTTAAATCGGAGAACCTTGCTCAAATCTTCATCTGAAAAAATCCTTGAAAGTACATAGCAAACCCAAAAATCCTTTTCTACCATCGATAAAGGAATATTTTTAATATGCGATGTTCGTGTAAAAATAAGATTACGTTCTTCTGTACTTGCTTCAACTATTCGTTCCATTAGATAAGTCCTTTGCTTTTGTTATAACTTCCAATACCCAAACTGCTACTTTTTTGGCTTTTTTCTCTATTCTTACCCAATCAACATATTTAAAACATCTTGATAGTCTTTCGATAAACGCAGGAGTATTCGCTGATGTTTTTCCCATTGCAATAATCGCTTGAACAACCAAATTAGTATTCTTATCACTTATGGTAATTGTACGATTGTTCAATTCTTTAAATTCCAGTTCGCTGTCCCCTATTATGTACTTACGATGCCGTCCACTTGATAAATACACATATTTCGTAGGGACTTGCGTTGATAATCCTAAATAGTTAAGGGCAACATTCCCTTCCGGAAATATCTTCCAACTGTTTTTGCGTGCTATAGCCTGTGCTATCATCGTAATATCGGGCATCACGTATTGTCCTAAAAGTTCACTGTATTTAGGAAACGCATAAAGTCCCGCCAGAATACGAATTATTTTTCCTTCCTTTTCTAAAGATGTAAGTGCATAATCAATTTCCCATCGCTTAAATCGGGGTAAAAAATCCTGTGAAGAAAAAACAGTACCCCTTCCTTTCTTTTGGATTACATGCAACACTCTATCTACTGTTGTTTCAGGCATTTTTCAAAATCTCCTTTATAGAAATATGGACCATTTTTCTATATGAATCAATACCGACTAATGATTTCTCTGATTTCGGTTGCGCTTAATTTTGGCTTCCTCTTTTTCAAATGCGCATAGCGCCATATATGCCAAAAAAGAGGAAGAAGACAAGCATGGCACGTCAGAAGCTGTTTTTTATTCCGAAGTATTTGTACTTCGCCCCTGGTCTAAGTTAATTTATTTCCGCAGCCTGTTTTATTTAATTTTAAGTTCCATGTTTTTGTGAAATATCTTATTATACTTAGGGTTTAAGAGAAGTTAAATGATTATCGGATACGCGCGGACCTCCAGCAAGCACCAG
>JAZLGP010000044.1:0-4586 GCA_045616365.1 Alphaproteobacteria bacterium | reverse complement strand
GGTTTGTTGCCACAGCTGTTTTTGCAAAGGCAAACTTGCATCTAGTTGATCTCTATATCGTTCATTCTGCACCGTATTACTTTGCAAAGCTAGTAGCATACCCGAAGGCATGTGTTTGCTATTACAGGTAATTACAGCGCAATTATTTTCAACCAATTTTTCCATCAAGGCGTTAGACATCGTAATCTGAGGATTATCCAAAACAATTACACCAATGTCTTCGACAGGAACCGTCTTTACACTATCCTCAGAAACCAGCTTGACGCTCAGTTGTTCAAGCTTTAGCGATAAATATGCCGGATTTCCGAAGTATAGCGTACGTTTAATCATAAGGTTACACACCAAATTTTAAAATATTACCCAATCGATCTACTTTCACGGGAATGCACACATCCTTAATCATTTCTCCAGTTACAGCTTTTTGATTTTTCAGTTGAGGACTTCCAAGCCCATACTCATTTTGAATGATGTCGCCCTTTTCATTTTTGAAAGCATCTTTTTTTGGTAACATGTAAATAACTTTTGCAGAATATGCAGGTATAAAATTCGCTGTGGTTCCACTCGAATCGATAAATTTGTAAATACGTGATTTGTCTATAGAATAAAAAGCAATTCCTTTATCCATTTCTTCTTGCGTGGGAACGTATACTAAATCCGATGGTGATAAATGGAATAAAAATTTATTGCCATTTTCGTCTGTTTCTGGAACCAATTTTTCTCTTTTTTCCAATCTGTCTATAATCTCATTTAAGGGGATTGTTTTAAATTGTCGAGACTTCTTTTTTTCATTTTCGTAAATGGCAAAGAATAAATTCGTACCACCTTCTGTTGCCACATATTTATCTTTTTTGTTACCCAAATTTCCTAAAGGAAATTTCGTTCCAATATCTTCTGTTCGACGAATTTTATATATAGGACAATGCTTTTTACCGTTATTTAAAGACTCCATGCAGCCATTCATTTTGTCGACGCCTTCCGCGGAAAATGCAGATTCAACATTTTTTTCACATTTGTTTAACCAATTCAATAAAATTTGCTGAATTCCAGTATCAGATATTTTCTTGATTTTCTCCAAAGCATTATCGTAATTACAACCCGAAAAATAGGTCACCAAATCACTTAAAAATCTAGTGGCACTTTTCACATGTTGCGTATGTATGTAAATTTTCTTATTTTCAGTCAACAATTCTTTTGTTAGAAGAGTCTTTTTTACATTTTTCAGACATTCTCCTTTTGAAAACAATTCTTTAACAAAATTTCGAATATTATTATCTACAATTAATTCGTACTGATTCAATGCAGAATCTATCGGTACGAGTTCTTTTTTTGAAAGAACTATTTTTCCCCAAAAAGTTTTTTCATGCATCGGCTTACGAATTGCCCAATTCGTTCCTTCCTGTTCAACTCGTTTCTTCTCGCCATTTATGTATTTTTCATACTTATTAGTAGCTCTATTTACAACTCTAAGATTTTGCTTAAAGCTGACAATTATATTTTCCAAAACATCTTGTACATCCTGAGATATCGTGCTCCAGGGTTTTATAACTGTGGTCGGAACGGTTTTGGTTACGGATTCTCCATCTACCCAAATCCCTTCTTCATTTTTCACTTTCTTTCTGAATGTCTTTTCTTCAAAATTGCATAACTTACGGGCTAAAGCATACTTTAATTCTGTATTACCGGACTTTGCACTTTCATTATTCAAATATTGAACCATGCTACGAGAACAACATGCTATGGCAATTGCATCCAATGCATGGTGACGATGGTCAATGCGTTTAAAATTAAAGCCTTTACTCAATTCAAGAGGCATATTAGGAATTAAGTGCCCTTCGGTATTTTTTGTTACAAAGTCACGACCGGTTAATTTTGCCATTCTTTCGAATCGAGGTAAAATAATACGGTTCCAGGCGTCATTCAACCCCCAGTCTTTTTTGAGACGAGTTGTTATCGTCCCGTTGCAAACAATAACATTCTTAGAAATGGCTTCCTGCTCGCCTTCTTCTCTAACCATATTAGAGAGGAGTCCTTTTACAATTTTGCTTATGTAACGAGAATCGTTCAATTGTCGTTCAATAAATTCATCTGGAATTTCTTCCAAAAGAAGTTTATTCAACTTAGATCTATTTGTCTTGTAGTTATCTTTGACGAATTTCTCATAATCATCCGTTTCAAAAATGGTTACAAATTTACCCTTACCAATTTCAACTTTTTCGCCATGATGCTTCTTTATGAATTCATAGCCAAGCATATTCGTTTTCAACTTGTTTACGGCAGATTCGCAAATCACCTTGTTGCTAAAGGAATCATCAAAGTACTTTGACTGAGGAATTACATGTTCAATTTCATAATCTTCTGTAAACAAGCGGGATAAGGATATCATTTCTCCAGTGTAAGGAGATCTGTACTTTTGTTCTAGCCAGCACTTATAGCGAGTCACATCGCTTTTTGATATTGTCGGTGATTTTTTCAATTTAGATACAAAATCGAAGTCCTTGTCATTCTTATCTAAGGTTTGCAAGGCTCCTTCTTCGTAAATACGAAGAATTTCCTGCTGGCTTGGAGAGTATGGACGAACCCCGTCAATCTTATAAGTAGGATCAGCAAACTCTGCCAATAAAGTTTTTATTCTGGCATTTGCATTTTCATTTTCTAGAATGCGTTCGGTATCAGCCTTTCTCTGTTCAGCTGTTTTCTTCATTTCTCGACCAAGTTCAATATGAACTTCGTCAATTTGACCTTGCAGTTTCCAGATATCGCGAACAACGCGCAATGTTTCAGTAACAACTTGTTCAACAATCGGATTCCGCAAAGAATGTTGTTTAAATGATTTTAGGTAAGAATCTATATCTTTCGGTTCTTCCCATTTGCAAATGTCCTTTACTTCACTATGCCTGTCATAAACTACATAACAGGCAAGCCACACAGGCAAACCGCTAAATTGTTCAACGGTCTTCAAGTCTATCGCCGCATTACGGACTCGATTTTGAATCCTTTCGTCATATTCTCCCGTGATGATTTTTTCTATACGTTCTCGGGTATTTTGATCAATAGCCTCTTCAGACCAATATTTCCCTAAGCGCATTAAACTCAAAAGTTTTTTGATAGCCTTTTCGCTATAAGCCCCGTATTCATTTTCGTAGGGCTTACTCTTTTTAAAGTTTTCAGCGAAAGTTTCAGGAAGTCCTCGTTTTTTTTCAAATTTTTTCAGAGCCTTTGCTATTTCAATTTTATCATTTACAGAATAGAGAATATGCCATAACGCCGTTACGAATTCATTCGTAGCGATACTTTCATCAATTCCTGTTTTTTTCAATCGGGCAAGGATATCGCCCCTGATTTCATTACATGGATAAACTTTATCTTCTACATAATTCCATCTATAGGGGAAGCCTTCCTTGCCATTTTTCTTTATCCTGAAAAATGAATTCAGCAAAACATCCTGTTTAATATCTTTTCGATCATTGAGCCAATCAAATAGCTCAACAACTTTTTCTTCATTTGGCAAGAATTTGTTTGTTTCGTCGGCGTTAGATTCGCGATTTATAATTCGAAGATTTGAAATAAATTGCCAAAGCCTAAATTCTTGAAACAACGGATTCGATTTTGCAATGCATTTTATAGGATATTCATTACCATCTTTTCCCTTCAATACCTCGTATGGACAATCACTTATCAAAGATTTCTTGCTCTTTAAAGGACGTTGATAAAACAATATATCTTCGACAAAAAGTTTTACAAAATCAGGTTTTGAAATGGAATTTCTATGCGCTTCGTTGTTTGGATAAAGGCTTTCAATACATTCTTTGTATAGAACTTCTGTAAACAATTCTGGTTGTAATTCAATCTGTTTGGTAAGAATTGCGACAAGTTCTTCCTTGTAATATTTTCGCTCTATGGTTCGTACTAGTTTTCCACGAATTTTTAGAGAAGGATTTAATAGTAGAGAATCATAAATATAGGCACCGATGTGTTTCTTGGAAGATTCTATATCAGCTTCAGTTTTTACTTTCACAAGGTTCCAATCATCTTCTTTAGGAGCACGGAAAGAGCGCTTTATCTCTCCATAACTATTTCTCAGGGGAGTTTTACCATCATCGTCCAAATCTGTAGTTACAATAAACTCTTTGACTTTTCCTACCCAGTCTAAAGGTTGTTTGCTAGAACGCTTATAAATCATTCCATTTTCAAGATGAACGTTATACCAGGTTTCATCTTTTTTCTTTTGATCCGTTGCTTCAACCTTAATAACTTTCAATTGGTAAAATTCTACCGATTGCTTTTTCTCATTTTCCTCTTCTTCTCCTCGCAACTGATTATAACCACGTTTTTGGTTAAAATTATGCAACAACCAAGACAATTCTTCTTTGGTAATTTTTTTAGTTAGGGCTTTTTTGCGTAAATAATAAATGGTCCAGTCGTAAGGAACTTTAGCCATTTGGGGCTGGTTCTGTTTGAAATCTTCCAACATTTCGTTAAAAGAATCCTTAAATAAAAATTCGTATGCTCCCAGATCATTCTTTTTCCAAGCAATTTTGGGTTCCAGGCCTTTTATAATTTGACCATATCGGTTCAAATCCTTAGAG
>JAZLGP010000043.1:0-47710 GCA_045616365.1 Alphaproteobacteria bacterium | reverse complement strand
AAGTAATTGGCATCCGGCATGTTCGATTATACTTTTGGTTGAGTTTGTTTTGTGTATAGATGCATTGTCCATAATTACCGTTTGTTCTGGTTTTAAATGCGGAACCAACATTTTTTACCAAAAATTAAATAATTTTGCGTCTTTTTTGCTCGTCCATATTCTCTATATAAAAATATATCGATTCTGGATTCATCCAGAAAAACCAGTTGATCATCAGGGAGAACCTTTATTTTGTTAATAACTCCAATAATGGAATAAAGCGCTAGAAACGAGAGGAATAAAAAGACTAAGCTCAAGAAAAACAAGGAGCATAGCCATAAGAAAAGATATCACGGAGTTGTTTTGTAGATGATTTTTTGAAAACGTTGGAAGAAGAGAGAAAAAAGAAGCAAATCAAAGACGGAAAAAGAACTAGAAAACCGACGTAAGCGTAAATTCTACATCTTTCAATGTATGCTATCAGAAAAAAATTTTACAGAAACAAAATATTCAAGGAATTAGTGAAATTTGCGATTGCTTGCCCGGGGATTGAAAATCATCACGAGCATTAAGCGCAATGTCCTAATATTTTGGAATATAAAATCCTTTTGCGTAAACGCTCTTTCATCGAGATCGTTATAGATCTTTTTTCAACGCTCGTCCACATAATTTCAACACACACTGCTTATCAGTTAAAACCGACTAAGCCTTCTGGTCGTTGCTATCTTCTCTCTAATCCGTAATTGGGGTTTTTATATTCATCAATCATCTATGTATCAAAAAATGAAAATGGAGGAAATATTCTTTCAAAATGTTTTCTGATAATCACTCCTTCAAGATAACGGACTTGACTAACGCCGAATGATGCACAAAGGGCATCAGCAATTTGTTGCGATGTCATGTCGTAACGAATTTGAATTGGTTGTCTGAGTCTATAACCTCTGTATCTGATCAGTCCCAATTCTTCTCCGACGATGTTACCGAATCTTATTCTTCTTTCTGATGATATTTGCAATACAGTGATCGGCGGACGGAGTTCGACTGTAAATACTGAAATAGGTATTCTTTCCCGAGGATTTGTTGCTGAATAACTTGTTAAGGCAGTTACTGTACTTGAAAAGAAAATCAAAATTAATTTGAATGTTAATAATAAATTTTTCATAAATCTTCTCCATAAAAATATGCTTCGATCTATCAACTAAAACAAGATTTTTACTTTCTTTGCGAAGAAATAGGATATAAGGCTTTAAATATATTTCGAGGCATGTACCCCATAGCGTATTGAAATGGATAATTCCCAAAAGCCTCTATAATGTTATTAAAAAACAGCTTATTGTCTAAAGTTGGGGTAAGAGTCAAATGATTGCACATCTTTATGCCGTTTAAACTATCTCCCTCGTTCATATTTACATATGAAAATGGTTGTTTATTTATGCTTATAATATTTTCTGTCGGAAATTTTGTAATTTCTATAATGGGATGGCTATGTATAGTAATCATAAAAAAAGGAATTCTCTTTTTTGGTTTTGTTGGTATCAAAGGAGGTTTCATTTTATATGGGTCAAATTCTTCAGATGATCTTACTGAATTTGTTCCGAAATTGTCATAAAAAAAATCAACAGGCATGGAACGTGCTTTCGAAAATAAGAATACAGCTAATGACAAGATTAATGTTAAGTTTTTCATTTGTTTTCTCCTGTGTTATTTTTAATGATTTTGCTCGTTACCTTTTTTTATAAGGGATCAAATAATGTGTATTAAAATATTCTCGACTTATGGTACCCGTCAGATGATCAAATGATGTACGACCAAAGGAATACCAAATATTTGTTTTAAACATGAAATCATTCATAGTTGGAGTAAGTATAAGAGAGTTTTGCATTGTTACTCCAATAAAATTTTTTCCAGTGGGTATCATGAGAAATTTTTCTACAATATCGACAACAAATGAGTTCGAAAGCTTAGAAAATCTCTCTACGATCAATCTATTTTCTGTAGGAAATTTTGTGATTGATATAAGAGGTTCTTTATGGATTAAAATCCTAGAATAAAGAATGTGATCGGACGATTGTTTATGATCAAGTTTTTTTTCGTTATTATACTTGAGATTTTGTATGGATATTTTTTTCATAGATCTTTCTTTTGTGAAATTTAACAAAGTATCAGATTTTTCTTTCCATGTTGCATTAACCTCTGGAAATAAAAACGAAATAATAGAGAAGATTAATAATAATTTTTTCATAAATTTTCCTTCCAAAAATACGATTTCAAATATAGTAACTATTTTTTCTAAATACAAACCAAAATTTGATACAAATAGTTGCAAAACTAATCTAGAAACAAAGAAAGTTTAATTATAAATTTTTTATAAGCTGATTAATCTAAAAGCAATTTAGCTTAGCAATGAAAGCAACATACTCAACTGATATTTCAAAAAAGATAATCGTGCTTAAAACGTTTAACTTGAATTTTATGCTAAAAAGGAGGTCGAAACCTCCTTAAAAAGTGTTTTATAAACAAAAATAATTACGCTAGATCAAAATCTGAGTATCCGACAACTTTGTATGTCGCATCCAGCTCATCACGATTGAGAGACACTAATGCTTGTCTTGGCGTATTTCCGCTTTTTAATGCGTCAATATCCGAGATATCACACAACTGCAAGGTTGTCGGAGTAACGCTCCAAATTTTCTTGATCATAATTTGTCCGCGATCCAAAATCACAACCGTTGATTCTGGTGCTAAGTTGGACGCAGGCTCAAGATACAGAGTCGAGGTTTCGCTGAAATACGGAGTAAAGTAATTTTCGGCTTTGATAGCGAAGACGTCATCCTTTGCAAATAGTTCTGATGGTTTTGTTTTCCATTCTGAACTTGGACAAATGGAGATGGCTAATTTGCTTTCATCATCGGAACTTGTTACGACTTTGTATACTGGCATGTTCATTTCTCTGGAAACCATATCATGACGCTTCCTTCTTCCGAATTCAACAGCAGTAACGACATTTCCATCATGAGAAATTTCCTGCAACAGCTCAGCTGGAGAACATCTGAATGCGTGGGCTAATCTGCGAATTAAATCTGTATTTAATCTTCTGGAACCGGATTCCAAACGTGATAAATAGGAAATAGAAACATTTGTCACTTGTGACAAGGTCTCCAAGGTATAACCATTCTTTTTTCTCAAAAACTTCAAATGCGTCATCGGGGCGTCTTTCTTCTTTCTGCCAACGCGCTCACGCCTCATTGTTTTAGGAGATTGATTTTCATAGAAATCCAGATCCTTCATAGGACTCAAACTTTGTCTTGCCATAACACTCCTCTAAAAAACTACATACAAAAGTATATAACATGTGACAAAAGAGAAATCTATATGTAAAAGAAAAATTTTTTATTTGTTTTGAAATTTAAATATATTTTCACAAGCAATATATTGATATTTCTTGATATATATCTCAAAAACAGCCGTTTCATTTGTTTTTAATGTAATTCTACTAGGTCTGATTTTACAGATTAATCATTTTTTGTGGTTTTTTTCTGTTCAAAAAATTTTATTTTAAGGAATATTTTTAAAAGAAAAAGGGTAAAATATGATTTCTTTAAAAAACAAAGGGTTAAAAACTCAAAAAAGCTCGAAATTGTGTAAAACACACAAGATTCGAAAGTCTCAGATCTGTAGAAATGGAAAGATAAAACTTAATATGACCAAAGCTGTTGCATTCGGAAATTTCAGGTATTCTTTTAGAAGATATTCTGAAAAAAATGCAAAAAAGACGATTGCGGTGAAAAAAGGTCAATAACCGTTGTTGATAAAAATCCGAACTTAGCGAATTCGGAGATATGAAGACCATTAATAAAAAAAATCACAAAACAAATCAATCAGTTAAGTAAATTGTTATATAGAGTTTTTGTCTAAGATTGCGCTTTTATGTGAGGTATTAGATATAAAAACGCTGAAATTACTATATCTTTGGTATAGTTTTTTATTTTTGGCAATATCGATTTATTTAGAAATCGAAGTTCTAAAAATACCAAAAAGCGTGATTTTGATGAAAAATCTGTATAATTATGATCTTCGTTTTTCTTTCTTATATAATATCCTGAAAACATACTTTCACTTATTAGCTATAAGATATAAAAAGACGCAGAGAATTATAGTTTTATTATAAAATTTTGAAATTCTCCTAAAATGCATCAAAAAGTATCTATGAAATAACAATCAAAAAGCTCAGATATACATGGATTGAGAAGTTTAATGGATAAGTAGTGATTATATATTCCAATTATGGATTAAAACACGTAAAACCCCAATTACGGATTAGAGAGAAGATGGCAACGACTAGAAGGCTTAGTCGGTTTTAACTGATAAGCAGTGAACGTGGAAACCATGTGAACAAGCATTGATAAAAGACCCGTGCCTGGTGGAGTGTTCGAGCATAAATTTGTTCTTAAGATAATCACCGTCTCAACGAGAGAGCGTTTACGCAGAAGGATTTGCTTTTCTAACAGTATCAAAATGTTTTTCATTGTACGCTTTATTCCTGTAATTATTTTCAGTCCTCGCGCTATCAACCGGAGAAACAAATCCTTGCTGATGTACCCTTTATCCGCAAAAATCCTTTTATATTTGCTGTCGTCTGAGGCACTACAGACCGATCATCCATATTGCCTTTTGTGATCTTTGCATTCATTAATTTCTTTTGTTGTCGATTTCCCTCATTTTGCTAATTCCTTGAATCCTTTGTTTCTGTAAATTCTTTTTGGATCGCACACATTTAAAGATGTCGAATCTATGTGTGCGATCTGGCTTTGTTGTCTCAAAGTACAACAAAATATCAGAGTCAAAAAATACAAAAGCCAAGGCATCAGCACAATTAATCTTTCGTAACTCGGCATTTTCGGAAACTCCGATTTGTAAAAATATTTAAAACTTCAACAGGGAGATTTTTAAAATCTCAGTGCGATCGTCGCTATTTGGCTTTCGATTAAGCCTTGATTTCTCATTGGGGTTTTCGGCAGAGTTTCATCTTCGAGCAGCCTTTTCTTGCCTCTTATTTTTATCCATCACTGGGGATAGCACACAGACAACAAATGAAAAGCGTCTCAAAGCATCGATAAACCTGTAAAAGTCATCTTGATTTTTTCTTATATCTTCGCCTTTTAATAGTTACGCCAATTCAAAATAAAATCTGACAGTTCTTGATTTTTTCCTACATTTCCAGATAGGAACAAGTCTATATTTTCTCTGAATTCTTCATCAATGGAATGAGTTATTAAATCTTCGTAATTATAATAAGACGCTACCAAATTTATAATCATTTTCTTCGTATTCTCATTCAGATCTTCGGATAAATCTCCAGGATAAAAATGTAATTTGAATGCTTTAATAATCTGATTATTGGATATATCAAAAGCTTTGCCGGTTTCTCCTTTATTAAATCCGTAAATCTCTAAAAGCTTTAGATAATCATCATCTGTCAATCCTGAAAATTTATCCAAATCGATGGATTTACACTTAGGATAGTACCCCGCTCCGTATTTCTCAAAAATCTCTTTGTACGGAAACATTGGCCCAGCATCGGATTTCCTACCGATAGCCACATCAGAATGAGTTACAACATTACGTCCAGGGATCTTATATTCTTGTTGTAGAACGAAGATTAATTGTCCTGTTGACTCAACCTGATTCTCGGAGAACTTAAACCATTTTCTATCATCTCCCGGTAATTGAACAGGTTCTCCAAACTTTTTGTAATCGTAGAGTTTATTGTTAGCACTTTCGTAATATCCCCACATATCTTGTTCTATCCCGACAAAACTTTTGTTTAAAGCAGTAACACCATTCCATGCAGATTTACCAGCATGAAAGGCAACATATTTTGGATCGACAAACTCGAATTTTTCTCCGTCGAAATCAACATCATAATGTGCTGATACTCCAGCAGCATAAAATACATTCTCAATAACATCAGAATTAGGGCAAACGGAATAATGAAGAACTATTCCTTTTATTTGTTGTTCATCTTTTCCTCGATCACGAAAAACGACTTCTTTTTTTCCAGTGGCAGGACTAACTTTTACACATTTATCATTATCCAGATGTCGGAGAACAACAGAGACTCCGTTGATTTCTTTAGTCTTTTTAAAATCTTCTCCCAAAACTATGGCAGTCGCACAAACATTGCTGGAACATAGCAACGCTTCCATCGAACATAAAACAAAAAAATTAAGCTTCATTTTCGCCTCCCCCTGAATAAAACACTTCTCTTGCAAGATAATTGTTTATTTTTCATCTGTCAACTTATCTAGAAAAATTCTGAAAATGATTTTCTCTTAGAAAATATTTCAATTAAATAAATTTCATTACTGTAATTATGTCTTCCAGTTTGCGCTTTCCTGTCTCCTCTATCTCTTTACCGAATTCAGAGGTCGTAAGAACAGTTCTGCCGATAATATATCTGGAATTTTGCTCTAGCTTTTTTGGCGCCCCCCATATGTTATGTAAGAAAACAGGTTTATTATCATACTTCCCCACATACAGCATAATGTGCCCTTTGTTTCCGACTAAAGTAAGAAATGGTTTGCCTTGGTCCAATATTAAAGAGGCCTTTTTTTCCGAAAGAAGTTTATAATTGCCAGAGAATAGTTGAGGTCCGGCATTTCTCTCTGATGGTATTCCAAATGTTGTACAGTAGTCCATGGTAAGGGCTGAACAATCTCTCAAATTCAGATATCCTCCCCAACCATATTTTTGACCAAGAAATTGTTCAGTTATTTTGATTGCGTTCTCAGCAGTAAACTTAAGAGGTTTTTTCGTAAAACCTTGAGCATCACAACTTATCAATTTTGCAAATCCATCAAAACTCTTGTAAGGGCATAGTAGATTTTTGTCATCTGCAATGAGAATGGTTCCTATGTCCGCTCTATTTAAGAACCTATCTTTGTATGTTATTGCTATGGTATCTCTTGTCGCTACTACTTTCGGATAATTCATATATGCTTCTATAAAGTGTTTATCTACATAAGCCACATCGTGCATTGAAACCCAGCCTGAGAAGACATAACAAGAAACAAATGCCCACAATTTATCCTTGGAAATAGCGGTAATTTTTACAGGAGTTCCCAGACGTATCAAGCTATTGATATTTATATCGAATGGATAGCTGTCACCTGGATTTTTTAGATTTTCAAACAATTGAGAGTCTGTTGGCCAAAATTTTGCCAGAGTATTCTTAACGATGATACCGTTTTCTTCAATAGGAATGCTATCCTTTATGTTGGTTTTTATATATTCAGCATCTTTGTTCGATAATTTATGAAGATTTTCTGAAAAATAATCTTCTGAAAATGATCTAAAGACAATTTTTTCGCTTTTCTTTGTCCATGGAGAAAGAAACATTGCATCAAATTGCTCATTCATCTCTTTTTGTCGTTCTCCGAGGTCTTTTTCATCAATTTGAGACATGAAAAGATGGAGATCTTGGGGGACGTCTAAAACTTCTGTAACTGCTTGATTAATTATACATTCTCCTGATTCATGCTTTATAACCAAATTATTTGCACGTTCTGTTCCAAAAGAAGTGAAAACTGTCATTAAAAAAGAGCATCCAATCAAATATTTATAAAGAGTCACAATTATTTCTCACTATAATAACTACTTACGAGAGTATAACAAAGATGTAAGATTTGGCAAGAAACGTGAATTTTATAAAAAACCCCCAAAAACAATTTGTTCTTAGGGGAAACATTCAAATAAATTGAATCGAATGATTACTTCAATTCAACTTTTGTGCTGGCAGCTTTTCCAATTTCTCTTTGACTGCTTTTGCGTCGTCCTTGGAAACACCTTCTTTAATGGCTTTTGGAGCAGCTTCAACCAATGCTTTCGCTTAGGTCAAACCTACTCCGATGTTTCTTTTTAACACTCAGAAAACAAAGCAATAAATCACTCTTTTGCTCCTGCATCCTTTAAGTTTTGAATTATATTCAACCAAATATCTTCCGTAGCTGAATTCTTTGTCTGTTTCGCTAATCTCCTTTGCGCTTGAGCTAAAGATAGCGGAGTTTGTCCTTCTTTGTCGATTGTAGTTAAATCAGTTTTTGCTTTCAATAACACACTTATTATCTGCTGTTTTGCTTGAATCGTATTCTTTTTCGAAATTTTATGGACAATAGCGGCCATCAAAGCAGTTCTTCCAGCGGGGTTTAGTAAATTAACGTCTGCATCTTTTTCAACCAAATATTTTACTATATCTACATGTCCACAATTCGCTGCACCATATAATGGCGATCCCAGATATTTCGCTTGTTCGTTTATTTTTGCTCCATGCTCTACCAAATATTTTACCACGTCCAAGTGCCCAGACCATGCCGCATTTGAAAGAGGAAAGGCTCCAAATCTATTTTTATAGTTAACATCAGCACCATTATTTATCAAAGATTTTACTATATTAATGTTTCCACTGGACGATGCCCTCATCAGGCTATCACCTGTAACTTTTGCTCCACGGTTTATCAAAATCTCTACGATTTCCTCGCGGCTATATTGCGATGCATCCATCAATGGCGAAGAATACTTTCCGCTGTTCAAATCCGCGCCTTGATCTAACAAAAATGTCACAATCTTTACTCGCTTCTTTTCGTCTTTAATAGATTTGCTGGATATCACATTGGACAATGCAGTACTGCCAGTTCTAGTTGCGTAATTAACATCTACTTTTTTCGATTGAAGGAACGAAGTAATGGTCGAAAGATCTCCATTTTTTGCCGCTTCTATCCAACGATCGTTATCTGTTTTTTTCGTCTCTTTCGATTGAGTTGAGACCTTATTTTTGTCGATATTTAACTCTTTGCAAAATGCGAAATCTCCTCCGAATAACAGAGCTAAAGCTGTACACCAACTTATTAAACTGAGTTTTTTTATATTTCCTCCCATTATCTTTATTTAAATAAATCTTACCTAAAATTAATTAATATAATGTTAATTTTTCGAAAAATGCAAAAAACCCCGGAAGTTTTTCCTCCGGGGTTTTGTTCTAAGCCTTGCTCAGACGCAGTAACTAAATTACTTCAATTCAACTTTTGCGCCAGCTGCTTCCAATTTTTCTTTGACTGCTTTTGCATCATCCTTGGAAACACCTTCTTTAATGGCTTTTGGAGCAGCCTCAACCAATGCTTTTGCTTCAGTTAAACCTAATCCAGTGATTTCTCTTACAACTTTGATTACGCCGATCTTTGAAGAACCTGCATCAGTCAAAACAACATCAAACTCGGACTTTTCTTCAGCAGCAGCGGCTGGAGCAGCACCAGCGGCAGCAACGGCAACAGGAGCAGCAGCTGATACGCCCCAAGCCTCTTCTAATTTCTTGCTTAATTCAGCAGCTTCCAAAACTGTTAAAGCTGATAACTCTTCTACGATTTTATCTAAATTTGCAGCCATTTTTTACCTCCATATTACTTTTCTGAATAGGCCTTTAAAACACGAGCAAGTTGAGATGCAGGTGCTTGTGACAATGTTGCCATACGCTGTGCCGGCGTCTGTATAACGGCAATAATCTTTGCGCGCAACTCATCCATAGATGGTAATGAAGCTAAAGTTTTTACTTCAGCGACACTCAACATTTTACCTTGGTATCCACCGCAAACGACTGACAATTTCTCATCGCTTTTGGATGCATACTCGGACACAACTTTTGCTGATCCTGTGATATCTTTTGAAAACACCAAAGCAGTCTGTCCGCTCAATTGCTGAGTGACACACTCAAAATCAGTATCCTTAACAGCCAATCTAGTTAGCGTATTCTTCGCAACAAGATAAGCTGACTGTACCGCTCTAAGTTGTTTTCTAAGATTTTCCGTTTCAGCAACAGTCAGTCGATCCTGATTAACCACAAAGACAGCCTCGCTCTCGAGAAAGCGTTGCCTAATCTTTGCAACTAACTCCGACTTCTTGTTTTTTTCCACAGTTCTCTCCCAAACAAATTTAACGAGAGAATATCGAAACCATGACTACAAATAGAAAGTCATCTGCAACGGCAAATTTAAGCTACTCGCACCGATGGTCTACGATAGACTCAAAACAATCAGAAAGTGAACACCTCTGCGGTATCCAATTTCAATCCGACACCCATCGTACTGGAAATCGCTACAGATTTCAAGTAGGTGCCTTTAACATTAGCAGGTCTTGCTTTTATGACCGCACCGATATATGCCTTCAGGTTTGTCTCAATTTTATCTTGATCGAAACTCAACTTACAAATTCCAGCGTGGACAATACCATCCTTGCTTAAACGATACTCAATCTGCCCAGCTTTTGCTTTTTTGATCGCATCAGCAACATTAGGAGTAACCGTTCCCAATTTTGGATTTGGCATCAATCCCTTAGGACCTAAAATTTTACCTAAACGACCGACAACCCCCATCATGTCAGGGCTGGCAATGCACATATCGAATTCGATGGATCCATCTTTGACTTTTTCTGCCAAATCATCGCTTCCGACAAAATCGGCCCCTGCTTCTTTAGCGGCGTCCGCAACGGCACCTTTCGCAAAAACAGCAACTCTTACTGTCTTTCCTGTGCCTTCTGGCATGCTTACCATTCCACGAATGTTTTGATCAGCAGAACGAGGGTCCAAATTCAAATTGATTGCAACCTCTACTGTTTCATCGAATTTACAACTGCTGTTTTCTTTCAAGAACTTTACAGCTTCGGACAAACTATATTCTTTATCCTCAACCTTCTTCGCAATATTCTTATATCTTTTTCCTGAACGAGCCATTATTGAACAACCTCCAATCCCATTGCACGGGCAGAACCGATTATCATCATGCTTGCCGCATCAACGTCGTTTGCATTCAGATCTTTCATCTTTTTTTCCGCAATTTCACGAATTTGCGCCATAGTAACTTGACCCGCTTTTGGACCTCTTCCTGTTGTGGACGATCCTTTCGTGATTCCTGCTGCTTGTTTCAAGTAGAAAGTGACAGGCGGCAACTTAATAATGAACGAAAAAGTTCTATCTGCGTACGCCGTAATAATCACTGGAAGCGGTGTTCCTGCATCGTAAGACTGAGTCTGCGCATTAAATGCCTTACAAAACTCCATAATATTCAAACCTCTCTGACCTAAAGCCGGTCCAATTGGAGGTGACGGGTTTGCTTTCCCCGCAGGTACTTGCAGCTTAATATACCCTACTATTTTCTTAGCCATATAACCTCTATAATATGAAATCAATCGACTCCTTCTAGCACAAAAAAAGATTTTTTTCAATAAGTTTTAGCTGGTGTACAACATTACGTTGATAACAAGTCTGGATTTCTGAAGATATGAATTTGGCGACCAATATTTTAACGAATTATTAATAAATGGTTGAAAAAATGAAGGAGTGTATGTTTTTGCTGTAGGGAATGCGGAATGAAAAAGGATACTAAAAAGAGGTTTAGTAAAAAGCATTGTGATAATGCAAAAAATCAAGCCGATCCGAGAAATTGGTTTTGCAAAATTTTGGGTTGCATAAAACTTAAAAAGTTAAAAAATAGGATCGCATCGGGTTTCCAGTTGAATACTAAAGCGAAAAATATACTTGCTTGTATTTTTTCAGTCATAATTACATGTTTTGCTTATTTGCTGGTTGAAACGAGAAGTCCTCTCAGCGATGTTTTTACGACCAAACGTATAAGTATTCTGAAAGATCGTCCTGAAAACATAACAAGAGATATCGTTGTTGATATGTGCTTTTTAAGTGAAAATGGAGGCATGATGACATTGACTCAAGCTTTGGTCAATGATATTGCGAAAAAACGTCCGAATTGGCGCTTATTGATGCTCATACCTGAAGGTCATAAACATCAATACGATTTAGCTGACAGAGATAACATAAAATTAATAGAAATTAAGGAGACAATTAGCCCTTTTGTTTTTGTAGAAAAAGTTTTTAATCCACCGATTCTCGGGTTTTTTCATGATAAATTGTTACAGCTATTGCACTTTAATAAGATATTTTTCGACCGAGATTGCGATTTAATATGGGATCCTCTTGGTGACTCCAGTTTTTGTAATTTTGTTACTGCGCCTAGAATATCAACAATTCATGATTTGGCGTGTTATGATGTTGTTTCGGAGTTTTTTGCTTCAGAAAATTATCGAATTAAATCGAAAATATGTATAAATAACGCGATTGATTTTTCAAAGAAAATTATAACAGTGTCGAATTTTTCGCAAGAAAGAATCTGCGATAAATTCCATGTTTCAAAGGATTTTGTAAAACATATTCCGATAAAATTAGGGACAAGGATTTATTCTGACAATGATTTTGAAAAACGAGTAGAGGTATTAAATAAATATGGTTTGGATTCTCAAAAATATTTTATATTTTGCTCAACGTGGTGGAGAAATAAAAATCACAGTGCATTGATCAAAGCCTTTAATAAATTTGCCCAGACAAAGTCCGAGATAAAATTGATTTTGGTCGGGAAACATCATGGATTTTTTCAATCTCGGCCGATTAAAGAATTTTGTTCAGATCGATTGATTATTACAGGATTTGTTCCAGATGAAGAATTAGGTATTCTCTTGAAAAATGCATTGGCGTTTATTCATCCGTCAGTTTATGAAGGGTTTGGAATGCCTATTATAGAAGCAATGACCAACGGAATTCCCGTAGCTTGCAGTAACATTGCATCTCTTCCTGAAATCGCTGGTTCTGCCGCATTGTTATTCGATCCGTTTGATGTGGATAGTATAACTCAGGCAATGCATCGTATGGTGGAAGATTCAGAGCTTCGAAAGGATCTTATTCAAAAAGGATATGAACAAGCGAAAAAATATTCTGATCGAGAAGGAATGGTTGACGAGTATATCCGAGTGATGGAAGAAGTGATGGAGGATAATGACAGGAAGAAAGTTGCAAAAAGCAAATAATTATCTTCTGGTGTAAATAAAAGAATTGAAATAATATGTTTTTTGGTGTATAAAAAATCCGATCGGGGCGTAGCGCAGCCTGGTAGCGCGCCTGCTTTGGGAGCAGGATGTCGGAGGTTCGAATCCTCTCGCCCCGACCAGTCTTTTGGAATCTTCAAAATTTGCTTGTATGTGCGGTACTTTGTGGTCTATTCGCTGGTCTTTTAAGATTTTTTAGTTTAAACTCAGATCAGTGGAAGTTTGTAGTAATGGAAATGCTGAATTATTGGGTAAAAAAAGTTAATGAAAAATTTAAAGCTGAAAATTTGTTAGAGTTGAGAGCGTCAATTGTTAGATTTTTGATGGAGTGCAAAAGCCTGCAGAGTTATCGATGTCATGCTATAAACCTTTCAATTTTGGTTGGATCGTATATTCTTGGAAATTTGCTTGTTTATCCAAAGTTTGATTTTTTAGTGTTTTTTAAAGAGATATTTTCCATAATTTGCATTTATGGTGCGGTTTTATGTTGGTTTACAGAAAAGTTTTCTGAAGATAATACTCTGCGAATCTGTTTGGCTGTAACTACGTGTCTTGCTCCAGTAATTTTTGTGAATAGTTCTTTTTCGGTTGCTGTAGTTTATTTAATATTAGTGATGTTGATTGAATATGTGGTTTTTTCATATCTTCAGGGACACAGACTTTTTAGCAAAGCTATTCCTGTATACATAATCTGTGAAAATGAATCTGATGCAGAGAGAACGTGTCGCTTAATGAAAGAGTACAAGGTGCTTGATTTGATATCGCTTTCTGAATCTAAATCGCAAAGCATGAAATTCAGCAAAATGCATACAGTTGAAATGCTCGAAAGTCAATTAAAAAGGATTAGTTGGATTCCCTTTTTTCCTCAGCCTCGAAAATTTATTTACTGTGCTGAGAAGAAAAATTTTGAAAATTTAAATAAGCTACTAAAATTGGCTGCGGAGTATGCAATTTCAACTCTAATAATGAAGGGCGAGGAATTGACTCCTTTATCATTGAACGATCTGATTGATGATTCATTGATTTCAGATAGAAACCCTCTTACAAGTCTTTTTAAAAATAAGAATATTTGGGTTTGTTATGACGGTAGGCGTACGATACTTGATCTTATTTGTATTTTATCGGGAATAGCATCTGTTAATCTAACGGTTATTTGCGAATCTGCAAGCATGATTCCTGAGATTGATCACGTTTTAACTCAGATTCACAGTTTTAAAAATTATCGTATCAAAAGTGCTGATTTACAGTTTCTTATTATGAACGAAGCTCGTCCTGATATTTTATTCTACAATATGCCTATTAAAATGCGCTTTTCAGATGAGGATCATCTCAAAGAAGCATTAGTGAGAAATGTTATTGATTCAGACAAAATCGTCAGGATGGCTCAGGAAGTAAAAATTCCTATCACTTTTATTCTGTCCAGTACTAACTCAGTAAATGCAAATAATTGGACAGGAGTAACTCAACGTTTGGGAGAGTTGTTGTGTCAGCATGCTGATTTCCAGCATCGCAAAAATTCTGCGAGATTCAAAGTGATAAGGATTCCTGAAAATATTGCAGATCAGCATGGACCTTTAGGTGAGGTATCTAAATCGATTCTTCAAACGGGTAATGTTTTCATAAATTCTGCCGAAAGTGATCTTGAGAACATGTATAATTCCAAAGAAATTATTACTTCGACCCTGAAAGCTATTATGTTGGCATATAAGTCAGACAAGATGGCTGAAGTGTTGACGGTTCTTCCACAGAATAAGGCAGATCCGAAGGATTTGATCAACAAAATTTGTTATTTGCACGGATTGAATCCGGAAAGAGATGTGAAAATTCACTACACCAGAAGTAATGAAACGATGGAGCTTGATAATTTTCCGAATATCTTTGAAAATCTCGAAAAGACTTCGACGTTAAATGTTTTTTGTACGAAATTTGTAACATCTTCGATTGGGAGTTTTGGAGATTTGTGGACTGTTGAGCAGATCACTAAAATGAATCCTCGGGAGATTATAGCTGAAGTATTTCAGAGTATTTCAGACAAAGTGAAACCCCAAAATAGATAAATTTTTCGAAATCGTAGCATCACAGGAATAGTTGTGTGTTTTTACTGCACATTTTGGAGTCATGTAGGGAGTTATAGGTTAAATTTTGCTTCTCCAAATAGATTCTGAATTCAAGTTGAATAGTAAATTTAGGTCTTTTTCTTCTTTTAGTTGATTATTGAGTTCTTGGATTTCTTTTTCATGGTTTATTTTTTCTTCAGCAATTTGACATTTTAATTCTTTCGTTTGTTTTTCTAACAAAATTAATTCCTGTGGAAAATTTCGATTTTTTTCATCTTTATAATGTTGAATTTCTTGTTTTAATTCTTCATTTTGTTGTGCCAAGACAAACACTTGATACGGATTTAAAACGTTTTTTCTCTGTTGCTCTTTTAAGGCGTTGGTAACTTCTTCATGTTTTTCGTTTAGATTCTTGATATACTCCCTCATCTGTATTATTTGATCTTCTAAATTCGCAATTTTATTTTGAAAAAAGTATCCTTTTTGACTTCTGTAATTTTGTATTTCTCTTTTAAGGGCCTCGTTTTGACGTTCTAATTTTGTTATTCGTTCATACATTTCTATCTTCACTTTTTCGACGTTTATTAGAGATTGTTGCTCAGAAAACCATAAAACCTCTGACAAGCTGAAATTAGAATTTAAAACATTGTTATTGATTGATTGCTGATAACTTTGAGGTCTGTCGAGTTGAGTTGCGTTGAAATGGATGTTTGTTTGATTCCTTTTGTCTTCAAATTCATAAATTTTGTGCTCTTGATTGATGTTGGGATTTCTTAAAGTAGGAAAAAATATTGTATTTT
Source organism: Alphaproteobacteria bacterium (assembly GCA_045616365.1). Classification (GTDB taxonomy): domain Bacteria; phylum Pseudomonadota; class Alphaproteobacteria; order UBA3830; family UBA3830; genus UBA3830. The sequence goes on along the minus strand of JAZLGP010000043.1, from coordinate 31,938 downwards.
GGTTGAAATTTCCATCAATTTGTTGTTCAACTTTTGAAGATGTCTTTTCACCATCATGATTTTCTGCAAATTGATTAGTAATAAGGTTTTTTTCAGGAACAATTTGCTCATGCTGTTGTTGATTTGAAGAATCCTTGTTATTTTTTTTTCTTTTATTCTTTTTTGTCTTGCGCCAAGATACGGGATTTATCATTCCTTCACTAAAACGTCTTTTTACTACAGGAAGACAGGCTTTGTTATTTGTCGAGTTTGTAACGGTTTTTGGATTTGACAAATCTTCCGGCATTCCTTGTGTAATTTCTGTGACAAAAACTCCAACGATGCTGACGACAGCACTGCTTATAACGATTTTACTTTTCATTTCTTCATTTCCTGTTTCAGATGCAAATTCTCACACAAATATGAGACCGCATCTCCTTTATTGAACAGTATAAACTCTGCTAAAAAAAATCAAGATTGAAGTGAATTTAATTCACCATTCCTGATCCGCGGGCCCATAAAATGAAGACATTTGCGCGATTGGTATTTTTTCCTCCAGAAAATAATTTTGCAACAAAAGGACTGGAAAATGGGAATTTTACAGCGACAGTTAGAACGAAAGTATATCCAGATGGAACGGTCGAGTCTAGGTATGATTTTCTTGTGGAGTCTCCAACTTCTCCATATGATGAACTATTACAGTAACTTGTTTGATACTTTGATAATATTGCATGACTTGAAGTTAGACCATAACTGAAACTTTGTGCTTTTGCTGTCGGTTGCTGTGTAGCGGATGGAGTAGTGTAATCAGTACCAGCCCATCCGATGGTTTCTCCTCCATAAGGCGAATATCCCATCATAGTTTCTATAGATGAATATAATCTAATGTAATATCTGAAATTTCCGATAGGAATTCCAAAAGGTTTGTATTTTGCGAAAATTCCGTCAAAATTGCTAACTTTTCCTGTGGCCATTAACGAAAACGTGCATTCTTTAGTAATTGCATCGACTGCTGTTTGAGCTAATCCTATTCTGACTAACTCGATAGAAAAGAAAACTATATAGAGAAAGATAGGCAAGGTAATGGCTGTCTCTAAGACAGTTACACCTTTCGATCGTTTCTTAAAAAACTTAAACATATAAGTACCACATACAACTGCTTGATTATGCATGTTAAATAGCTAATAATTCATTAACGAAATGGAATTTATTAAAATTTGGGGGATTTTTGGAGAAAATAAATTTAAAAGCTCAATCCGAGGAAGATTGCGATATAATTTCTGCTTTGCTTCAAGATTCGATTTTCAAGATAAGCGGATGCGATTATATTGAAAATCAAAAGTGTTTTCGAATAATTTTTAACCGATTTTGTTGGGAACATTTACATGAATTTGAGGAAGAACAATGCTATTATCGCGTTCATTCTGGGTTATACATTCATAATATAAAAACTATACACGTGAATGATAATTTTCAGAAAGAACCACATCATTATTATAATCTGTTAGCGATTCACGCAAATGGCGATGAAATTAACCTGATTTTTTCGGATCATCGACATATTTATATAAAGGTGAGTGAACTTTTAGTTTATCTGAAGGATCTTCATGAAAGTTATCCGACGCTATCAAAGCCACAACATAATTTGTTGTAAAAATTTTGGCAGTTGACAAAGATTGTTAATAAAATTTTAATAAATGAGTGATAGAATAATTTTTGTAATATGCGGAGGAATAAATGAAGAGATTTGTGGGACTATCCCTTATGTGTTTGCTGTTTGTTTCCGTTCATGCCGAATCAGAGATTGAAGGAAGTAGTTGGTCGTTACAATTGGTACAAAATAATGATGAACCGATTCAGGTACAGTCGGAAAGGAAAGAATATGATAAGACTGGCGTGACACTGCATCGCAAAAGCCGCGGTATTATTGAAAATGGTGTTTACAAACCGATCAATGGAGAAGATGTTAATGATTCGGAACAAATTGTTCCTTTTAAGATTAAATTTTTGCATCCAAAAGAAGATGATCAGGGATCTCAGAAAAGAAAATTTGTCAAAAATGAACGTCCGCATTATCGTTTAGGACATCGAGGTTTTTGGGATAGAGGAGGTTTTTTTGGGAGAGGACATCTATATCAAGAACAAGAAGATTCTCAGGATAAAGAATTTCAAACAACGCATTCTTCAAGGTATCCAATGGTTGATCGTAATTCTAGGATAGAAAATTCGGAAGACGAAGAGATGCATAGCAAGCTGAGAAACCGTTCTAGAGTTTCATTTTACAGACCTGTTGAAAAAATGTTTGAAAAGCTTTTTGGTACAGATAAAGAGAAAAAATTCAAACACAGACATGATCGAGGTCTGCACAAACAAAGACATCCATTTTGGCATAAAGGGCAAGATCAGGGAGTGGCTGTTCCTGTGAAACAGATGAATCGCAAACATTTTGATCAGCAACAATTGCTGGAAAATTACGAGAGACAGCGACAAGCCTTGATGAAAAAGATGCGGGAGTTAGAAGAATCTTTCTTTGGTGATTTTTATGTGGATGAAGAATAATTCTTAAACTGTTGTAGCGGTATTGTTTTCATAAAGCAGTATGTTGTTACAATTTAAGAGGGAGGGGGGCACTGAATTTGTGTTTCTTGCTCTTCTCTTTATCTCAATAGGGAGGATTGATTTGCAGTCTTCCTTTTTGTATTCAAAACACATTTTGGTCAAAAATTCATTCTTTTGTTTTTCCTTGTATTTATGCTACTCCATTGTCCCCCTTCTTATTGACTGTAGCGAGATTTTTATTTATTTTTTTTAATGGTTGCAATGGTTATTAAAATGAATTTTAAAGATACGATTTTTCTTCCAAGTACGGATTTTCAAATGAAAGGAAATCTTTCGGTAAGAGAACCTGAAATTTTAAAAAAGTGGGACGAAATTTATGAACAGTCTCGAAAATTATCAAAGGGCTGTGAAGAGTATTTGTTACATGATGGTCCTCCTTTTGCAAATGGTAAACCTCATGCGGGGCACGCGCTGAATAAGTGCATAAAAGATGTGATTGCTCGCTTTAAGAGAATGCAAGGGTTTAACGTCAATTACATTCCGGGTTGGGACTGTCACGGGCTTCCCATCGAATGGAAAATTGAAGAAAAGTTGAAAGAAAAATCGCTCAAGAGAACAGATATTTCTAGCGCGGAATTTCGTACGATGTGCCAGAAATTTGCTGAAAAGTGGATTCAGGTTCAGATGGATGGGTTTAAGCGATTGGGTGTTTGCGGTGATTGGGAACATCCATATTTGACGATGAATCCGAAATCTGAAGCGACAGTGATTCGGCAGATCGGTAAATTCATCATGGATGGTTCGTTGTATCGAGGTGAAAAGCCTGTGTTTTGGTCAGTGGTTGAAAAAACAGCACTTGCTGATGCCGAAATAGATTACATTGATAAAAAATCTCCAAGCATCTATGTTGCGTTCAAAGTTAAAAGTACTGATTTGGAACTTTTGCGTGATGCTTACTGCGTGATTTGGACAACGACTCCGTGGACAATTCCAGCAAACCGTGCGATTTCTTATTCGAAAAAATTTCGTTATTGTTTGTTACAGATCGAATCGAAAAAAATCATTATTGCGAAAGATTTGGTTGAAAATTTTATATCTACAACCAAAATTCCTGCTGAGGTTTTGCAAGAATTTGATGGAGAACTGTTGAAAAATACAATTTGTTCACATCCGTTTGTTGGGAAAGGATATGATTTCGATGTTCCGCTGATTCATGGAGATCATGTTGAAATTGATGCGGGAACGGGTTTGGTGCATACCGCCCCTGGGCATGGTTTGGATGATTTCAATGTTTGTAAACAGTATGGAATTGCTGTTCCACAAACAGTAAATGATTCGGGAATATACTACGATTGTGTGCCGATGTTTGCAGGTAAGCACATATTCAAGATCGAAAATGAAATGCTTGAAAAGTTGAGCGAAGTTGGGGCGTTGCTTTTCCAAACGACGATAATTCATAGTTATCCTCATTCTTGGAGATCGAAGGCTCCGTTAATCTTTCGAACAACTCCGCAATGGTTTATTAGCATGGACAAGACAGGTTTGCGTGAAAAAGCGTTGCATGAAATTGAAAAGACACGATGGATTCCAAAACGGGGATATAATCGTATAAAGTCTTTCATTGAAAATCGTGGAGATTGGTGTGTTTCTCGTCAGAGAGTTTGGGGTGTGCCGATTCCTTTGTTTGTGAGTAAAAAAACGGGTGAGGTTTTAAAAGATGCCAATGTGATCGAACGAGTTGCTCGGATTTTCGAAAATGAAGGATCGAATGCATGGTTTGTTCGTTCAGCTCAAGATTTTCTCGGAGAAAAATATAATTCTGAAGATTACGAACAGAATTTTGATACATTAGATGTGTGGTTTGAAAGTTCGTCGACCTATGCTTATGTTTTCAGAAATAATGATAACGAACGTCAAGCGGATCTCTATATTGAAGGTTCAGATCAGCATCGCGGTTGGTTTCAGCATTCTTTATTAAATTCTTGTGGGACTTTCGGAAATGCTCCGTTTAAAACAGTGATGACTCATGGATTTACTGTTGACGAACAAGGTCGAAAGATGTCGAAATCCATTGGAAATACGATCAATTTAGAAGATATTGTTGATAAATATGGAGCAGATATTTTCCGTATGTGGGTTTCTTGCAGTGATTTTACTCAGGATTTGAAAATAGGAAAAAATATTTTGAAGCAATTGGAGGATGTGTATCGTAAATTACGTAACACACTGAGATATATGCTTGGGGCGTTGTCAGATTATGATGCGGAAAACGAAGTTGTTGAATATTCCGCTCTTCCTGTTTTGGAAAAGTGGGTTCTGCACCGCATTACAGAAGTTCACGGTCAGTTGTCAGAATGCATCGAAAATTATGATCTGAACAGATATTTTAATGCGGTATATAATTTCTGCGCGAGCGATTTGTCTTCGTTCTATTTTGATATTCGAAAGGATTGTCTCTACTGTGATGATCGCAACGATGAAAAACGCAAGGCTTATCGTATGGTGATCTACACCTTGTTTCAGTATATCGTGCGTTGGATTGCTCCGATTATGGTTTTTACAGCAGAAGACGCGTGGTCTGCATTTAACAAAGAAAAATCTAGTATTCATTTGGAGAAATATTTAACTCCGGTTGCGGAATGGAATAACGAGGAAGTTTCGAAAAATATCGAGAAAGTAAGGTCGGTGCGTCGAGTTATAAACACTGCGTTAGAGATCGCACGAAAAGAAAAGTTGATCGGTTCTAGTTTGCAAGCGAAAGTAACTTTATTCGCTCCGGACGAAGTTTTGTATACAAAAAATTCCGAATTTTGGGAAGAAATCGCTATTACTTCTCAATTTGAGATCTTAAATAGTGAGGCTTCGGTAGATGCATTTGTTTCAGAAGATTTTCCTCAGGTAAAAGTAGTTGTTTCTGTTGCTGATGGAGAAAAATGCGAAAGGTGTTGGAAGATTACACAAGTTGATGAAAATAAGGTTTGTGATCGATGCCGAAAAGTCTTAGAAAATATTGCTTAGGCGGGTTTTTATTTGTTTTTATTTTATTGAGCGATCAGCTTTCTAAGTTGATTGTCGTCAGACATATGAGACAGGGAGAATGGATAAACGTTCTTCCGTTTTTTAATATCGTTCATGTGCGAAACAAAGGAGTTACTTTCGGGTTACTTAGTGGATCTTTACAACCTATTTTTCTCGTAATTTTATCGTTGGTCGTTATTGGATTTTTGATAGATTATGTGCGAAAAAATAAAAATCATTTACCGTTTGTCAGTTTGATAATTGGTGGAGCAATCGGAAATATTATTGATCGAATAGTATACGGATCTGTAGTGGATTTTTTGGATTTTCATTTGGGATCTTATCATTGGCCAGCATTTAATATTGCAGATAGCGCGATAGTTATTGGTGTTTTTGTGTTGTTTTTTATTTCGCTTTCGGAGGAGAAAAATGAATAAATATTTGATGATATTGTCTTTATTGGTGGTTTCTGCATGCAACAGTTTGGAAAACAGAAATATTGATTTAGAAAGCGCAAAAAACAGTCCATTGGTTGTACCTCCTTGCTTGAATAAGTAAAATGTTTCGGAAGTTTTTTTATCTTATTTTTTTTCTTTTGATTGGAGAAATTTCTGCGGAAGTTTATCGTGGTGTTGAATGCCGAAAATTACCAAATAATATGTCTGTGATTTTTTTAGAAACAAATAAATCCGACAATATTTTTGTAACAATTTGTCTCTCAGTGGGGGGGGCTGATGATGTAGATAAATCCGGAAAGTCGGAGCTTATTGGAAATGTTTTCAAAAGAAAACTTGAAAAAGAAATGAATAAAAATCCGCAAGGATATAATGTCGAAATGACATCGTTTGTTGGTCAGGAACAGTCTTTGTTTTCCTTTTACGGAAAGCGAATGGACCTTCCACTTCACTTAAAATGTTTGGCTCAATATTTTTATAATTTAGAAATATCGGAACAAGAATTGTTGAAGGAAAAAGAAAGAATTAAAAATAGATTTAATCAGTCGATGGAGTTGGATAAAAATAAATTGCGAAGGGAGGCATTGCGATCTTTATACTGGCACGATGGTTTTGGAAAGCCTTTTTCTGTTACTGAATTGAAGGATGTTTCTGTAGATGATTTGAAAAAATTTCACGTCGAAAATTATGTCAATAATCGGCTGACTTTAATTATTTCCGGATATCTAAAAAATAAAGATGAAATCATAAAAACAATTGAAGAGAATTTTGCGAGTAAAGATAAATCTGAAATAAAAAGATTACATGAACCGTCTCATCATAATGCAACTGTTAACTTTGAAATGGTTAGTTCTCAAGCGAAATTCCCATATGTAGAAATATATTGGCGACTTCCGAATTATCGAACAGAAAAATCTGTTTACGATGGTGACGAATCTTTCAGAATGGCTTCTCCGTTTGCTTTGGAGATATTTTTGAATTATTTAAAAACAGAACTCAAAAAGTCTCTAATTAACGAATTAAAAATCGCATCTGATGTGACTCTTGATTATTCCTTTTGGAATCATTCTGAAGGAAATTTGAGAGTTTCCGTTTTGTTGGAATCGAAGAAATATTCAAAAGAATTCGAATATGAAATTTTGAATGAGATCAAGAGACTGGCTTACGAAGTTAGTGAAGATAAATTGGTTACGGCGAAAAAAGAGCTATATAAATCTGCCAATGTTTTTACATATCTTACAGATGTAATTGATACGATGAATTGGTTATCTGATAAAATCGGGGTTGGCTACAGTTACGAATTTTTAGGAAAATATCGAGATTCGATTAAAAAATTTAAGCTTGAAACAATTAGGGAAGAAGTCGTAAAATTTTTCAAAAAAGAGCCTGATGTTATTTCAGTTTTAAACCCGGAGGAGAGAGAATAATGTTATATAATCACGTAGTTTTAACAGATTTGATTCGAAGAAGAAGTCAGTTTGATTTTTTTAAAGAGTTAACTCAGTTGGATTGTTACAATATTGTAAAGCATTCAGAAGATTTATCTACTTTGGATAATCCTCGATTCAAAAAATGGTGTGAACTGAAAAATTTCGTGATTTTTGGCACAGGTGGTTCTAGTTTGGGTGGACAGGCGATTTGTTCTATCGCAAATTCTTGTGAAAGAAAATTGAATTTTGTAAGGAATCTTGATCCAAGTAGTTTGGAAAATTTGTTGAAGAAAACAGATTTTGATAAAACTGGATTTTTAGTAATTTCAAAATCAGGAGAGACATTGGAAACAATTTGTCAGTTGCTTATTGCTATGGATTATGCAAAGCATTCTCATGATTTTAAAGACAGATTTGTAATTGTGACCGAAGATAAAGATTCCGCGTTAACTCAGATTGCAAATCAAAATAAATTTTTATGTTTTGAACATCCTTCTGAAATTGGTGGAAGATATTCAGTGTTTTCTTTGGTCGGAATGATTCCTGCAATTTTGTGCGGAGTGGATCCTCGTATGATTCGTACCGGAGGGCGTCGCGTGTTAGATAATTTCGGAAATTCTATTTATAAAATACAGGAAGGTGCAGATTTTGTTTTCAAAAATTTTGAAAAGGGTATTTGCAACCATGTTTCGTTTATCTATTCCGATAAACTAGTAAATTTCGGATATTGGTTAGCTCAATTATATGCTGAAAGCTCCGGAAAAGAGGGAAAGGGAATAACTCCGTTAACTGCTATTGGTTCAGTTGATCAACACAGTCAGTTACAACTGTATTTGGATGGACCGCAGGATAAATGTTTTACATTTTTTTATGAAAAACAAGAAAAATCTTTGATTGTAAAAAATGAGAATCTTCCTGTGAAGTTTGAATATTTGCAAGATAGAAAACTTTCAGAAATTTTCAGTAGCCAATGTGAGGCAACACAAAAAGTTTTGCTCGAGAAAGGATTTAATGTGAGAAGGATCGAAATTCCTTCGATTTCCGCGGATAATCTTGGGGCTTTGTTTATGCATTTTATGTTAGAGGTTGCTTGCGTTTGCAAATTGATAGGCGTTAATCCGTTCGATCAGCCGGCAGTTGAGAGAGGGAAAATTATTACAAAAGAGCTATTGAATCAGGAGTAATTTTGAAAGTTTTTTTTGATAAAATGCAAGGTCTTGGAAATGACTTTGTATTTGTGGAGAAGTCTCAATTAAAAAGAAATCTTAGAGAGGAAAACATTAGATTTCTGTGTGATCGTAAGTTCGGGATCGGATGTGATACTCTGGTAATTTATCAAAGAAAAAATGATGAAGTTTTTGTAGATTTTTTCAATAGCGATGGAAGTGTTGCAGAAATTTGCGTAAACGCGTCTCGATGTTTAGCTTTACTAATGAAGAAAAAATTCGATCTTCTAAATTTGGATTTAAAAACAAAATCTAAGGTTTATGAAACAAAAGTTGCAGGTGAAAATATTTTCGTGAATGTCGGACAGCCATCTTTTTCTTATTCGGATTTGGGGATTGATAATGAGAAAATCAATGTTAATGATTTGTTGTCTGAATTGAATTTAACTCAGAATGAAATTTCTTATTTTGATAGAGCTTGTGCCGTTTCAGTTGGAAATCCTCATTTGATTTTATTTATGAAAAAATCCATTTCATCTAAAATGAAGCGATTGATCGGCGAAAAACTTGAAAGATTGTCATTGTTCAAAAATCGGATCAATGTTTCATTTGCGAAAGTAATAAATGATTTTGAAATTCAGTTAGAAGTTTTTGAGCGCGGAGTTGGATTCACTTTAGCTTGCGGTAGTGGTGCAAGTGCAACGGCATTTTCTGCTTACAAATTAAAATTGATAAAAGATAAAGTTCGAGTGAAACAACCTGGTGGAGAGCTGGAAATTTTTATAAAACCTGATGATTCGATTGTTCAGAAAGGTCCAGCTAAATATGTTTTTGAAGGAAGCATTTCATTGGATTCTGCTGATGAAAAAGACATCGTCTCCAAAAAAAACAAAGAGAAATCAAAAAATATTTTGGATAAAATTCCGAGCGGAAAATTAAAGATTTATACTGATGGAGCTTGCTCGGGAAACCCAGGACCAGGTGGATGGGGTGCCATAATCATCGGAGATGATGGAGAATTTGAGTTAAGTGGAGGAGAGGTTGACACAACGAACAATCGTATGGAACTTCTTGGTCCGATTAATGCTCTGAAAAAGATTACGGAGACAACAGAAATTGAAATTTTTACAGACAGTGCATACGTAAAAAACGGTATTACCGGTTGGATCAAAAACTGGGAGAAAAACGGTTGGAAAAATGCAAGTAAATCTCCAGTGAAAAATAAAGAATTGTGGATTGAATTGCGCGATCAGGTCAATCGTCACAATGTAATCTGGCGTTGGGTTAAGGGTCACAATGGCGATCATTACAATGAACGAGCAGATGAATTAGCGAGAAGCCAATGCAAATAAATTTATTGGGATATTGTCTTTTTAATTTGAAAAAAATTTTTGTAGAAAACGGGTTTACAGAATTAGATGCGAAAAAAGTTTATCCGTGGATTCATGTAAAACTTGCAAAAGATTTTGATGAAATGAGCAACGTGTCTTTAGCAACTCGTGAAAAATTAAAAGAGACATTTTCTCTGTCTAGAGGAAAATGCATTACATTGTTATCGTCGAAAGACGGAACAAAAAAAGCGTTATTAGAATTTGAAGACGGTAATCGAGTTGAAACAGTTTTTATTCCTGACGATAAACGAAATACTATTTGCGTATCTTCTCAAGCAGGATGTGCGATGGGATGTAAGTTTTGTCACACTGGAACTCAAGGATTTGCTCGAAATTTAACCTCAGCAGAGATTATTGCTCAGGTGATTTTTTGGAAAGATCAGTTCCCGATTTCGAATATTGTTTTTATGGGAATGGGCGAGCCTCTTTTGAATTCTGAAAATCTTTTCGAGTCGCTTTCTATTTTGTTGGATCGAAAATCGCATAACTTTTCACGAAATAAAGTCACTGTTTCGACTTGCGGAATTATCGAAGATCAATTGTATGAACTTGCGAAATTCGGAGTGAAATTGGCAGTGTCTCTTCATGCTCCTAGCGATGAAATACGTAATACTTTGATGCCGATTAATCGCAAATATAACATAGAAAAAATTTTGGAAGCGACGAAAAAATATAAAGTTGAAAGCAATACAGAAAAGATCACTTTTGAATATTTGCTTTTGGATAAGGTCAACGATTCGGAGGAAAATGCAAAGCAGTTGATTAGACTTTTGCGAAATTTTCCGGCGAAGGTAAATCTGATCATTTACAATGATTGGCCAACCTCGAAATTTAAGGGAACAAGCAGGGAAAAAGCCAATTTGTTTTCGATGAATTTAATTAAGCATGGATTGAGAGCAGTTATCCGGAAGTCTCGAGGTGATGATATTTTTGCTGCCTGCGGTCAGTTGAAAAGTATTTCTTCCGTTGGGAAATAAGTTGGTTGATTTCAATTGAGAATTAGATAACAATTAAGGAATCTTTATCCTTGAAGATTTGCATCTGATAAGTGATGATATTTTAATTATATGCTCAGGTATGACAGCCAATATGTTCGAGGATGGATTTGTCTTCAAACATCAATAACGGAAAGTAAGATACTCGAAAGAATTTTCGATTTTGATTGTTTGAGATTTATGAAAACGATTCGAATTCTTCATCTGGAAATGATGAATTAAAGTCGGGGTTTTCTAAACTCAGGTGAGTCTGTCTGCCGTATTTATTATTTTCTGAGATTATCCAACCCAGCAATTGAAATGGTTTTTTTGAAAACATTAGGGTGACTGCGCCCTCGTCTTCATCTCCTTTTTTCTTAAAAGTTATTTCGATTGAATTTTGTGATTCGTCCATTGAAACAATTTTTACGTTCTGTTTTAAATCTATTTTTTTTTCTAAAAAAAACGCAAGTGGAGATGAATAAACGGAGATGATAGTTTTTTCTTTGAGATCGCGGTTGAAATGAGTAAGTTTGTAGTTTTTTACAATCGCGACATTCGGATTCGGATCATTGTAATATAATTTCATTAATCCTTTTTTTCTTTTGAAGAAAATTTTTCCTGTCGAAGTAAATCCACGACTATCGATTTGTTTAAAATTGGATTTTACGGTATCTAACCTGTCGTTGAAATAATTTTCTACTTGTTCAATTAAATTAAATTTAGCGTTATTTTGAATTTGATGATTTTCAGCAAAACATGCAACACTTAAAAAAGCAAAAAATAATAAATAAAAAATCTTCATCGTCCTAATATTTCCCTTTTCCCTACATGATTTGCTGCGGAAACTATCCCTGCTTCTTCCATCATATCTATAATTCGTGCCGCCCGGTTATATCCGATTTTTAAATGCCTTTGTATGAAGCTTGTGGATGCTTTTCCTTCTCTCATAATGAGATCTACCGCTTCTTTATAAAGGGGATCATTTTCGTTGGAACTTGCTTCGGATGAACTACCAAGTAAACTATTATCGTCGTCCAGAATATCATCAACGTAACTCGGCTTACCTTGTTCTCGAAGTGAATTTGTAATTTTTTCAACTTCACCATCACTTACAAACGGACAGTGAACACGAGTCGTTCGTCCCCCAGATGACATGTATAACATATCTCCTTGTCCGAGTAGTTGCTCAGCACCTTGCTCTCCTAAAATGGTTCGACTGTCAATTTTAGAACTGACTTGGAAACTTATACGCGTCGGAAAGTTCGCCTTAATTGTTCCTGTGATGACATCAACAGACGGTCTTTGTGTTGCCATTATTAGGTGTATCCCTGCGGCTCTTGCCATCTGAGCCAATCTTTGAACTGCACCTTCAATATCTTTTCCTGCGACTAACATTAAGTCAGCCATTTCATCTACGACGATTACAATGTAAGGAAAAGGTTCCATTTTGATTTTTTGATTTTCGTAAACAGGAGCTCCTGTTTCTGGATCAAATCCGGTTTGTACTCGTCTGGTAAGATCTTCACCAGATGATTTCATCGATGCTAATTTTGCATTGTAATTTTCGATGTTTCTTACACCGACTTTAGACATCGCTTTATAACGTGACTCCATTTCCTTCACTGCCCATTTTAAGGCAACGACAGCTTTTTTCGGATCAGTTACAACTGGTGTCAATAAATGAGGAATATCGTCATAAATGGACAGCTCCAACATTTTCGGATCGACCATAATAAATTTGCATTTTTCTGGAGGTAATCGATAAAGAAGAGACATGATCATTGCGTTGATACCGACGGATTTTCCTGATCCTGTTGTTCCCGCAATAAGCAAATGTGGCATTTTTGCAAGATCCACTACCATAGAATCTCCAGAGATATCTTTTCCTAAAGCAATCGGCAATGCTGCGGTGCTTCGACTATAGACGTTTGATTCCAAAATTTCTCGCAAGTAAACAGTTTGGCGTTTCACGTTCGGAAGTTCGATTCCCAATGCATTTTTTCCTGGAATTACCGAAACTCGAGCAGAAATCGCACTCATATACCTAGCAATATCGCTTGCTAATCCGATTACACGAGATGATTTTATTCCAGCAGCCGGTTTTAATTCATATAAAGTTACCACGGGACCTGGACTGGCTCCGATAATTTCTCCTTTTATTCCAAAATCATCTAGAACCTTTGTTAAGTTTTCTGAACGGGCTCTTAGTTCTGAATCAGATAATTTTTCTCCATTACTTTTTGGTTCGGACAACAAATGAAGAGAAGGTAAAGCAAATTTGCTGACATTGGTTTTCTTTGGTTTAGATTCTTTTTTCGATTGCGACTTCTTGATCTCGGATTTTCTTATTATTTGTACAGAGGGAGACAGTTCTTGGATTTTCTCTTCGTTCTGTAATACCAAATCTTTGAAATACATGTAGCAATCTTTAACGGTAGAAAAATGAAACCTGATTGCTATCAAAAAAGAACACAAGAATAAAATTCCAATAAGAATGCAAAAATATATTTTATATGTTTCAAAAATTTCTCCGCCGCATTTGCTTAAATACTTGTGAATCATAGGTCCAGTAACTCCAGAAAAATTTTCCCAGTGTATCATGTCGAAAAAAACAGAACTCAACACGCAAGAAAATAATCCGCTTATAATTCTAAAATATGAAACGAGGTGATATTCAATCAGTTGGTACCCAAAAGCCATTAATATAAACGAAAAAAAATAAGAAGATTTTCCGAAAAACTGAATCATCAAGTCAGAGTAGTAACTTCCGGGATGAGAAAGTAAGTTTGACGTAAATCCATCGATAGCTGTATTAAAAGACGGATCTTCAGGGCAGTATGTAACAAGAGCAACTAAAGTACCCATTGCTGCGAAAAACACGCAGACACCAAAGAATTCTACTAATCTAAAATATAAACTTGAAATAAAAGATAAAATTTTATACTGACTCTGACGCATATCTACAGTGTATTTAATTTTATATCACAAATCAAATTGGTATAAGGAACACTTTTTTCGTCTGTTTCAAAAATCACTTTTTGATTTGGAAGCAGTTTTTTATAATTTAACTTGTGAGTCCATGACATTTTAAAGTTTGGATTGGATGAAGCAGTGTCTTCTCTTAACCCTATTGTTAATTCTGGGACCATTTGCACTTCGTCGGAAATATTGATTAATTCTCCCTTGATTCCGACGCAAAGTTTCCCGTTTCTTTTTACAAAAAAACTCGAAACATTTTTTATTGAAAAATCTTTTCGATTTGGAGTATTGTTTGCTCCGATCAGCCTATAAAAAGAAATCGACGCAGGCCAATACTTCGATACAGTCTTTGGCGCAAACAAAATTGAAAATACTGTAATAAAAACAACAAACCAGTAAAAGGTCGATTGGAACAAATTGTATATATCTCTGGACTTTTTTTTCGCGACCGGGGTTTGTTGCCAGGTCATGCCACACATAGCACAACGAACTAGTTTTCCTTTACCAATTGCCTCCGAGTGCACGGAATATTTGCTGGAGCAATTTGGACAAACCACAATCATAAACAAATTCCCTAAAGACTGCCGCCTGATTATAGATATTCACAAATTAAATTTCAACAGCTTTGGTAGATTCTGTAGGATTTTGTTGATTTGGTTGAGGAGTTATTTTTAGTAACACTATCTGGTTTCTTTGCCTCCGCAAAATTTCTAATTTTAATCCAGAAAAAACGTATACCTGTCCGACATCTGGAATTTTTCGTGTTTCATACATAATGTATCCGGCGATGGTTGTTGCACTTTTCTCGGGAATGCCCCAACCGAATTGACGATTTAAGTCTCTGATCGGGGTAGCTCCGTTTGCTATAATGCTTCCGTCTGGCTGGATTTTTATGTCATCTTTGATTTCTTTGTTGTCATACTCGTCCACAATTTCTCCGACAATTTCCTCGAGAATATCTTCTAAAGTGATACATCCCAAAAGATCTCCGTACTCATCTACAACCAGAGCAAAATGTTCTCTTTTCTTTCGGAAGTTTTCCAGCTGATCCATGAGCGAAGTTGTTTCCGGAATATACCAAGGCATCGAAATGAGATTTGAAATTTTGATCTTCGAAAAATCACCGTTATTTATCTGTAGTGCTTTGAAAAAAGTTTTCGCTTTTAAAACTCCGACAATGTTTTCAGGACTGTCTTTCCAAAGAGGTATTCTTGAGAAAGGACAACTGGAAATCTCTTTTGCAATTTTTGCTACAGGCAAGGATATGTCTATGGTTCGCATGTGTCGACGATGAACCATTGCTTGATTAACGTAAACATTTTCGAGATCCAAAATGCTTTTTAACATCGTCTTCTTTTGTTCTTCTTCTTCCTCATCTCCTTCAGAAGAATGCATTTCGATTGCTCCACGAAGCTCTTCGTCAGATTGATTTTCGACCTGCTGATTATCGATGTTAATTCCTATAAGTCTAAGGGAAATTTTTGCACATTCTTCTAAAATTCGAGTTACTCCTTTCAACGCGGATACACAAACTTTCAAAAACGGCGCGGCAAAAAGGGCAAACGAAGTTATAAATTTCAGAGCAATAATTTTCGGACAAATTTCCGCATAAACTATAATTAATACCGCAACAAGCGGAGTGCAAATGGTACTTTGTGTCGGAGTTAAGTGGAACGAGTACCATGCGGTAAAAGTTGGAATTAAGAAAAGAATGACCTGATTTAATATTAAGATCGTTTCGATGGAAAGAGACATGTCCTCTTGCAAATCGAGCACTTTTTGAGCTCTTTTGTCTCCTTTTTTGGCTAGATGAAATAAGTAAGCTCTGGAAGATCCGGTAATTGCTGTTTCCGATCCTGATAAAAAAGCAGCCGTACACAACAATACCATTGTTACAACGACGAATAGCACGTGAATCATTCAAAACTCTCTTCTTGTAAGCGGAAAATACGGAAACTAATCAAAACAAAAAAACTGCATAATCGGCATTTGGGCATATAGTACTTTTCTGTTCCTCATAATATAATAAAATCATTATACGTTTTATTAACATGATGGTAAAGGGATGAAATCTTTTTTTATGTTTTTGGGAGCAATTGGATTGGTTGCTATTATCGGTTTGGGAATTTATTTGTCCGTGGGAATTCCTGCGAATTCTCATGAAGTTATCAAAGAAATTCAGATAAAACGAAATGCATAAATCGCTGGAATCGTTTTTAGAATATTTAAAAAGTGAAAAAAACGTGTCTCTGAATACTGTTCAGTCTTATTTTTCAGATTTACAAGATTTTTTAACTAATGTCGACATAGACGATGAAGTTACTGAGAAAGAAATTACGGATTATCTTGAAATTTTGAAGAATAAAAATTTTCAGATATCTACAGTAAAAAGAAAAATTTCAGCATTAAAACAATTTTTTCGATTTTTGGTGGCGGAGGAGCTAATAGAAAAAAATCCGATGACTTTTATTCGTCAGCCAAAATCTCAAAGATCTCTTCCTAAAATAATAAGCGAAGATGTTGTGAAAAAGCTCAGGGAAGCAACTTTTGCTTTTCCTAAGGAAGAGCAAATTCGAAACGATCTGATTTTGTATCTGTTATACGGAAGTGGTCTGCGAGTCAGCGAGCTGATTTCTTTGAAAATGAATTCTTTTGTTGAGGATAAATTTATTCGGATTTTCGGAAAGGGCAGAAAGGAAAGAATAGTTCCTATTACTCATCAGGTAGTCGGATTATTGAAACAGTGGATCGAAGTGAAGCCTTTTTCAATTTGGTTGTTTCCTTCAAAAGATCCTGAAAAACACATCACTCGTCAACGAATTTTTCAATTAATAAAGAAAATTGCTGCGATATCGGGAGTGGATCCGGATAAGGTATCTCCTCATGTTTTGAGACATGCTTTCGCAACTCATGTTTTAGATCATGGGGCAGATCTTTTAAGTGTAAAAAAAATGCTTGGACATGAAAGTATATCAACTACTGAAATCTATACCCACGTGAGTAGGGCAAGGTTAAAAGAAGTAGTTAACAAATATCATCCATTAGGAGATAAAAATTTTTCTAGGTGAAATCATGAGAAAAAAAACTATTGTTTTGGCTTCAGGAAATCTGGGGAAAGCGAAGGAGTTTAGGGCAGTTCTAGATCCGCTAGGGTACGAAATTATTTTGCAGAAGGCTCTCGGTATAGTTTCTCCAGCGGAAACTGGGAAAAGTTTTCTAGAAAATGCGATATTGAAAGCTCGATATGCTAGCGAAAAATCGGGTTTTCCTGCGTTAGCTGATGATTCAGGGTTGTGTGTTGATTATCTTAATGGTGCACCGGGAATTTTTTCAGCCAGATTTGCTGGAAAAAATGCTGGATGTAGTGCCGATGAGGCTAATAATCGAAAACTTTTGGAGCTTATGAAAGACGTTCCGGACTGCAATCGTACTGCGCGTTATTGGTGTGCTCTATGTTTAGTGTGTTATCCGGATGATCCGGTGCCATATACTGTTATGGGATCTTGGGAAGGAAGTATAGGATATGAGCCTCTGGGCCAGAACGGATTTGGGTATGATCCTCTTTTCCGAGTAGCAGAGCTTGGTATGACTGCGGCACAATTACCGACGAAAGTTAAAAATAAAGTTTCGCATCGGGGATTAGCTCTTAAACGCTTCATAGAATTGCTTAGTGCAGATGAGGTTAGATGTTAGCATGTTATTATTAAGAAATAAGTGAAACGAGTTCGATGTTTTTTGGGGATTGCTTTTGGCTTCGGTTATATGTTGCTTCTGAACTTAACTCCTTTTATTTTACAAAAAAATTATTTAGTATATAAAGGGTTTGTAGAGGTTAATTGATGTATCACTTATCACTGTGTGAAATAAAAGAAAATTTATTGAAGAAAAGTTTTTCTTCAGTTGAGCTGACGAAGTGTTTTTTAGAAAGAATAGAGAAATATAAAAATATTAATGCGTACATTACGGTTTGTGCGGATCAAGCTCTACAATCGGCCAAGCAATCAGATAGCAAAATTGCAAATGATACCGCTGGATGTCTTGAAGGAATTCCTTTGGGCATTAAGGATATGTTTATGACGAAAGGAATTCGCACAACTTCCGCTTCGAAGATGTTGTCGAATTTTATTCCACCATATGAGTCGACTATCACTCAAAAGTTGTTGGATAGCGGTGCGGTATTTTTGGGAAAAACGAATATGGATGAATTCGCTATGGGTTCGACTAATTCTACCAGTTATTTTGGAGAAGTGATTAATCCATGGAAAGTCAGTGAAAGATTAGTTCCGGGCGGGTCTTCAGGTGGATCTGCTGCTGCGGTTGCGGGACATCTTTGTGCGGCTGCGACAGGATCTGACACAGGTGGATCGATTAGACAGCCTGCTGCTTTTACAGGAATTGTCGGATTAAAGCCAACCTATGGAAGATGTTCTCGTTATGGAATGATTGCCATGGCTTCGTCTTTAGATCAAGGTGGAGTTCTTACGAAGACTGTTCGAGATGCGGCAGTATTTTTGAAAGCGATATCCGGGTACGATGTGAAGGATTCAACTTCGGCAAATGTCGAAGTTCCTGATTTTGAGTCGTTTTCAGGAAAATCTGTAAAAGGAATGAAGATCGGTATACCGAAAGAATTTTTAGTAGAAGGAATCCAGCAAGATATCGTAGATGCATGGAAAAAAGGTACGCAGATCTTGAAAGATGCGGGGGCGGAAATAGTTGATGTTTCTTTACCTTTATCCAGGTATTCTCTACCGGCATATTATATTATTCAGCCAGCGGAAGCTTCAGCAAATTTAGCTAGGTTTGACGGAGTAAGATACGGTTTCCGAGCAGAGGGAAAAACTTTGAACGAAATGTATGAAAATACAAGAGGGCAAGGATTTGGCGATGAGGTTAAAAGAAGGATTTTGATAGGGACTTATATCTTGTCGGCAGGACATTTCGATGCGTATTATATGAAGGCGTTGAAAATTCAAAAATTAATTCGAAAAGAATTTGCTGAAGTATTTGAAAATGTCGATGCTTTGTTGGCACCAACTACTCCCAGCAGTGCTTTCAGTTTAGAAAATGAGCCGAAAGATCCTGTAACAATGTATCTGAACGACGTTTTGACAGTTACTGCGAATATTGTTGGTATTCCAGGAATGTCTGTTCCAATTTGTTTGGATAAAGATCGAAAACCACTGGGATTGCAATTGTTAGCACCTCATTTTATGGAGGAAAGATTAATTCAGATCGGAAGTGTTTTGGAATCGGGAGCGAACTTCCCATCATTAAAGGAGATTGATTAATGTATATCGAAACAGAATCGGGAAAATGGGAAGTTGTTATCGGTTTAGAAATTCACGCGCAGGTGATATCTAATTCAAAATTGTTTTCAAGTGCTTCAACAAAGTTTGGGGCAGGACCTAATGAGAATGTATCATATGTTGATGCTGCATTACCGGGGGTTCTTCCTGTTATTAATTCGTTTTGCGTGGATCAAGCAATTCGAACGGGTCTCGGATTAAATGCAGAAATAAATAAGGTATCTTTCTTCGATCGAAAGAATTATTTTTACGCAGATTTGCCACAGGGGTATCAGATTACGCAGTTTTTTCATCCGATCATTAGTGGTGGGTATATTGATATTGAAAAAGAGGATGGTCAAACACGTCGAGTTAATCTTCATCATATTCATATTGAGCAGGATGCTGGAAAAAGTATTCATGATCAGAGTCCGGTAAAATCTTTTATTGATCTTAATCGGTCGGGTATTGCTCTTATGGAGATTGTTACGCAACCTGACATGCGTAGTGCTGAAGAAGTTGCGATGTTCTTGCAGAAGCTAAGGTCAATTCTCAGATATTTGAAAACTTGCGATGGAAATATGGACGAAGGAAGTATGAGAGCAGATGTTAATATTTCTGTTCATCGTCCAGGGACTCCGTATGGAACTCGTGCTGAGGTAAAAAATGTTAACTCCATAAAATTTATTGCTACTGCAGTGAATTATGAAATCGAAAGACAGATTAATATTCTTGAAAACGGCGGTGAAGTTGATCAGGAAACGAGATTATTCGACAGTGCAAAGGGTGTTACCAGAACAATGCGATCAAAGGAAGATGCTCAGGATTATCGATACTTCCCTGAACCGGATTTGCCTCCTTTGGTTTTGGAACAATCTCGCATAGATGAGCTGAAGAAAACTATTCCGGAATTACCGGATGCGAAGTCGAAAAGATTTCAAAAAGATTACGATCTTCCGAAATATGATGCTGAACTGATTTCATCTGAAATGGAAATAGCAGATTATTATGAAAGAGCTTTGACTGCTGTAACTGAAGTTTCGGATAAATCTGTCGCAAAATTGCTATCCAATTGGCTTCTCGGAGAACTATTTGCTCAGTTGAACAAGTCGGGTAAATCTATTTCTGAAAGCGATATTTCAGCCGAAGACTTTGCTGAATTGGTTATGCTCATTAAGAATGACGTGATTTCGGGAAAGATTGCGAAGGAAGTTCTTGAGCTTATGTGGAATGAGAAGAAAAAAGCGTCAGTTATTGTTGAAGAAAAAGGATTAAAGCAAATTACCTCTACGAATGAGATAAAAAAGTCATTACAGATTGTCCTGGATGAAAATCAGGATAAAGTCGCAGAATATAAAAGCGGAAAGGAGAAACTGTTCGGATTTTTTATAGGACAAGCTATGAAAAAAACAGGAGGGAAAGCAAATCCCAAAATGCTGAATGAAATTTTGCGGGAACTTTTGAATAGTTAGGAGAATTTTTTGAAAAACATTGTTGTGTTGGTGGTATTGATTGTTTGTGGGTTCGGTGGAGTGAAGTTTTATTTGCCGAAATTTATTGATGCACGTATTCATGATCAGGTCATTAACGCAACGGCGGAAATTCAAAAGAGAAATGAGCAATTAGCCGAAATTGTAAAAAGTCTCGATGTTCGGCAGCAGAAACTGGATAATCATGAATCGATGCAACTTAGAGGTTGTGGTTTGGAGATTGATTTTAATCGATGGAGTTGTTGGTGCGATCTGAAGGATAAGTTGCTCTATGGAGGTGAATATTCTGATGAATTGATACGTTTTCGAGCGATGTTTTCCGATTGTTCTGATTTGATGGCAATGGTTGATTCTGTGGTTTCTGAACAAAATAATGAAACAAAAGAGTTCACGTTAATAAATAATTTACGAAAGTTTTTTAAAATACATAGTGTGAATGAGAGAAAAATAGAGAGAATAACAGGGTATGCGATGTTATCCTCGATAAGAAAGGTAGAAGAAAATGGAAGAAGAGAATAGGACAGAAGAACGACGGGGGCTGTTAACTGATCTCGGGATATTTGCTCTTATTGTTGGTTTGGGTTTGGCTGCTATATATTTTTCAGGGAATTGGCCTTGGTTTTTGAAGATGGTAGCTAATTTGGAAGCCGAAGCTAAGGATTTCGCGAATATATTTATATCGAATATTCAGTCTGTGACTGATGTGGCCAAAAATGCTCCTCAACTTTGATAGGTGGTAGTTATTAAGTTAGTTTTTGTAGTTTTATTAGTTTTTTGTGCATTTTTTTTCGATATACATATTTCTATATCGACGATAGGAAGAGTGTTCTCTTTTCCGTTGTGGACACTATTGCTATTGTTTTTTTCTGTCGTATTTATTTGCAAATTATGTGGAGTTTTTATAAGCAAGTTACTTTTAATTTTAGGGTTGAAAAAAGATGTCATGAAAGGCATTGATTATTTGCAAGAAGCTTTTTCAGGTATGCTTGTAAAAGATCATAAAGTTGTTTTGAGTGCTTTAAATAAGGCGAAAAAACATCTAGGAAAAATCCCTTTTATTTCGTGGTTAGAAGGTCAATTGTGTTTGATAAACGGAGATACATACAAGGCTAAATCTTTGTTTTTTAATTTGAGCGCCCAGGAAAAAGATACTACTTTAGGTGCGTACAGCTTAGCACAGTTATCTTGGCGGGATAAATCGGATAAAGAATCAATTGAATCTATCAAAGCGATTTTGAAAGTGTATCCTAACTCACAGGAATTTATCAACCGGATTATAAGTTTGAGCGTCAAAAACGGAAATATTGATGAAGCTTTTCATTATTTTCGTAAACTTTCAGACGAAAATAAGCAGAATGTTGAAGCGGTAATATATTTTGAAAAATGGAAGCGAAGTCTAGAGTTATCAGATTTAAAAAAAGCACATAAATTAGCTCCACAAATTCCTGATATCGCGATTATCTATGCAGATGAACTTCAGAAGAGTGATGAAATAAGATCTGCAGAAAAAGCCTTGTTAAGAAATTTTGAACTTTTTCCGTCGATTAAAGTTTTTGAGAAATATGTGATGTTGGGTGATGATAAGGTCAAGAGAGGAGAAAAATTGCTAAAGGTTGCTCTTCAATCTTGGGTGCCATATTATTGTCTTGCAAAGATTTGTGTTGAAGAGGAAATGATAGCACTTGCTTCTAATTATATATCCCAAGCGTATGACTTAGATCATTATAGTTTTATTGCTGATGAATTTGCGAAG
The DNA here is from genome assembly GCA_045616365.1 of Alphaproteobacteria bacterium. Classification (GTDB taxonomy): domain Bacteria; phylum Pseudomonadota; class Alphaproteobacteria; order UBA3830; family UBA3830; genus UBA3830. The sequence goes on along the minus strand of JAZLGP010000043.1, from coordinate 9,453 downwards.
ATTAATGCATTGCAAAATAATAATGCATCTTTGATAGGAGTAACTGAATCTAAAAACGTGAAGTTTTTTTGGAGATGTTCTAAATGTGGTGATCGTTCTGAAAAATGGAAATCTGGTTGCTCTTGTTGCATGTCGGTTGCGACTTACTCATATGTTGAGGAATTAGAAGAAAATCTTCCTGCAGTTTAGTTATAATCGAATTAGAAATAAAGTGTTTGCGAATGCTTCCATAAATATATTAAAGATGTTTTTTATTGGATTTATGTGGTCAAATTCTCGACAAAAAATGAATCTGAAGTCAAGAGGCATCAAGGAAGAAAAAATAAAAAATCAAATATATCATTTTTTTTATAATCATGTATACTAAACATGAAAGTGTAATAAATCGTAAAATAATTTCGGAGGGTTGAGCTGTGTCAGCAGGAAATAATGATTTGAAATTTGAGGAATTGGGCTACGTTTTTAAAAGGAATGGAGCTAAGGTTCCATTTGATATCGAAAAAATTGTAAATGCTATAAAAGCGGCTGGCGTTGAAACAAAAGAATTCAATGAAGAAGAGGCTCGACACTTGGCTTTTATTGTAAAAAAAATATTGACACATCGTTTTGACCGACAAACTCCTGAAATTGAAAAGATTCAAGACATAGTTGAGCAAGTTCTAATCAATGAGAATTATTTTAAAACGGCTCGTGCTTATATTTTGTATCGAGAAAAGAGAGGTGAAGCTCGCCGTGATAAGAAAAATATGGTTGACGTCGTTATGGCCGTCAATGAGTATTTAGACAAACTTGATTGGAGAGTCAATGCTAATGCAAATCAGGGGTATTCTTTAGGTGGGATGATCCTTAATATATCCGGAAAAATGGTTGCAAATTACTGGTTAAATAGAGTTTACCCGGAATATATTGCTATGGCTCATCGTAATGGTGATTTTCATATTCACGATTTAGATATGCTTAGTGGATATTGTGCTGGATGGTCTTTAAGAACTGTTCTTAATGAGGGATTTAACGGTGTTCCGGGCAAAGCGGAGGCAAGACCTCCTAAACATTTTAGCAGTGCGTTAGGGCAAATGGTTAACTTCCTTGGTACCTTGCAAAATGAGTGGGCAGGGGCTCAAGCTTTTAGTTCTTTCGATACTTATCTTGCTCCTTTTGTAAAAGTGGATGGACTTGATTATGAGCAAGTTAAGCAAGGTATGCAGGAATTTATTTACAATTTGAATGTTCCTTCAAGGTGGGGAACTCAGACTCCGTTTACTAACTTAACTTTCGATTGGGTTTGTCCTGATGATCTTAAGGATAAGGTTCCAATGATTGGAGGAGAGGAAGTTGACTTTACTTATGGCGACGTTCAAAAAGAAATGGATTTGATCAATCGTGCCTTCATGGAAGTCATGACCGAAGGTGATTGCAGGGGAAGAGTTTTTACCTTTCCGATACCGACTTATAATATTACCAAGAGTTTTAATTGGGAAACTTCGAATGCGGACCTTTTATTTGGAATGACCGCAAAGTATGGGTTGCCTTATTTCCAGAATTATGTGAATTCTGATCTTGATCCAGCTTCAATTCGTTCTATGTGTTGTCGTTTGCAGTTGGATTTAAGAGAGCTGTTAAAGAGAGGGAACAGTTTGTTTGGTTCAGCTGAACAGACGGGTTCCATCGGAGTTGTTACCATAAACTGTGCTCGTTTGGGATATCTTTACAAAGGTAATGAAGAGGCGTTGATTGCAAGATTACATGAATTAATGGATTATGCTCGTAAGAGTCTTGAAATTAAAAGAAAAGTTATTCAGATGTATATGGATAACGGTCTCTTTCCGTTTACCAAGAGATATTTAGGGCGTTTGAAAAATCATTTTTCTACTATCGGAGTGAACGGCATAAACGAGATGATTCGTAATTTTACGGGTGATCAGCATGATATTACGACGGATTATGGTCAGCAGATGGCTTTGAGAGTTTTGGATAGAGCGAGGGAGAAGCTTCTTGAGTTTCAGGCAGAGACTGGAAATATGTATAATCTTGAAGCAACACCAGGGGAGGGAGCGACTTATCGGTTTGCGAAAGAAGATTTGAAGCGTTTTCCAGATATTCTTCATGCAGGAACTGATGAAAAGCCTTATTATACAAATTCCAGCCAGTTGCCGGTCGGATTTAGTGATGATGCTTTCAAAGCATTGACTTTGCAAGATGATCTTCAGAGGAAATACACTGGTGGCACAGTGTTTCACCTTTATATGAGCGAGAAAATTTCTAGTTCTGAGGTATGTAAAAAGTTAGTACGTAAGGTTGTTGAGAATTTTAAATTACCTTATTTCTCTATTACTCCGACTTTTTCGATTTGTCCAGTGCATGGATATCTTGCAGGGGAGCATAAGTTCTGTCCTAAATGTGATGCCGAGGTCGCTGCGCGAAAAAAAAATGAAATGAACAAAGAGGCGGCTTGATTTTGCTAGTGATTTTTGTTTTGCTTTTTTAGAATGGAGGGTAAAATGACAGAGTGTAATGATAAACTTGTAGATGGTATTGAGCTGAAAGAAGAAGAAAGACAGAAGTGTGAGGTTTGGACTCGGGTTATGGGATATTACCGTCCGACTTCTTTCTTTAACATCGGAAAGCAGGGTGAACACGAAGAAAGAGTTCACTTTGATGAAAAGTCTACTTGCTGTGATATTTGTAATTAGTTTATGGACAGTAGTAGATTATTAGTCGGAGGAATTATTTCTCTGACTACAGTTGATTATCCAGATCATTTGGCAGCAGTTGTGTTTCTTCAGGGATGTCCGTGGAGATGTGTATATTGTCATAACCCGCATTTGCAAACTATTTCATCGGAAGAATCGTTGCCTTGGGAAGATGTGCTAAATCTGATAGAGACTCGCAAGGGATTTATCGAAGGGGTTGTTTTCAGTGGTGGAGAGCCGTTGTTTCAGGAGGCTTTGCTTCCTGCGATTATAGATGTGAAAAAGTCGGGCTTGAAAGTTGGATTACATACTACGGGAGCTTACCCTGACAGGTTTGCTAAGGTTGTGACTTTTTTGGATTGGGTTGGGTTTGATGTAAAACAGTCCTTTAAGGATTATCAACTCATTACGAATATTCAGAATAGCGGGGAAAAAGCTCTGGAAAGTCTAAAAGTGTTGTTAGAATCTGGTGTGGACTACGAAGTTCGTATGACTATGCATGAATCCATTGAGATAGAGACGGCAATTGATATTTTAAGGGAGCTCTGTCAGATGGGGGTAAGTAAGGTGGTTTTGCAAAAATGTCGGGATAAAGATGAAAATGTTATTGAACATCCGATATTTTCTGATAAAATCCTTCTAGAGAATGTATCGAAAGATTTTGATAGCTTCTACATTAGGGGTTAATTTTGCCGGGGGTCGGCATTTTTTGTGATAGGACATAGGGGAAAAATGGCAGATCATAAGTCAGCCTTAAAAAGAATAAGGCAAACAAAAGTAAGAACAGAAAGAAACAGAGACAGAATTAGTCGTATTAGGACGTTTATTAAGAAGTTTATCTCTTCTTTGGGGTCTAATAATGCTGAAGGTGCGTTTAAAACTGCTCAATCAGAAATTCAAAGAGGAGTCACTAAAGGTGTGTTACACAAAAACACAGCTGGTAGAAAGATTTCTCGTCTTAACAAGATGCTCAAGGCTTCAGAAGTAAAATAAAATGTCAGAAGAGAACAGCGATATTTTTGAGTACTGGAGTGTTGTTTGTTCTGAGCTGAAAAAGGAATTTGGCGATCCTGTTATAAATAGCTGGATCGCTCCTTTGCGTTTTAAAAGGTATGTTGACGGTATTTTGCATTTGAGTGCTCCTACAGCATTTCTGAAAGATTGGGTTATAAGCAATTATGTCTCCAAAATTTTAGAAATTTGTGCTGCAAAGAAAATTCCAGTCAAGAATGTTGAAATTTCTGTAGGAACAAGAGAAGAATCATTATTGGAGAATTCTGAATTTTCTCAGGCGGCGCTGCAGTTTGTTGAAGCTGCTGAGGAGAAAGATGGTTTAGGTCTTCCGCTGGATTCAGATTTAACATTCGAAAAATTTATTGTTGGCAAGCCGAACGAGTTGGCTTATGCTGCAGCGCAGCGTGTCGCTGAGTCGGATTCAATAGTTTACAATCCGTTGTTTCTTTATGGTGGTGTCGGACTAGGAAAGACTCACCTTATGCATGCTATCGCATGGAGAATAAGAGAGAGGAATCGGGACAAAAATATTGTTTACATATCTGCTGAAAAGTTTATGCATCAGTTTATTCGTTCATTACGTTATAAAGACACAGTTGCATTCAAAGAACAGTTTAATAATGTCGATGTGCTGATGATTGATGATATTCAATTTATCTGTGGAAAAGATTCTACTCAGGAAGAGTTTTTTCATACGTTTAATTCATTGGTAGATAATAATCGTCAGGTTATAATTTCGGCGGATAAATCTCCAACAGATTTGGAGGATATGGAGGAGAGGCTAAAGTCTCGTCTCGGTTGGGGTTTAGTCGCAGATATTCATCCGACAACTTATGAGTTGAGATTAGGGATTTTACAATCAAAGTTAGCTTCTGCTTGTGCAAATAATTCTGGATTAAAAGTTCCTGTAAAGGTTTTAGAGTTTATTGCCCATAGAGTTACCAGTAACATAAGAGAGTTGGAAGGGGCGTTAAATCGAGTCATTGCTAGCGCAGTTTTTCTTGGAAAGGATGTTACTATAGACAGTGTAAGAGAAGTTCTTTCTGATTTAGTGCGAGCCAGTGATAGAGTGCTGACCATTGAAGAGATTCAAAAAAAGGTAGCAAATCATTACGATATAAAATTCAGTGATATGTATTCCTCTAAAAGAGCTAAAAATATTGCGGTTCCGAGACAGATTGCTATGTATCTGTGTAAACAATTGACTTCGATGTCGTTGCCAGATATCGGTAAGGGTTTTGGTGGAAGAGATCATACTACAGTGCTTCATGCTGTACGAAAAATCCAAGATGCTGTTCAGAAAGATAGATCAGTTCAGGATGATATCGAGTTATTGACGAAAATTTTACAGGGTTAGTTTTCTAGCATCTGTGCCTGATTTAAATAAATAGCGAAGAATTTTCCTTTAGTTCGCATAGGTCTTTATGAAATTGGAGTCAGAGTGCTGGTCGGAGAAATTACTGAAGATTCCTCTGGAGGTAAAGCGATTTTTGAGAAAACAGAATGGGATTTTAAGCTTGGTGAACAAGTCCGAAATGTTTCGAAGTCTGAGATTTTCCAGTTAATCGCAAGAGATCGTGAAATCGCCGAAAAACATTTGAATTAGTATGATTTTGTTCTTCTACATGTTCTTATTTTGGTATTTTCGTGCGATATGATCCAAAAAATTTAATTTTTTTTAGTTTGTTAACAATTTAGTAACCAAAAAGGTGTTTAATGAGAGTAATAAATATTTGTAGGAGAAAAATGATGTTAACCAAATTATCGAAGTTTTTGAAAAATTCTAAGGGTGCGACTGCCATCGAATACGCTCTTATCGCAAGTTTGATTGCTGTTGTGGCTATTTCTGGTATGAAGTTAATAGGGAATAAGATTTTGGGTCAGTTAAATAACATTGCAGCGAACCTTGGTTAACGTATTTAGCTCTGTATGCAAAATTAGTGCAGAGCTTCGTTTTCCCTTAGTATGGTTTTGTAGATAAGACAATTTCGTTTTAGTACGTAAGTTTTTCTGCTCACTTGTTTCAGTGGCAGATAATGATGGGGTGTCTTAGTTAGTTGTATTGTATTAGTTCTCTCAACGCTGGAAGTTGTATGAATGACCTCAGTTGTAGTGGAAGAGGTAAGAGGTCTTTCGCTGACGAGTGGTGGATCTTGAAATTTGCATAAGCAAGTTGATAAGAGGTCTGTATCTGATGTGTTCGAGCATCTTGAAGGAGCGTTGGCGTAGGGAGATTTTCTCTCCAAAAATATAGAATATCCTTTTATTGTTCCCAATTGTGGATTAACCAATAATCGAGAAGCTTTGATACATGAGAGTTTAGAAGATTTAAGTTGATAAGCAATGAGAGTCGAAATTATACAAATGACCACAAAATAGTTTTGAAGACAACCAAAAGTAGAAGGGGCTTACAGCCCTCCTACAAAATCAAAATGCCTTCTGATCGATCTCCCGATCTAGCCCAGTTTTTTCTTAAAGAATTGCACGTGATACAAGAATTCTATCAGGGGCCCAGCGCTGTATCGTCTTGCGCAATCTATTGCATTTTCGCCAAGCTTGTTCTTAGCATCAATATCAATACTAGAAGGCATTAAAGAATACTTCTGTAACAACAATCGAGCTGCGGCATAATGATTCATCCTAGCAGCCCATATTAATGGAGTGTTATTTTCATGATCTCTAACATTAACATTTGCGTAACCAATCAATTCGTTAACTATGTCTGTATTCTTCTGCTGAATCGCATGAATCAGAGCTGTAAAACCATCTTTATCTTTTAAATCAGGATCGGCTCCATTATTGCGCAATAACCTAACTACATTTTTATGCCCATTCTCAGATGCCTCGATCAATGACGTACGGCCACGATAATTGCGTTCATTAATGTCAAATCCCATATTCAACAACGCGTTAACATTGTCAATATCTCCTGACTTAGCAGCCAATATCAGCGGCGTATTGCCTTCTCGGTCTCGACAAGCATCGTATGATACATGTGCCGTCGTTCCTGGAGGGTTTGATCCGCTAAATCTGGATACGTCCATTGCAAAACAACCATTCAATGCTGTCGCAACCATTAAGTTTGTAATAAACATTGCTTTTTTCATAATACTATCCTCTGTTAATATTAAAACCATGCACGCACCCTGCGAACGTGTCAAACGCATTTCTACCACTAGAACTACAAAAATTTATCAATCTGCACACATATATAATTTTTTTTATTTTATGTCAATAGGTTTTTTGTTTGTTACGTAATTTGAAATTCAATAAAAAATACTCACAGAATCAAGTTTCGTGCGAACTGATGCTCTGATAAGAACGAAAAATTCAACATACTTCGTTTGATCATTTGGTTTCGTCAGTTTTTCTTATTTGTGCCTTGAATTACTTTCTTCTTTAGTCTATTAATCCCAATTATGGATAAAACAACAAGCGTGAAGAATTGATCCAGAAGGGTTTAATATTTTCATCCGAAAAATCAACATTTTGTCATTTTTCCCCTTGCTGCCAATCCTCTAAAAACTTTGTTTCTGTAAATTCTCTTCGGATGGCATACGTTCAAAGACGTCGACTATGTATGCGATCTTGCTTTGTTTCCTCAAAGTACAGCAAAATAACAGTGTTAAGAAGTACAATATTCTCGGCATCAGCGCAACAAATCTTTCGTATCTCGGCATTTTCGGAAACTCAGGCTTGTACTGCTGCAGATATGACTTGTAAAAGTATTTAAAATTCCTGCACGGAGATTCCTGAAACATCAGCACTATCGTGGCTATTTCGCTTTCGGTTAAGTCGGGAGTTCTTCGATTTTCTAGTCCTTTTTCCGTCTTCGATCTGCTTCTTTTTTCTCTTTTTTTTCAATGTTTCAAAAAATAATCTACAAAACAACTTCGTGATATCTTTTTTCATGGTTATATTCCTTGTTTTTTTTGTGCTTAGCCTTTTCCTTTCTCTTGTTTCAAGCGGTTTATTCCATTATTGAGGTTACTAGAATCTTAATTATTTCTGAAATTTGAGGGGGATGGGGAATCTACCATTTAACTATCATTATAAATTAATGGACATATACGAGCAAGCGAATGTGTTTAAATTTGAGTTGTATTGACATTGTGTTGGTTTGCATTAATCCGCATACAAACAACAGTATCCGATAATATTTGGGGGTATTTTTTTAGTAAATTTATAAGGAAGTGAAAAATGTTAACAGATCTTTCGTGTAAAAATCTAAAACCGAAAGCTAAAGATTATAAGAAATTTGATGGCGGAGGATTATTTCTACTTGTAAGAACTAATGTGCGTAAATATTGGCGTTTAAAATATCGCATAGCAGAAAGGGAAAAACTGTTGGCGTTGGGAGTATATCCTGAAATTTCGCTGAGCAAAGCAAGAATAAAGAAAGAAGAGAATAGGAAGAAAATCAGAGAAGGTATTGATCCGATACTAGAAAAGATACACATAAAAAGTGATTTAAAAGAAAAACATGATAATACATCAGATAACGATGAGGCAGGACGAAAAGCGGCTGAATCCGCGAAAGAATCTCTGAAAAATCGAGAAATCGAAATAATCTATCCAACGCGTGAGTTCAAAGATTTCAACGATATGTATCAAGTCGTTGGGAAAGAAGAAGTGAGAAAAGTTTTTATACAAATGGAGGAGAAAAATAATGGCTAGAAAACTTGAAGGATTCAAACTCACAGAAGATAGTGTGTTTTATGATGGTAAATATCTCTGTAGATATATTGAGGTAATTGCTTTTATACGAGATATTGAAAACGAAAACTGGAAAAGACGAGTACGATTTAAAAATACTTTTGGGGATTTTCATGTTCTGGATATTGGTATGGAACAATTTCGTAATACATCTGATTTTTGGAAAATATTAGGAAAAGCGGGATTTGAAGTTCTCGACTTAAAAAATGAAAAATTGGTTTTGAAATACTTAAAATCTAATGCTCCTAACCAAAGAATAACTTGTGTAACAAAAACAGGTTGGATAACAGACACTCAATTTATCTGCCCTTCATTTTATGCAGCTAAAGATGAAACAAATGAGCATTTTTCACTGGATTCTAAAGTCAGAAATGTTGGTTTTAAAATAAAGGGAGAGATCAAGGAGTGGCAAAACAATATTTGTAAGTATTGTGAAGGCAATGATATTCTTACTTTAGCTATATGTGTCGCTTTTTCAGGAACTCTTCTAAGATTCACGAATCAATCCTGTTCGGCAGCACATCTTGTGGGGAAAAGTTCGATAGGGAAAACCTCAGCATTAGCAGTTGCTGCTTCAATTTGGGGGGATTCGCGACAATTTATAATGCAGTGGAGAGTTACGTCTAATGCAATTGAAACTTGGGCAGAATCTCATAACGAGTGCCTACTTATTCTCGACGAATTATCTCAAATTAGCGCAAGAGATGCCGGTAATATGATATATACGTTGGGTAATGCCAAAGGAAAGGCGCGCTTGAATTCTGAGGCTGAGCAAAGAGAAATCAAGCAGTGGCAGATTTCTATTCTTAGCTCAGGAGAGATCGGAATTGCGGATAAGATTTCAGAAAATAACGAAAAAGCCAAAGCTGGACAACTCGTAAGATTTATCGATTTTCACACCCGATACCGAAGACGGCCGAAAAGCAGTAAAAAGCTTCATATTTGAAGAAACACCGTTGGTATGGCATTTTGATCGAAAAAACATTAACGGAAAATGGTTCAACCACGCATGGACAGATTCTAACCAAGATTA
>JAZLGP010000042.1:0-27580 GCA_045616365.1 Alphaproteobacteria bacterium | reverse complement strand
TCGCTTTTTTTTATTCGTATACCTCTCCCTTTGCCCTAAAACCCTCTCTCTCAGGACTCTTCTCTCTCCCCTTCCTTTTAATCTTATTTAATATTTATTAATTTTTCGTTAATTATTTCTCTTTCCCTCTCTTTGGGGGGCTCTTGTTTCCGATTGCAACTCCTCACCACCTACGATAAACATAGGTCTCGATAGTAAAATTTACTTACTCCGAAGACTTTTCAAAAATTCATTTTATCGAAGCTCCTCTCTTCATTTTTCTCTCTCCAAAACATATTGTTTAGAGTTTCCTGTTTCATTATAATTCTTCCTCTAAATCTCCTCCCCTATGTCGATCTTATTATTCCTCTCCAGATAAATGATACAAATACAACTCAAAAAGAAACAGCAATTACGCTATACTCTCCAAAAAAACTAAACTCTAAATATCTGGAAAGCTACTTTAGTTTTTCAAAATACTCATTTTGTCAATTAATCATTGAAGTTCTGATATTGGTATCTTATAATATATATCTGGAGAGAGGGTATCAGAATGATTGGTTTTACTGTTGCACTGTGTGCTGGCTTGATTTTGTATTTAAAATTCAGTCCGAAAAAATCTGACGGGATGGAACGCATGTTTACTGAAGAACTTCAGAAGATAAAAAAAGATTCGATAATAAACTTTATCGATCAGGATTTCGGACGCAAAAATTTTGAGTTATTCAAAAAGACGAAGTTTTCGGCGTCGGCACAGCCTGCAAACGATGAAATATGCGTAAATTATTCTGTCACAAGCTTGCAGGATTTAGTTCCGCAGGATTTAGCATAGATTTAAATTGGTTAGTATTCAATTTGCCAAAAGTGTTTTGGTTGTTTTCTCTGGCTTCGGCGGATAATTATCGTTCGGCATATAATACAATTGAGGCAGGATTCCTATTGTCGCAAGTTTTGGTATTTAAATATAACTTGCGTCTCATTCAAATGAGAATTTAATTCATTTTAGCGAAATACATAAAAAGCGAAATCGGAGAGGCAATCTAAAGATCGCCTCGATTTCCCCTGTTTAACTGCTCTTTGCTCTTTGTCTTGTCTTTCTTTTCGGTTCTGGTTGATAAGAAAAACTTTGTGATAACATTTTTAAATAGACCGTCCGCAAAAGTTTATCGCTGTTACTTTGATTTAAAATTTGTTGCTTTTTATTTTGTTTCTCATCCTGCTTCTCTATAATTCGAGAAACTTTTTGGCAAAAAGTCTGAATAAACGGACTAAACACTGGACTTTTCAACGCAAACTGAGAAAAATGCAGCGGAGATAAACAAAAAGGCATATTCTCATTGTTCAGCAAAACATCAAACTTTCCTATGCTCGGATAATAATTTACACAGAACAAATTACAATTCTGAATGGTCTTTAATTGTAACGGTAACTGCATATTTCCCGTGAAATACTTGATCATCCAATTTAAGGTACATCTACTAGTACAAATATACAACAACATATTCTTATTGAGAAAATCTTGCTGATCTTGAACAGAAGAAAAATTCATTCCGTGTGATTCAACATACTGCCATCTGGATTCATTAACTGAATTTATCATTTTATTTATTCCATTAATAAATCTTGTGATTACATCACCACCTGTTTCGCAATTTTCATCCTCCGCTGCCTCGCTTTTTTTCATTTTGTAATTTAGATCAGAGAACATTCGAACAAATTCAGAGTTCCGCAAAATATCTTTTTCGTGCTTTCCTCCAAGATGCCCCAACTTTTGCTCATCGAATTCTTTCATTAATTTGTATTCTTGCTCCTCAGGAGAAAAAGACGATATTAGTCGAGCTGTTGTATCATGTCGTGCAGAAGTCCCTGCCGCGATAGCGTCAAATTTAAAAAGATAGCCCAAAGTCATCAAAGAAAGCGCTTTATCAATTCCGACTGTTTCGAGATTTATTTCGCTGTGTCCTGAACTTGTATGAGCAGTTTTGTCCATATTTGCCTTATCACCAACATGTCTGCCTAAAAGCATCGTAACATGAAAATCTTTCGGTTTTTTATCCCACCCCACCTGATTTATTTCAGAAAAGTGAAAAGATTCCTTTGGAAAATTATCATAAAATTCCAACTTCTTTTTAAAAAGGGTTGCATCGGCATTTCCTGCTTCTGATGAACCAACTTGTGCAGAATTTCGGCGTCTAAAATCCATCGGAGCTTTTAATTTTTCTCCAGAACTGAACGAGTGTGGCTCAATATATTCATCAGAACTAAAATATCCACTCGCCGACGGTGTGACTATATATATAGGATTAGAAGATTTTCCTTTAGACGACGTAGTGCACATATCCTCTGATCCAAAACATTCGCGTTGATATGACGAAGAAGCCATTGGCGGTTTTGAAAATTTCTGACCAGATAAGTTAATCGAAACAGATTTATTCAATGATTTTTTTCCATTCGAAGATGTTCCGTTATTTGCTTCAAACACCCCCATGCCTTGGCTACTTTGAAAGCATATAAACAAGGATAGCACAAGTAATTTTTTCATTCATCTTTCTCCACCATTTACCTCTAACTTATTTAGTACAAAAACTCACGGCTTACAACAACAAAGCACAAATTTTAATCAAATATTAAGCATATAATCTAGTTTTTCTCGCATCTCTGAAAAACAGAATAAAAAACAAATTACTTGAAAAGAAATTTTTGTTATAATAGACTTCCAATCGTTGCGGGTGTAGCTCAATGGTAGAGCATAAGCTTCCCAAGCTTGTGACGAGGGTTCGATTCCCTTCACCCGCTCCAATAGGAAGATCGAAAGTTTGCAAATAACGGAGAATGTATGCGATTCGTTTGTAGATTTCGGGGCGTAATTTCATGACTCAAAGTGAAGTTTGGCCGAAAGGTTTTAAAGGTCTGTCTTTTTTAATTATAATTTTAGGAATATTTTTTTCGTTCGAGATGGGAAATCGTCCTTTTGCATCTCCAGATGAGGGTCGTTATGTAGAAATTCCGCGTGAAATGGTTGTCACCGGAGATTATGTTACACCGCGTCTGGACGGCATGAAATATTTCGAAAAACCTCCCTTATTTTATTGGATGCAAGCAGCCTCAACAAAGATTGCGGGAATTAACGAAACTTCCATGAGATTTTGGGTTGTTTTTTTTGCAATCCTTGGATGTCTTTCTGTATTTTTTGTAGGAACTAAATGTTATTCACGAAATGTCGGGGTCATGTCTGCTGGAATTCTCGCAACCAGCCTTATCTATTATTGTCATAGTCGCCTCATTATTTTAGATTTAGTCCTTTCGGTTTTTCTTTGCGGAAGTTTATGGGCCTTTTTTTTGGCTTTTGTGAAAGAGAACCAATCAAAAATTCCAAAAAAATATCTGATAACTACAATGTATGCTTTGTCTGCTTTTGCATGTTTAACAAAAGGATTGATTGGAGCAATACTCCCAGGATTCGTGGTTTTTTTATGGATGTTGTTCACAAATAATTGGAAAAAACTTAAAGAAATTTTGTATATTCCAGGAATTTTGGTTTTTCTTGCAATATTTTTGCCGTGGCATATTTTGGTAGCAAAAAAAAATCATGATTTTTTATATTACTACTTTTATGTAGAGCATTTTTTGAGATACACAACGAACTTTCATCACAGATATCAACCACCATGGTTTTTTATTCAGATAATTGTAGCCGGCATGATTCCTTGGACCGGATTTTCATTGGTATCTTTGAAAAATTTATTAAAAAAATCCATCTGCAAAAATTCAGAAAGTATATTTCTTTCCTGTTGGATTTTTGGAATTTTTGGATTCTTTTCATTCTCCAGCTCAAAATTAATTCCGTACATTTTACCGATAGTTCCTCCGATGGCTTTGGTAACTGCAGTATTTTTAGATAAATGCAATAAAAAAGAATTTTTCATCGGAGCTACTATAAACATAGTCTTATTTTTGGTCGTAGGAATTGTTTATTACCTTGTAAAAAATAAAATAAGTGGCGTATTACAAAGCGCAGATGCAAAAATTTTGCTAAATATCATTATCGGAAGTTTGATTGCAATCAGTGTTGTCTTTTTGTTTGCAATTTTCTCAAAAATTCCTAAAAAGATTGCAGTAGTAATCTGTGTGTTTTTATCCGGAAATATGCTTTGGACATTAAATAAATTTGCTCCGTACTACCAAAATGAAAAGAGACCATCAACAAAAAAAGTCGCAAAATATGTTCGAATGAATAAAACGAAAGATGATTTAGTATTCATATACAACTATTATTATCAGGACTTCCCTATCTATTTAAATGATACTACAGGAGTAGTAAATTTTGTTGGAGAACTGGAATTTGGAGCTAATTCCGAACCGCAAAAAAGCAATCTTATTTCAGAAGAAAAATTTTGGAAATTATGGAATACTACAAAGAAACGAATTTTTTTGGTATTATCACGAAGTGATTATCGAGAAGTTTTTGCGAAGAGAACAAAAGTTCATAACGTATTGGTTTTTGATAAAAATTTTATAGCGATATCGAATAAATGATGAATTATTTTTTGATTCTGTTTCAAGTTTGTATTAATACCGCAGCTCAATTGTTCTTAAAAAATGGAGCTAAGGCCATAGATTTTTCCCAGTCTTTTTTAGGAATATTTTTGGCGATGCTTTGTAATATAAATATCTGGATCGGCGGCGCGATTTTTGTAATCTCATTTTTGCTGTGGATTTATTTACTGAATCAATTTGAGTTAAGTTTTTTGTATCCATTTGGAAGCTTGTCTTTTGTTCTGGCAGCAGTCGGCGGATGGTTTTTTTTCGGAGAAGATGTAAATGTCTACAGAATTTTCGGAATTTTTTTGGTTTTTATAGGAGTAATTTTTGTTGCAAAAAGTTAAAAAGTTTCTTCCTCTTTCTAGACCTACAATTAGCAAAGAGACGATCGATGAAGTCGTGAAAGTTTTGGAATCAGGATGGCTGGCCACAGGTCCGTTAACTCAAAAATTTGAAGCAGAATTAAGTACATATTATGCAAACAGAAAGACTGCTTGTTTTTCCTCGGCCACTGCGGGATTGTATGCCTCCTTGGTTGCAATTGGAATCAAACCAGGCGATGAAGTTATCACAACGCCATTAACCTTCGTTGCAACAGCAAATGTAATTGCTATGCTTGGTGCTCGTCCGATTTTTGTAGATATCGAAAGAGATACGTTTAACATCGATGTAAAAAAAATCGAGGAAGCTTGTACTGAAAAAACAAAAGCAATTATGCCTGTGCATTATGCGGGATTACCTGTTGATTTAGATCCTCTTTATGAAATCGCGAAAAGAAAAAATCTTCGCGTAATTGAGGATTCTGCCCACGCAGTCGGAACTTCGTACAAAGGACGAAGAATTGGAACTTTCGGGGACATTCAAGTATTCAGTTTTCACCCGATCAAGAACATGACTTCCGGAGAAGGTGGATGCGTAGTTTTAGATTCCGAAAGTGAAATGAAAACTTTAGGATTACAAAGATTCCATGGAATTGATCGTTCGATTTGGGACAGATTTTCTAAAAATGGAAGTACTTATTACGACGTCGTATATCCTGGATTCAAAAGCAACATGTCCGACATTCAGGCAGCAATCGGAATTCATCAATTGAGCGAAGTTGAAATGCTGAACGAACGTCGTCGTTATTTGGCGAACAGATATCGCGAAGCTTTTTCAGATATGAGAGATAAGTTAATCATGCAAGGAATTCCTCAATATGATTTTGTACACTCTGGACATTTGTTCCCTATTTGCTTAGTCGATGAAAAAAAGCGAGATAACTTTATGGGATTCCTGAAAGAAAACTCCATCGGAACAACGCCATACTACACTCCGTTGCATCTGTTCAGTTATTATCAAAAAGAGTTCGGATACAAAAAAGGAGACTTTCCAGAAGCAGAATATGTCGGTGAGAGAATAGTTTGTCTGCCTTTGTATTATGCTTTGCAGGAAGATGAACAGGATTACATTATCGATATGGTCAAGAAGTTTTTTAAGTAGAGGATTTTATGGAAAATAAAGAGAAAAAAAATGTGGTAGTGAAAAAATCCTCAACTGAAAAAGAAACAAACTCGAATTCAAAGAGAAATTCGGAAAATTGTGAAATAGAAATATCTATCGTAATTCCGGTTTTCAACGAACAAGAAAATATGGATGCATTATCGTCTCGTGTTTTAAACACAATGGACAAATATGGTCACAGCTACGAATTAATTTTTGTTGATGACGGAAGCTCGGATGAAACTCCGAAAATGCTGCGAAACATTTTCAAAAAACGTTCTGATGTAGTTCGTGTAATTTCATTCAATGGAAATTATGGTCAGTACGTTGCGATTTTAGCAGGGTTTGAACATGTTCGTGGAAAAGTCATTGTAACATTAGATGCAGATTTGCAGAATCTTCCGGAAGAGATTCCTGATTTACTCGAAAAAATGAAAGAAGGGTACGACCTAGTTGGAGGATATAGAAAAAAGCGTCATGACAATTGGTTCAGGACCTATGCATCAAAATCAGTAAATTGGTTTCGCGCAAAAACCACAGGAATTCGAATGCGTGATCACGGATGCATGTTGCGAGCATACAAAAGGTACATTATTGATGAGGTCGTAAAAACTCGCGAAACATCTACCTTCATCACAGCTTTAGCTCAAAAGTTTGCAGGAAATCCGATCGATTTTCCAGTCACTCATCAGGAAAGAAAAGCAGGTGATTCGAAATATAGTTTGTATAAATTGATTCGTATTACATTTGATTTAATGACTGGATTTTCACTCGCTCCGTTGCAAGCATTTACTATGGTAGGAATGACAATTTCTTCAGCAAGCTTAGGCTACTTTGTTGTACAAGTTTGCAGAAAACTTTTTGGGAGTCATCACGATACAGAATTACATTTTGCATTCGTATTTTTGCTGTTAAGCGTAATTATTTTGGGAATTGGATTATTGGGTGAATATCTCGGTCGAGCATATTTTGCTGTCTGCGATCATCCGCGATTTGTAATCAGAGAAATCCTAGAAAAAAATTCGGAAAAGAAATAAATTTTTGAAAAGTTAGGAGACAAAAAATGAATATTTTGATAGTCGGCGCCGGTGGTTTTATCGGAAGTCATTTGTCCGAAGCAATTTTGGAACAACACAGTGATTGGAATATTACTGCAATAGATATTTCATCGGCAAAAATCAGTCATTTACTCGGACGGGATCGTTTTAATTTTATGAAGTTGGATATCTTAAAAGATTTCGGTTTGATGGAAGATACCGTAAAAAATTGCGATGTAGTTTTTCCTTTGGCAGCTATCGCAAGTCCATTGGTTTACGTACAAGATCCGTTAAAAGTTTTTGAATTGGATTTTGAAGCAAATTTGAGAATCGTTCGGTTGGCGATTAAATATAACAAAAGGGTGATTTTCCCATCAACCTCGGAAGTATACGGTATGTGTAGCGACGAAGAGTTTGAGGAAGAAAATTCAAATTGCGTTACCGGTCCTATTTGTAAACAAAGATGGATTTATTCTTGCTCCAAACAGATGATGGATCGCGTAATTTACGCTGCAGGAAATAAATATGGACTGAGTTACACTTTATTCCGACCGTTTAATTGGATTGGTCCGCGATTAGATGATATTACTAATCCTAACAACGGAAGCTCTCGTGTCGTAACTCAATTTTTAAGTAATATTTTGCACGGAAAAAATCTGAATCTAGTCGACGGAGGAAGTCAGATTCGATGCTTTACATACATCTCAGATGGAATTGATGCATTGATAAAAATTATCGAAAATAGAAATAATTGTGCAGACAAGCAAATCTTCAATATTGGAAATCCAAATAATGAGTTTAGCATTAAAGATTTAGCTTATAAAATTAAAGATTTAGCTCTCGAATATGATAAATTGAAAGAAAACGCGAAAAAAGTTGAAATCATCGTTACAGATTCTTCAAAATACTACGGAAAATCGTATCAGGACGTTAGTAGACGTGTTCCTTCCGTAAAAAGAGCAGAAACAGTTTTAGGATGGAAACCCATTGTAAACATGAATGACTTGTTAACCAAAACTATGGACTTTTATTTTAAATAGTGGTTTTTTGTCGATAAAATAAATGTTATACATACACAATGTGATACTGCGAGCGTGGTGGAATTGGTAGACACGTCAGATTTAGGTTCTGGTGGTTGACGCCGTGGGGGTTCGAGTCCCTTCGCTCGCACCAAGAATTATTAGAGGAGTTTTTTTATGAAGGTTTTAAGCAGAACCAGTGATGGGCTCAAGAGATGTTACAATGTATTAATTACTTCAGAAGAAGTTCAGCAATTTGAAAACACTAAACTTCGTGAAGTTGCAAAGAATATAAAGATGGATGGTTTTCGTCCAGGAAAAGTTCCTCTCGATGTAGCACGCCGTTTGTATGGAAGCAGTATCTCAAGTGAAGCTAAGCAGACCGCTGTCGATACTACTGCAAGAAAGGTTTTATCGAGCGAGAAACTGTCTATTTCCTTTAATTATGTAACGGATATAGTGAAAGAAGATAAAGAAGGAATAGAGTTTACGTTAAAGTTCGAATTGATTCCGACTTTTGAGTTATATGATTTTTCAAAGATTGAACTCGTAAAACACACTGCGGATGTATCTGAAGAAGAAACAATGAAAGTGTTAGAAGACATTCGGAAATCAACAAAAAATTGGAAAGAAGATACAAAAGCGAAAAAAGTCGAAGAGGGACAAAAAATAGCAATCGATCTTAATATGCTTTCCAAAATTAAAAAGCACAAAAACGAAAAAATAGAAGATCTCGAAATTGTTGTCGGTGACAAGACGTTAGTTGATGATTTCTGGAAACACTTGGTCGGAGCAAAAATCAACGATACTGTCGAATTTGATATCACTTATCCAAATGATTTCGGAGATAAAAACCTTGCTGGTAAAAAAATCCGTTACTCTGCTCTTATCAAGAAAATTCTTAAAGCTGAAGAATTCAAGATGGATGATGAGTTCGCAAAATCTACTGGATACGAAAATTTCGAAAAGTTGAAGGCTTGGGCAGAATCCAGAGCTATTTCTCGATATGATTACATTTCAAAAGACATCATGAAAAGGGATTTGATGGACAAAATTACAGAAATGTACGACTTCGATGTTCCTAGTAATATGGTTGATGCTGAAGAAAAAGAAGTTATCAAACAAATCAAAGTCGAGGCGGAACGCCTTAAAAAAGAATTCACTCCGGAAATTGAAGCCGAGTGTCGTGAGATAGCAATTAAACGAGTTCGTTTAGGCTTCGTTGTTGCAGAAATTGCAAAAAAAGAAAAGATTCATGTTTCACGGAATGAAGTTAATCAGGCGATTCGAAACATCGCAATGATGTACCCTGGACAAGAAAAGGCTATCTTTGATATGTACTACAATCATCCAGAAGCAGCCAGCGTAATTATTGGACCTGTTCTCGAAGGTAAGGTTGTAAGTTATTTGTTGGAAAAAATCAATCCAAAGGAAGAAAAATGCACTCCTGCGGAATTGATTGCGATTGATGAAGAACCGTTTGAATTCTTTAAGGATGATGCTGAAAAAAAACCTGCAAAAAAAACATCCACAAAAAAGGAAACAAAGTCTCCATCGAAAAAAGATGAAGCTGTAGTTGTAGAAGAAAAAGCTCCAGCAAAGAAAAAACCGACAGCGAAAAAGTCTTCTACAAAAAAAGAAGAGATCGAAACTTCGGAGGAGGCTCCAAAGAAAAGAACTCGGAAGAAAGCTGAATAGTTGAAGTAAGGAGATGAAAATGGATAGCGTTATGAATTTAGTTCCTATGGTAGTGGAACAAACCAGTCGGGGAGAGAGATCTTTTGATATCTATTCTCGGCTGCTCAAGGAGCGAATTGTTTTCTTGAATGGTGAAGTTAATGATGTTTCGGCAAATTTGGTCTGTGCTCAGTTTTTATTTTTAGAGTCTGAGGATCCAAAGAAAGATATTTTCTTCTATATAAATTCCCCAGGGGGTATCGTCACTTCTGGTTTGTCAATTTACGACACAATGCAATATATTTGCCCAGATGTTGTAACGATCTGCATGGGGCAGGCTGCGTCCATGGGATCTTTGTTGCTGACAGCAGGAGCGGCAGGAAAGAGATACTCTTTGCCAAATTCAAGAGTGATGATCCATCAACCCTCCGGAGGATGCCGAGGACAAGCTACTGATATCGAGATTCATGCTCGTGAAATCCTGGATTTACGTAAGCGTTTAAACAACATTTACGTAAAGCATACTGGAAAGGAATTGGCTGAAGTAGAAAAAGCGATGGAGCGTGACAATTTTATGTCTCCAGAAGAAGCCAAAGACTTTGGATTAATTGATAAGATTATCGAAAAGAGAGTTTCGGCTGGATAATTTGAAAGCGGGGAAGATCCCGCTTTTGAATTTGTTGCGTATGTTTGGAGGTTTTGGGGTAGTCCCATAGGATTAGTGTGATGTGTCCATTTATTGGAGAAAATGAAGAAGACATCAACTATGAGGTCGTTTCCAGCTCAAAGTTTGAACGAGGATTCGATCGAGGTATGGTTTCATATTTCTTCAGGAATGATCGTAAATATCTGTTCATAGGTGGAACCGCTGTCGCAGTAGTTCTTGTTGCCCTTGTTGGAATCGTCTGTTCAAGTATGACACCGATAAATATAGATGAATTACCAGTCATCCAAGCAGAAAAAACGCCAATCAAAGAAAAACCTTTAAATAACAAAGAAGTTCAACATCAAGATAAAATCGTTTACGATAATATTTCAGGAACTCAAAGGAAAGTTGTCGAAAAAATAGCACATCAACCTGAAACAGTGTTATCAATCCCCGAAGTAGATGTATCTGAATCTTTATCGGCAGAAGATAAGAGGACGATTATACAAGCGTTTGAAGATTTAGCACCAGAAAGAGAATACAAAATAAATTACATAGAGAAACATCCCGCCACTACCAGAGTCGTGTCTCAACAGAATTATGATTCTTTATCAAAAAAAGAAAATGAAATATTAAAAAAATTAAAAAATAAGAAAAAATTATCCGCAAAGGAGAAAGCGCAATTAAAAACTCTGACTCAAAAAATCAGTAATTCATACAAGTCGGAATATAAATCAGAAAGCGATTTTGAGGAAAAACTGCCTCCTATCAGGTCCGTTAAGGAAGATAAAATTCAAAAAAGAAAAAGACGATTAAAAGATTTAGTTGCGGTTCGAACAAATAAAGAAAAATTAGCAGAAAATGTATCCAGATCCCGTAGAGGAACCGTTATGGTGCAAATCGCGTCCGTATCATCCAAAGCTGCGGCAGAAAGCGAATACAATCGATTAATCCGCAAAAATCGATTCTTAAAAGGCAAAGGTAAAAAAATCTACAAAGTCGATCTTGGTCCGAACAAAGGAACAAAATATCGCGTACAAGTAGGGCCTTTCCAAAATAGTTCAGAAGCGAAGAAAATCATCTCCGCAATGCATGACAACGGTTGCGCTGCTTACATATCAAAGTGAAATATATACGATGAAACACATTCCAAGATTTTTTATCACAGACGAAGTATCCCTTAACTCTGACGCTCAAATTTCTTCTGAGCAAATGTTTCATGCAACAAAGGTTCTGAGATTAAAAGAAGGAGACAAAGTTCGGATTTTTAACAATATTTCTGGCGAATGGGAATGCTCTATCAAGAATATCAAAAAAAATATTATTACTCCTGAAAAATTAATTCGTGAACCGAGAGAAGAACCAGGACCAAGCATAGCATGTGCGCTAATTAATCCAAATAAGTTCTCGATCTTGATTGAAAAAATCACAGAACTGGGAGTACAAAATATTTATCCAATAATTACTGATTATACTCAACATAAAACCTTTAACAAACAAAAGGTTAGCCAAATAATTGTCCAAGCTTGTGAACAATCCGGGAGGTTAACTATTCCCCAAATTCACGAAGTAGTTAAATTAAAAGATTTTCTAGGCAATTTATCCAAAAATCAAAAACTTTTAGTAGGAGTAGAAAAAGTAAATACAACAAAAATCATGCATTGCTTGGAAAAAGATGTCGTATTTTTGGTAGGACCTGAAGGAGGGTTTTCGTCCCAAGAAATAGAGCATTTTAATCGCGCTGATTCGGTTAATTCATTCTACTTCGGTCGTAATATTTTGAGAAGTGAGACAGCAGCTATTGCCTTTATTTCTCTATGGGTGTCAAAATATTTATGATATACCTTGAAAATTGTATTCGCATGCGATATAAATTTTGATAGACGTTAATTAAATTTTTACCAATGCACGTTATAGTGGTAGTAACTGAAAGGAATGAGGATGAAAGAAAGTTATTTGGAAACTATTTCATTAATCGAAAGATTGCACCGTTTGTTTTTAGAGGTAATTAAATGCGAACTGGATAATTTGAAAGTTGATGATATAAATAATGTTCAAGCTCTGGTTTTATATAACTTAGGCGGAGAGCAAATCTCCATAGGTGAACTGACCACAAGAGGTTGTTACTTGGGATCTAACGTTTCTTATAATCTCAAAAAGATGGTACAGAACGGATACATTGACCAAGTATCTTCGAAACATGATAGACGATCCTATATGATTAAATTGTCCAGTAAAGGTATGGATCTTTGCAAAAAGCTGGATAAAGCCTTGGATAAGCATGTAGACGCCTTGAAGACAAAGGGAATATCTTCTCTTGATGATTTGGTGGAAACGCTGAGAAATCTTGGAGATTTTTGGAAGAGTGCGTCAGTACAAAAAGTTAGATTTAACGCGAAAAGACGATAGAGTTTTCATTCTTTTCTACTGCAGGGGCTCCGCACAGGTATTTGGTGTGGAGCCTTTTTTGTTGGAATTAATCAAAAAACAACAAGAATCATTGTCAGATTTATCATTCCTCACCAAAAGATTTTTGTTTGCTAAAAGCTAAAATCAACCCAACCACAACGCTAATTGCAAACATTGATGATCCACCATAGCTCACAAAGGGAAGAGTCATTCCTTTTGTCGGAATCAAATGCAAAGTCGACGCTATATTGACGAAAGATTGCAATCCGAACTGTGACAACAAACCAACCGATGCAAGAAGAGAAAAAGAATCTGCATTACGTAATGCACGAAGCATTCCATGAACGATTATAAACCCGATCAAAATCACGACAAATGCACAGACAAAAAATCCGAACTCTTCTCCAAGAACCGAAAAAACAAAATCCGCATGAGCATCAGGCAAATGCTTTTTGACGATCCCCTCTCCTGGACCAACGCCAAACAACCCTCCGCTCGAAAATGCTTCTAAAGATCGATTAATCTGATAATGATCGCCAACAGCTGGATCTAAAAATTTATTTACTCGTGCCGTAACATGAGGCAAAAATAAATAAGCGAAAACGAAACCAGAAGCTCCTGCGATAATCGCAACCAAAACAAAAATTATGGGCAATCCGTTCAAAAACAATTGTATTCCGAAAACTGTGGTCGTAACAACCAACATTCCGAAATCAGGTTGCAAAATCAAAGCTATCGCAAAAATCATCCATAAAAAACACGCAATAAATTTTCCATTGATTTCCGGATGTCTTTGCTGAGCTGAAAATACCCATGCAACCAAAACAGCTAACGCCGGCTTTGCAAACTCCGACGGCTGAATAGAAAATCCACCTAATGATATCCAACGTCGCGCGCCCTTAATTTCCGCCCCCAAAAATAGTGTCATCAATGTTAGAAAAACCGCAGCAAAAAACAAAAACAAAGCAAAAATTTTTATGTTGCGATGAGACATATTTGAGATAACAAAAATTATTCCAAGAGACGGTATAATATAAAACAAATGCCTCTTGAAAAAATAAAATTCTTCAATACCAATTCTGTTCGCAACCATAGGAGTAGCAGCCACCGCAAGCAAAATTCCGAAGGCAATCATTGTTAGAAATCCAAACAACAATGGACGATCCACCGACCACCACCAGCGACTTAACATTCCGTTATTTGTTCTCGAAAAATTCAGCACGGTAAATCTCTTACGAATTTCTTAAATTGTTCTCCTCGATCCTCAAAACTTTTGAATTGATCGAAACTCGCACACGCTGGAGATAACAAAACTACATCTTTTTTTTGAGCGATTTTATGTGCTTTTTTTACGGCGTTTTCTAAAGTAAAAACAACTTCATTTTCAACACGATTTTCGTTCAAAAATTCATGCCATTTTTCAGCAGCTTCACCTATTAAAAACGCAAACTTAATCTTTGAAAAATACGGAATCAAACTTTCAATTCCATCTTCTTTCGGACGCCCTCCCAAAATCCAAATTATATTTTCAAACCGTTTCAAAGCTTGTTCAACTGAATTTGCATTTGTCGCTTTGCTATCGTTTACATATTGTACACCATTAATCGATCTTATAAATTCTTGTCGATGTTCTAACCCCGAAAAAGTTGCAAGACCTTCTGAAAAACTTTCTATACCAACATCATTTATAACACATGCCGCATAAGCTGCAGCAATATTTTGTCGATTATGAATACCATCTAACTTCAAAACATTATCTGCAACTACTTTAAATTGATTTTCTCTATTATCAATCAGCTTGTTTTCATGCCAACCGATTCCATTTTGGGGCACTTCTTTTCCTGAAATTTTTATAACTTCAGAATAGTTTACAAAATCCAAAACATGTCGACAATAATCATCGTCTATTCCAACAATCGCCGTTGAACCTTTTTTGGAATTTGCAAAGATTTTTTGCTTAGTTGAAATATATCCTTCCATACCCCCGTGACGCGATAAATGGTCCGGAGTTATATTCAACAAAACCGATGTATCGAATCCTAAAAGATTGCACCCTTCCAACTGATAAGAAGATAATTCCAAAACATAATAATCAGAATCTTCTGGCAAATCCAAAACGGGTTTTCCAAAATTTCCACCGATTTCCGTCTTGTATTTCTTATTAAAAATATGATCAATCAGTGCTGTTGTTGTAGACTTCCCATTCGTACCTGTAATTGCGATAATTTTCCCGTTAACTTGTTTCTGAAAAATATCGATATCATTAATAATCGGAATCATAAATTTACGAGCTTGCCGTACTGCCGGATGAATATCCCACCAGAGATGAATTCCTGGACTAACCACAAGTGCATTCAAAATTTTCCAATCAAAATCTCCTGCATCTCGAAAGTAAGGGCTATCAATAGTTTTATCATCGAAAACAAAAATATCCGCCCCAATTCTTTCGAGACAACGAACTATCGACTGCCCTGTCTGCCCAAATCCAACTACACCAAATTTTTTTTTCATCTTGCCCTTTCTGAAAATTTACCTGATCTTCAAAGTCGATAACCCGATCAATGCAAACACTATGGAAATAATCCAAAATCTGATAACGACAGTCGGCTCAGACCATCCTTTTTTTTCGAAATGATGATGTATCGGAGCCATTAAAAAAATTCTCTTCTTTGTAAGCTTGTAATACCAAACTTGCAACATAACAGAGACGGCTTCAACTACAAATAATCCACCGATAATCGCCAATGCAAACTCCTGCTTGATAATTACACTGAGTCCGCCTAATGCTCCTCCGATCGCCAACGAACCAGTGTCTCCCATAAAGATTTTCGCAGGTGGGGCATTGTACCAAAGAAATCCCAAACACGCACCAATCATAGACCCGCAAAAAATACACAACTCCCCAGAAGTCGGAATATAAAACAACTGCAAATAATTCGCGAAAACAAAATGCCCGGTAATGTAACACATTATTCCTAAACAAAACGCAACCAACATAGAAGGGAAAGTTGCAAGCCCATCAAGCCCGTCTGTGAGATTTACTGCATTCGAACTTCCAGTAATCACAAAAGTTGTAAACAAAATCAAAAATACAGAACTGTGAATCGTGAAATTTTTGAAAAACGGAAATGCCAAATGACCAGCAACCTCTGGAGTACGCAACTGCTCAACAAAATAAGAAAAAATCAATGCAGTAATCATTTGAACTGCTAGCTTTTGTTTCCCCGAAATTCCTTTTGAATTTTTATATTTCGTTTTTAGGTAATCATCAACAAATCCCAACAAGGAATACACAAAGGTCAGTCCCAAAATCAACAATAAATATTCATTTGTAATATTTCCCCAAAGCATAGAGGCAAAGATAGTCGATGTAATAATTATCGCTCCGCCCATAGTCGGCGTGCCTTGCTTATTTTCGATATGAGATTGAGGACCATCCATTCTGATCGGCTGTTTTCGTTTTGATTTTTTTATAAAAATAGGATATAGAAAAAAACCAATCATCAACGAGGTAATCAATGCACAACTTGTTCGAAAAGTTATGTATCGAAACAGATTCATTCCAGAAATAAAATCAAAATATGAAGATAAATTATAGAGCATGAATGATCGCCTCCGTAACCTTGTTCATCTGCATTGAATTCGATCCTTTCACCAAAACCTTATCACCTTTTTGAATTTTTAAAACAATATCTTCTGATAATTTTTGCGAATTTTCATACCATCCACCACGCTTTTCTTCACGAAGATTTTCGAACAAATATTTCGATAATTCTCCACATGCAAAAACTAAATCCACTCCGAATTTATCGATCGTTGATGAAAGATTTTCATGAAAAAATTTGCTGTCTCTTCCTAATTCTTTCATGTCTCCTATTGCTAAAATTTTTCTCCCGGAATATTTCGATAAAGATTTTATCGCAGATCGAACCGATGTGTAACACGCATTATACGAATCATCGATTATTGTTATTCCATTCTTTTCAAAAATTTCTCCGCGACGATTCGTTGATGAAAAACTTTCAACTTTATTGGCTAAATCCTGCAGATCTATTCCGCTAGACACATGAGCGGCCAAAATTGCGGCCAGACTATTAGTAACCACAGAATCATTATGGCAATTTAAGCAATAACTAATTTCTTTTCCCAAAATATTTGCAATGATTTCCGTCCTATCTGAAACTTGATTCTGCGAAATAATTTGTGCATCAGATTTTGAAAATCCAAAACTAAAAATATTTCTCACTCCTAAATTCTTAGCTTTATTTTTCAAAAAATCACTATAAGCAGAATCCGCTGGAATGATAACCGCATCCTGCGAAATTTTTGTCTCCATAATTTCGGATTTTGCCTTTGCTATATCCCAAACACTATTAAAAAATTCCAAATGAGTTTCGCAAATATGAGTGATAACTGAAATATTCGGATCAACAATTTTAATAAGATTTTTTATATCACCAACCTCGCCCATTCCCATTTCAAAAATTCCGATTTTGGTATTTCGAGGCATACATGCAGCACAAATCGGTAAACCAATTTTACTATTAAAATTTTTTTTCGTTACATAAATTTCATTTGGAATAAACTGCGAAAGCAAATGATAAATTAAATTTTTCGTCGTAGTTTTTCCGATACTTCCCGTAACGCAAATGTATTTTGCATTTGTTCGTTCAACATTGTATCTTGCCAATCCCAATAACCCTTGATATGTCGAACCAACTTTGATCAAATCTTTGTCGCAGTCGCAATTTTCAATATCATGTTGCACCAAAGATAACGTTGCACCATTTTCAAAGGCTGATTTCACGAAAGCGTGTCCATCTACATTTTCTCCTTTTAAAGCAATAAACAAATCACCCGATTTTGCCTCTCGCGAATCGATACAAATATCACAAACATCTTTCAAAACTTCTGTTTTAAAAATTTCCGACAACTCTTCTTTTCTGAATATCATTTTATCTCTTCCAAAATTATATCTTTATCACTGAAGTAAACCTTACCAGTCGCCAAAATTTGATAATCTTCATGCCCTTTCCCTGCAACTAATAATATATCACCCGACTGCAAACAATTAATAGCAAATTTTATTGCTTCTTTTCTGTCACCGATTTCCTTAGCATCAGGACACCCTTCAAAAATCATTTTTCTTATAGTCTGCGGATCTTCATTACGAGGATTATCGTCAGTCACGATTACAAAATCGGCAAACTTTTTTGCTATTTCTCCCATGAGACGCCTTTTATCTTTATCTCGATCTCCACCGCATCCGAAAACCACAATCAATTTATTTTGAGTATGTTTTCGCAAGGATATAATCGCGTTTTTTAAAGCATCAGGAGTATGAGAATAATCAACGTAAATACTCGACCCGTTATGTTGACCTATTAATTCTAATCTTCCGTTAATCGGTTTTAAATTTTTCAATGAACAACAGATTAATTCAATAGGTATCCCCGTTACATAACAAATTCCCATCGCACACAGAGAATTATAAACTTGAAAATCTCCTGCCAAAGATAAATCAAATTCAATTTCTCTTCCGAAAAATGAAATCTTCACTTTCTGATACTGACCGATTTCGTGAACAGAAATTAATTTTATTTGATCGGATTTTTTTCCATAACTTATGAATTTAATGTTTTTTTCTCTCGCGATTTTTTCAATTTTTTCACTCACAACATCGTCTGAATTTACTACAAAAAAATCTCCACTTAACTCTGAAAACAATCTTTCTTTTGCAAGCCAATAATTTTCAAAATTTTTATGATAATCCAAATGATCTTGAGTAAAATTTGTAAACGCGCAAACTGAAAACTTTATGTTATCGACACGATGTTGATCTAATCCATGACTAGATGCCTCCATCGCAATATTTTTGATATCTCGTTTTTTTAAATCATCAAAAATATGATGCAAAGCGACCGCACCAGGAGATGTTAAGCTTCCTTTAATTTCTGAATCTTTTGTAATGATGCCTAGTGTCCCGATACTTGCTGCATTTATGCCAGAACTAATCCAAATTTGGCGAACAATATCGACGGTAGAACTTTTTCCATTTGTACCAGTAACAGCGATCACGTGATCGAATTCTGTAGGCCAAAAAATCGAGCAAATTCGAGCTAATTCTTTGCGTGGATTTTCTACGGAAATAAATACAACATCGTCTTTTGTTTTTACCCAAAATTTTTCACCGCAACATATTACAAATTTTGCTCCGTTTTTAATTGCATCTCGAATAAAAATATTTCCATTGGATGCATTCCCATTGATTGCAAAAAACATACTTCCGTAAGTTGCTTTTCTTGAATCATCAACCACATCGGTTACTACTAAATTTTTTAAGTCATCATCAACCGAAAAAAAATCCGCCAGTTTTTTCATTTTACTTTTCTCAACATTTTCTGCCAATCTGGCTCCTGACTATTAGAAGCCATCACGTTTAACATCGGACCAATTCTTTGAATAATTTTTGCTGCTGTCGGAGCTGCAATCCATCCTGCTGTACGAAAACCATGTGTTTTTGCCGTTGCTTGAGGTTCATCCAAAACTACGTATACTGAATATTCCGGATTCGGCATAGGAAATGCACCAATAAATCCTGTATAATTTGCTGTCTTGGAATATCTTCCTCGATTTAATTTTTCTGCCGTCCCAGATTTCCCTCCAACATTATATCCTTTTACTTCCGCTTTTTTATTCGCACCTTCCGTAACATTTAATCGCATCAAAATCGCAATTTGTTTTGATGTTTTTTCGGAAATAATTCTTTCACCTAACACATTTGCATTTTTTTTCAAAAGCGTTGGATTGTTTTTCATTCCTCCATTCAACATTCCAGAAACAACCGTGATCAAATGCAAGGGACTGAGAGCAATTCCGTGACCAAACGCGATAGTCATCGAACTTATTTCACTCCAATTTTTCGGATAAAGAGGCTTTTGAGTTTCCACTAATTCGCATGCAACTGTATCTAAAAGTCCAATTTTTTCAAAAAACTCTCTTTGATACTTCCGACCAACATCTAAAGCAATTTTGGCAGAACCAATATTGGAAGAATATTTTAAAATTTCTTCAACACTCAGAAAAGTTCCTCGACCATGAAAATCGTGAATTGTAAAACGTCCGATTTTAATCGGAAATCTCGCATCATATTGAGAAAACGGTGTAATTTTTTTCGTTTCCAAAGCCATCGCCGTATTAAAAATTTTTGCACTCGATCCCGGTTCAATCGCGGACGAAGTTGCCATGTTAAAACGCTCTCTGGAATTTGGATTTAGATTTCTGTTCGGATCAAAATCAGGTAACGACACCAGTGAAAAAATTTCTCCTGTTCTGATCTTCATAACGATTGCGGCACCACCCTTTGCGCGAAATTCAGTTACCGCTTTTTGTAATTCATCATGAACCGCATGCTGAATATTCATATCAATTGAAAGAGCAATCGGTTGAGTTGATGACTTTAATGCTTCATCGAAAACTTTTTCTATTCCAGCAATACCGTTATTATCAATATCAGTTCCGCCAATCACATGAGATAGTAAATTTTTATCTGGATAAACTCGTTTTTCTGTTTTCAAAAAGTGAAATCCGGGAATACCTTGGTTCAAAATTTCTTGCTCCTGTTGCGGAGACAAATTTCTCTTCACCCACAAAAATTTTTTTGCTTTTTTCAGTCTGCTCAAAAATTTATCTTTTTTTATATCCTCAAAAATAGAACTAGTTTTTTCTGCTGCTTCATTGAAATCAATCATTTCATGAGGACAAGCATAAAGAGAAACCGTCGGCAAACTAGTTGCAATAATTGAATTATTTCGATCAACAATATCAGCGCGAAACGCAATTGCAGGAGCATTCATATAAAGAGAATTTTCGTCATCACTTCCGCTAAAAACCATAACCTGTGCCAATCGAACAAGTAAAACAAAAAAAGCCAAAATGAAAACACTAATCACTACGAAAGTTCTTTTTTTTGCGATTTTTAATGCACGATAAGAGAGAGAATATAAATTATGGCCGAAATTTTCGTACACCTAATCCTCCGACTTTGATTTAGCTACCATCTCCGCAATAATTTTCGATAACTTTTTCGTGTTTTGTTTTTTGGAATCATTATGAAAAATCGACGAATCATATTCCTTAAGTTGATGTGGATTGATTTGTTGCATCTTCAGATGTCTCATCGCCAATCGTTGCACTCTTTCTGGAGTCGTCAGAGCTTTCCATTCTGCTTTCAAAATATGACTATTCGCTCTTTCGATTTTTAATTCCCTTTTCGCTTTGTATATGCGATCTTCAATATCCATAACAGAATATTTCAGATAAAAAAGAATCGTTCCCGCTACACAAATAAAGAACGAAAAAAATATCGTCGCCTTCTTAGATGCCATGTATCACCATAAAAACAAGTGATTATAACACTATAATCCTTAAGAGGCTATCTTCAGTTGGTTTCAATGCGAAAGAAACTTCTGCAAAGACAATTAGCAGAAATAAACAGAATTCCCGCCCGATTTTTTTGAAATATACATAAAGCTATCAGCGATATAAATTGCTTCACGGAGTTTAACGTTTTCTTTTCCAACGTAACAAGCTCCGATACTTATAGTACAACGAATTCCATTAAACAATTTATTTTCCACGCTACGCACCAATCGATCTGAGATTTTTTCAATTTCTGCCCGAGAAACATTTCTCATAAACACTAAAAATTCATCGCCCCCATATCGAGCCATGAAATCTGATAACCTTATATACGACTTTATATGTGTAACTATTTCTTTAAGAACTTTATCAGCAAAACTATGTCCATATTTATCATTAATTTCTTTAAATTTATCTAAATCTATCATCAAAACTGCTGAATGATTCAGTGCCTCATCTCGTTTAGAAATATAATCCTCCAGAAAACTTCGATTATAAACTGAAGTGATTGCATCCACCGACGACATGTAAATATTTCTTTTTATTTCTCGATAAAATTCATCAAGCAATCTTTTGTATTTTATATGCGCATTTACCATGCAAGAAATTATTGACGAATGAGTATTCGTATCAATAATATCCAACACTCCGACATTTTTTCGATATATAGACAGAGATTTTTCTTTATTATCTTTATCTGTAACTAAAAGAATAGGTTTGTAACGATGTACTCGAGATAATTTCAAATCAGCACATAACTGCTCGATATTTTTGAGATTCGAATCTATCAAAAAGACATCTGTTGAAGAATATTTCGATAAATCACTGCTTTCTTTCAGAAAATTAATGACAGTTTCTCCTGTCAAAAAATTTGCATCAAACAAATCCAGTTTATCTTCTGAAAATATTGTTACTTTTTTGTTTTTCTGTTTTCTTAATGCATCTTTAACCAGAAATGAACTATATATCTTTTCTTTTGCTCCAGACAAAGCCCGCGCCTTTCTGAACAAATCATCTTCAGAGATATCTGAATATATGATGTCATCAACTCCATTATTTGAAAAAATAGGAAAGACCTTTTGTGAACATTTATCGGCAATTCCTATTAAAGGAGTTACTCCGAGAGTTAAACGAAGAACAGAAAGAAAATCTAAACAAATGTTCTTTGAATCATCTAATGCCAATAAAACCAAGTCCAAATGAGTTTGTCCTACAACCTTGAGAGTATCTTCTATCGATCTGGATTCAGTTACCCGAGAAAAATTGTTCTCCAAACACTTTGTAACACGACTAAGATCTAATTTACTCTCATTGATAATTAAAACTCTCGGTATCATCTCTTTTTTCTATACAATTATCGATTGACTCTGTTAGAATATCAATAGAAAAGGGCTTTGTTAAGAAACTATCTACAATTTTTGCAATATTTTTCTTTTTTCCTTCTCCATAAATAGATATTCCTATAATCGGAACATTTTTTGAGACTTCTTCTTTTATGTTATTTATGAATTTTTGCATAAATTTTTCTTCAACTATTTCCGTATTAACCAGAATCAGATCCTGGGCTTTTTCTCGAATTTTCACAAGAGCATCCATCACAGATTTTGCAACATATACATCGAATCCGTTAGCCTCAAGCAAATCACTGTAGAGTCGACAATGTATAGGATTTTGTTCTACCAACACCGCATTTCTCTTAAATAAACTCGCCTGCATAATGAATCCTTAATATTTATTCTTTATTAAGGTCTATCATTGCAAAGTTAATAAAAAGTAAATAAATTTTTTCAATCACCCCAATAAGTTCATGAAATAAATTTCAATGAATATAATTTTTGAGGAAAGCAATTATATCACGATATTGATGTAAACTAGCAATCTCTAATAAAGATCTTTCCTGGATTTTTACTCTTGCATCAGCGCCGCACCTAATCAAGGTTTTTACAATATCGAGATTTCCTTTTGCTACAGCAAATGTTAAGGGGGTCCATTCATCAATTAATCCATCGACCATTTTGACATTTATATTTGCACCTTGTTTAAGCAAATACTCTACTATTTCCAAATATTCACCAACTATAGCAACTATCAGAGGAGTTACTCCTTCATTCATAGAAATATTTACATCAGCTCCATGCTCTATCAAATATTTTACGATATCTAAACACCCTTGATTAGCCGCGATATATAATGGAGTCAATCCATTACTTGTTTTTGCATTCACATCGGAGCCATTATCTATTAGATATTTTGTAATATCATGACACAACCCACGAACGGAAATATGCAAAGAACTTTCCCCTTCATCAGTAGCTGCGTTAATATCCGCACCATGATTAACCAGGAATTTTACGATATCCAAACATCCTGATGAAGCGGCCAAAAATAATGGCGTTAATCCGTAATTTTCTCTTGCATTTAGATCTGCCCCCTGAGCAGCCAAATATTCAACCATATCCAAATTTCTTGATGTAACAGCAAACATCAAAGCAGTAAATCCACGATTTTCTCGTGCCTCTATATCGACTTTTTTCTGTTCAACTAAATATTTTACAATCTCAAATTGACCTGTCGTAGTAGTTGACATCAATGGTGTCCATCCAAAACTGTTTCGAATATCGACGTTGGCTCCTTGTTCAATCAGATATTTTATAATTTTCGAATTTGCTTTTTTTATTGCGGTAAACAGAGGACGCTTATCTTCTTTTTTTTGTAAATTAAGATTAGTACCATGTTGAGTTAACAATCTAACCACCTCAAAATTTCCAGATAATATTGCAAAATTTATCGGCATCAATCCATGATCATTTATGGCATTTACATTAGCACCTCGCCCAATTAAGTATTCTACAACTTTTGCATTTCCAAATTGAGCAGCAAACATTAACGGAGTTAATCCTTCTTTGGTTGCTGTATTAATTTCTGCACCATGATCAATAAGCCATTCAGCAATATCAAAATGCCTACATCCATACGTAAGAAGCAACGGAGTAATACTATTTTCTCTATTTGCATTCACATCCGCTCCTTTTTTGAATAAATACTGAACGATATTTAAATGACCAGCTTTAGCAGCAAACATCAAAGGCGTCCATCCGACATTATTGCAAAAATCAACTTCAGCACCGTGACTAATTAACCATTTCACTCTTTTTGTGTATCCCTGAGAAGCCGAAAAATGTAACAAATTCGTTCTTGGATTCACCGCTACACTATTTAACAGAGAAATAGAAGGAAAGGCTTCCCGTAAAGATATGAGTGCAATATTAGAATAAGCAGGTTGTCGTGCTGCGATCCATCCATCTTGGTCTGTCCATTTGTATTCATCTTCTCCATATACGGTGATTTTTTTTGGCATACAATCATTACTTATTATCGACTCTATCTGAGCATTACTTAGTTTGGCATGGTTTTTCCACGCCAATAAGCAATTTATTACGGAATTTTTTGTTGGTTCATTTGATATAGATAATCTAGGCACGAGGGGAACCAAATATCTGTCCAAAGCAATTTCTCTCAATCCCGGAATCGCCCATAACGCATAAGGCAAAGCAGTTATTTGGTTATCGGTCATCCAGAGTTTATGCAAGTTTTTTAACTTACATACAGATTCAGGAAAAACCTGAAATTCATTTCTATCTAAAAACAACTGTTGCAGATTTCTCAAATCTGAAAAATCCGATGGAAGCCCCATTAATTTATTTTCAGATAAATACAAAATCTCTAACTTTTGCAGAGTTAATATCGAGTGAGGAAATTTTCTTAATTTATTCCCGATAAGACGTAATTCCCGAAGATTAGGTGTTTTCGATAATAGTTTAGTTAATTCATTGAGCTTTTGCTTGTTTTTTCCAATACTTCCTCGAATATTCAGCCTATTCAATTTCGGACATAAAGGAATTAGCTTTTGAAGACCATGCAAATCTTGAATATTTAATTCTAACTCTAGAATTTCAGATAAATTGGATGACTTTCCATAATTTTCCCTGAAAAAATCGTCAGCGGACATTGCAAAAGAATACCATCCAAACGTTAATAGTGCCGAAAAATAGACTTTCAACAAAACAAATCTCATCATTACCTCCTTTTCAAATCTTTACACTGCCAATAAAACAAATTACTCATCGCAAAAAGCTAATACAGCAAACTTATTATCCTTTGTGAACTTTTCCGAGAAAAATTAACTTATTGAATCTTAAATATCCTCCCACATCTGCATAGCAATTTGTTGACGATTTGTTAAGGCTTGCATAGATGTATCAAATAGATATTCCTTTATCATTCCGGTTTTTACCAATAAATCTATATTTAGACAAGCTTGAACGCGGTTCGCCCACTGAAGTTTTTGATCTATCAAAGGAATAAAATTCTGTAAAGCATTTGCATAGTCATAAAATTGAGCTACATCATCCACGCTCCACGTAATACCCGGAATTTCTCCTCTAAGCACTGCCTGTGCAACATCTACCAAATACACCTTCCCATCTCTTATTACTAGCATGTCAGAAATAGCTTCTAATCCTAGTATCTCGGAAATACGTTTTATTACAGATTTTTCACTTGGTGGAGGACTTGTTAATTTCACCGCGGAGATTTGTTCAATTTGTTGCAAAGCCGGATATAATTTTGTAACTGGACCGAAAAGTAACCCGATAATCATAGGCGTTTTAAACGAACAATTTAAAAAAAATGTTTTACCTAATCGAGTATTTGGAAACTCTGAACAAGAAGGTTGAAAAGAAAAGCTTTCATCTAAAAAATCATCAGCAGTAATAGCTTTTCCATTTATTGTTCTATTTCCATAAATCGCGGATATTTCAATGACTGGATTTTGAAATTCGAATGATTTTTCCCGTCTATACGTATCAATAATCTTGTCTATTGAATTTTTTTGAGCGGAAACTATATACAGTCCACTGTTATCCAAAAAAATCAGTCGAGGTTCATCTTGAACAAAGCTCTTTTCTTTATTCGACACATCATAAATGGAAAAGCAATGAGGACCAATATGAATGTTTTTACCGTTTATACCGACTATTCGACATTTGTTTGGATTGCTAAAAGACTCGTATATATCTATGCAACAATTATTATCATAATCCTTGAATAAATTTACGTTACTTGCAGTATAATTTATCGTTTGCATATTCCATACAGAAGATGGTTCAGTTTCTCCATAAGTTTTAACGTAAGTAGAAGTAAATCGACTGATTTTTACTTTTCTATTACCCAATGCCGGTTCACTATGATATTGCACATATACTCCCTTTGACACTTTTAAAAAACAGTCGTCTGTATCCAACGAATAACAACTGAGAGAAAAGCAAGCCAATGAAATTACTTGTAATATTTTTTGCATAAATTATAACCCCTCATTACCATCGCAGACATTGTAGACACTCAAACAGAGTTTACAATACAAAACAAGTTAAAAAAAATTTTAGAAAAATAAATATCATCATGATATCTTCGAATTTTTTATTTTATTATTTCTGATATGTTCGCAAATTTTTATTTACATGTATTTTTCTCAGTTTTTAATAAAAAATTAACTAACCAATGTTAACATAAAAGGAAAGACTATGAAGGAAAGGAAA
This sequence comes from Alphaproteobacteria bacterium, assembly GCA_045616365.1. Classification (GTDB taxonomy): domain Bacteria; phylum Pseudomonadota; class Alphaproteobacteria; order UBA3830; family UBA3830; genus UBA3830. The sequence continues at coordinate 771 of JAZLGP010000042.1, read as the reverse complement.
TTAAAATGACTGTAAGATTTTTAAGTGCATGCACAGTATTGACTCTGTTGTACGGAACTGATGTATTGGCAAGAGATTATGTTCGCGATAGCTATAACGATCAGGAAGAAACAGACGTAGATAGCAGTTACGAACAAAGAATGAAAGATTCTAGAATAAAAAAAGGTCATGTAAAAAACTTACGCAAAAATTTCGAAGAACAAGAGGAATCGGAAGAAGAAAAATCAACCGATTCCAATGTAAAACAAAAAATCAAATTTTGGGAACAGAAAACAAAAGAAAACTCAGAGGAAATCGAATTTACAAAAAGACCTCACAAATTTGAAAAAGGAAACTTTGTAAAATCTCGTGCTAAAGTGTTTGAACAGAATGAGAATGAAGACGAAAACTCAAACGAAAATATTGTTACCGAGCAGAGTTTTCAAAATGACTCAGAAGAAAATACTGTTGATGAGAAGAAATCCAAGAAAGTGAGCAAAAAAAGTAAACGAAAGCATAGAAAAAGAAAAGCAAAACGAAACGCTGTAAAAAACTAACATAATATGGCGAAAGTCGTTACTTTCTGATGCAATTACGGACTCTGATTACAAAGATACGGATTGATCTGTATGGCTTTCGCCGATTTTTATCTAAATATTTATCAGGTTTTTCTACAATTGCTTAGCTCATCTTCCTTTTTTATGATATACTTCCTCGTTTTTATCTTGAGGAGTATACATTGAGTAAAGAACTTAGAAATTTAGCTATTATCGCTCACGTTGACCATGGTAA
>JAZLGP010000041.1:0-15454 GCA_045616365.1 Alphaproteobacteria bacterium | reverse complement strand
GTTGATATCCTTTTATAATGAACGGATCCGTCAATTCCCGGACGTCTTCAGGCAACAGAACGGGAGTTTTTTCAAAAGAAATTTCTTGAGTTGAATTTAATTTTTTCTTCAGGACGTTAATTTGTTTCGCGAAAAGCTTCTCAATCATTTTCTGATTCGATTTTTGTCTTTTTACCGATGGTACAATGGTAGACACGCCAAAAAATTCGGCTTTTTGTCTTATTTTTTCTTCTTTTTGAAGTGCCTCTTCTATGTTGTTTGCGGTTATCAACAAAAACTTCGATTTAGCTTTACCCGATAAATCCAAAAACAATTTATCTGCCTCAATTGTTGCATCATTCGGTTTGTACAGATCCATTATATTCGTGTGAAAATTCGATCCACTGATTCCGATGACAGTAAATATCAATGCGATAAAATAAAGCTTTCTCGATAGCTTTGGCAGCCGAATATTATTCGGACATTTTCTTGCCTCTAAAAGCGGATAGAAAACGACGGTGTTAACAAAAACCGTAGTTAACCCCAAAACCGTAAAGGTAGCGACCTGTCTTAATAGGGATAAATTAGAAAAAAATAAAGGCAGGAAACAAATACAAGTCGTAGCATACGCTTGAAACATGCTCTTTACAAGTTTGGAGCGAACTCGTTTCGGAGTACTCAAAAAATGAAACGAATAGTCTATGGAAAGTCCGATCAAAGAGGTCGCAAATATAAAAGTTATTACGTGAATTTTGGAAAAGAATTGCAATCCACAATATCCGATAAAAAACGCCGATACCATATTAATTGCGACGGGAATGATATACCAAAATTTTCGTAACAGTATGTATAATAAAGCAATCGAAAAAATTACGGAAATCGCGGAAAAATAATTTATCTGATTTATACTTTTTTGCATCTCTATTGCGGAATGTATCGGAGGACCTGAAAGAAAAATCTTCGTGTTACCCTTAATTTCTGCTTCCGTCAGATATTCAGTAACCATCAATTTTTCTGAGGTCTCTTGAAGTGATCTGACAATTTCCGGCGAAAACTTTTTCAATGTCAAGGTAACCAAGATATAGTGCTTCGAATTTTTCCTTGTCCCCACGAAACCATTATTGATCTTCCATTTACTTTGATTCGAAAGTATTTCTCTGAGGTAATTTGATAAGAGAAAAAACGGATCCTTCTCGAAATTTATGATTGAAGGAACTATGTCCGCAGTAATATGTCTGTACGCATTCTCTTGAATATCCGAAAACCGGCCACATTCCAATAAGTTGCGATCTTCAGAACAAACAAGACTGCTCCGATGTGTTACAAAAGTATCAATCAACTTTTGCCTGTCTTCAGATGTTATTTTAAAACGAATATTTTCAAAATCATTAGGGTTAATTTGCTTAAAAAATTTCTCCGCCGTCGCAATAGCCTGTTTTTTATCTATACTTTCGAATATAATTTGTATCGAATTCGAATTCTTCTCCAAAATCTTTTTCAAAGGAGTGTTTTCATCACTTATGAGCGACAACAAACTCGTTTCTATTTTTGTATCAGAAAAAAACGGAATAAATGAACAAACAAAAAATATAAACAGAACAAAAATTCTAGCGTTTTTCTGCGATATCTTCATTGCCTTTCTTCCGATGATGGGAATTCGAGATAACTTTTTTTCCCATATCGATTTTTCTATGATGGAAATTCAGAATAACTTTATCTCCATTTCTATAATACATCTCAATGGAATTCATATGGTTCTCATCTAAATCTACAAAAATTTTAAGAATTATGTCGGATATCTCCGATATCGTCGGAACCAGAATCATCTTTGTCGAATAAGTTACGTCAAACACATCCTCGAGTGCATCAATATTTCCAGCCAACACTTCATCAATAATTTCTTTGATATCGGAAAAATAAGGTAAATCCGACAGAGTTTTTCCTCCTCCATCATGTACTGTATAGACTGTTTTAGATGAAACAAATGAACTACCCTCGGCACCATTCCATTTTACCGTACCTTTTTCTTTATTAAATTCCGCTTGGGATTTGCTCGTAAAAAATTTATCCAAAGCATGTACGTATCTTGTTTGATCTATATCCACAGATACTACATCCAAATTTTTCAAAAACTTCTTGAAATCTTCCTGAGTCACCGCATTGGCAGATCCCAAGTAAAACAAGAATAAAAAAAAGCATACCGTCTTTTTCACACTTCACCTTTCAGCTTGCGCAACATGAAATCCGGTAAAACGAAACTCGACTCCCCAGTATCTCTATCGACAGCCATTTGTCTCGTTTCCCCCTTCATTAATTTTTGTCCGGTATTCAGATCCAACAAAGTGTATTTGAACGCTAATACGTTGTCGTTCGGTTCCAATTCTGTAATTAAACGAACTTTCTGTCCGAACCTACACGGTCTGATATACTTTATCTGAATACCGATGACAGGAAAAAGATATCCGCTTTCTTCCATCTGGTCGTACGGCATTCCTCTCTTGTGCAGAAATGCACAGCGACCATTTTCCATGTATTTCACGTAGTTTCCGTGCCAAACTACCCGCATGGAATCAACATCATAAAATGGAATATTAAAATCTAAAATATCCTGCATTTCCTCATCACTCTTTTAACAAAACCCACCATCAACAGACTACACAAATAAGTATGAAGCAATATCAAAAAGAGATTATCATAAATTATACGAAAATGAGATAGCCCATCCTTTGGGTATGTAACTTTTGTCGGAACATTGATCACTTTTATGCCACTCCATACGAATTTTACTATACTTTCTGTATCAAATCCCATCCGCATAAATTTTAACGAGCTTAGAAAAGGCTTAATCCTCGGTAAAGGATAAACTCTGAATCCGCAAAGACTGTCTCCTATATCAACATCGCAAGTTTCCAACTTTACCCAAAATTTTGTTATTTCCCGTCCTTTCAATCTGGATTTCGGCACTGATACGTCGTAAACAGGATTTCCGCAAATTATCGCCTCTGGGTTTTCTTGAGATATTTTTATAAAAATATCTATATCATCTGCACAATGCTGCCCGTCTGCATCGATCTGAAGCGCATGCGAAAAGCCACTGTTGAAAGCCCAATTTAATGCAGATATCACGCTGTATCCTTTTCCCCTGTTTTCATCATTTTCGATATAAAAAAAACCGTGTAACCTACATAATTTCGAAATTTTCCGACTTTGTTCACAATCGCTGCCATCATTAATTATAATCATAGGTATCCCTTCTCTCTTCACTAAAGGATAAAATGAAAGAAACTGCTCAAAATGATTATAGAAAGGTACAACGATTATCGGTCTATACACTTAATCTCGCTTATTTTCATTAATTACAAAAATTCCACTGCTAAAATTCTCTCCGAACGAATAAGTAAAACCTTGCTTACTTCTATGAATAACAAACTTAACAGTTGCATTCGGAAATATAATTCTCGAAAATTTAACCCTTTTTAATGAGAAGGAAGACACATCAATTCTCCAAATTTTTTTTATAAAATAAGCCGCAAAATATATTTGCGCTACACCCGGCAAGATAGAAATATCTGGAAAATGTCCCTTAAAATATGGGCTATCCCTAACAAAAGTTAAATCAGCAGAAAAAATATCCTCTGAAAACCTGGCATTCTCTACAATTGGTTCATGCATTTTCGACTCCAGCATGGATATAACTTCATCCTTTTTAATTTTTCCCTGAGAATTGCAAGGTATCTCTGTTGAAATTTTCAACTTTCGAGGAATCGCAGAATTATCGAAAAATTTGATCATATATTGATGCATTAACGAAAAAAACTCCGCAAAGGTACGCGATTTTAAAAACTCTTTTCCTTTTTCTGTCAGTACCAGCAAAATACCCAATTTTTCTTGAGTCATCAAAACGATATAGGCCTGTTCTATAAACTCGTGCGACTCGTATCTGGCCTCCATTTCCGGAAGAGAAATCCTTTTTTCCGAAATTTTCACCAATCTGTCACGTCGCCCGAGAAGAATAAAACGCCTAGGGTCTGATTCTGGATACCCCCCTCGGTTTTCCATCTGAACGGCATCTTGCATTTTAAAACATCTATCTTCAATAAAAGAGGAAAAAACCTTTAAACATCCATCGGCATCTTGTTTGATTTTTACTGGATCAAAAGCATTCCATTGTGGTCCATTGCACTGCTGACGCATCGCAACTCCTCCCGTCTCAGTCGACCCGAATATTTCGGTAGGACTAACTGAAAATATCCTTCGCATCCCCTCAGATGTCTCATTTGACAACAAACTACCTGACGAAAAAATTCCTTTAACATTTCCCTTCGAAAAATCGTAGAGATCCGCATACTTCACCAATCTATTCATGAAGGACGGAACAGAGAGAAACAAGAGTTGCTTGTATATGCGCTGCCTATGTTGTAAATCCTCCAGAGAAACAATCAAATTTAAATCTACAGGAATTCCCGCAGACAGTGGAAACAAAAATCGCCATAACATTCCGTACATATGAAAAGGTTGAATAGTCGCAACTACCGTAACATTTTCATTGACCAAATGGTGCTGAGTATTGTAAATATTTCTCACCTCTGCAAACAAAGTCTTTACGGATTTCGTGATTTTTTTTGGTGTCGATGTACTTCCCGATGTAAAAAAAGAAATTTTTTCATTCTCCATCGGTCGAAAATCAAATTTCGCGTCATCGAGTTTTTCAGGCATCTGTATCAAATTGAAACCACTCGAAAAATGACAATCTGATATCAACGGAATTTTTTTCAACTCAGTAGTATTTTCCATTTGTTTCTTGGATACCGGCAAAACAACATGCTTCTCTGCTTGAATCAGAGCAAAAAACAAAACCGAAAACAAATACATATCATCCTGAATAAAAAGGGATATTTTATCCTCGGGAATCCTCTGAAAAAATGCTGCGTGACTAGCAACATCTGACTTAAACTCTGAAAACATAATTTTTCGATCATCGCTGCAAAATGCAACATTATCTTCATCATCAAGATCTCCACGAGAAAGAAACAACTGGCTAGGATCTATCAACATTTAGCAACCTGTTGTCGATGTGAAAAAAATTCAATAATAAAAGCAATCCCTATCAGAACATAGGAAATCAGCCCATTATACAGCGTCCATATTCGCAACGATAAAAAGAGAGTTACGAAAGATGCCACGAAATTACAAAATAAAAAAATACTCCAAGCGATGGTGGACTTCCTTGCATATCTCCTTCCCTGCTCATCTATAGAATATCCCATCTTCAGAGCGAACTGCTCTATTATCGGTTGCTGTTTTCCCAAAGAAAGAATGAATGTAATCGCTACAAAAAAGTTCATTATCACAGGATAGATCTTAAGAAACAAAACGTTTTCAAAACTAATCAAAAACAGAGATAGAGACATTCCTAAAATGGCTACATACTTTTTCCCGTATCCCAAGAAACTACACACTGCAAATAAAGCAATAAGCACTCCTAGCAAACGAAAAGAAACTCCTCTCTCTAACATACAAAAAATCACGAAGGGATATGCAACACCGAACACAACGCCTAAAATCTTTAAACAAGAACAGCATCTATTCATTAACAATTTTCTCGATAACATTTACTAAGTCATCCAAAGTTCGAATCTTTTTAAAATCTTCAGGATTCACTCTTTTCTCAGTCAATTTTTGCAATCTCACAAGAAAATCGACCGCGTCTATGCTATCTAAATCAAGATCTTCAAACAACCTGGTTTCAGGTTTCAAGTCCTCACGAGAACATTCAAAATCTTTCACCAAAATATCGTAAACAATATCAAAAATTTCTTCTCGAGATTTCTTCATTATTACTCCAAAACGATTCCCTTATTCGCAGCGACAAAATCCGTCAGCGATCTAATCGAATAAAAATGTTCCTTATTTTGTCCGCTCTTGAATTCCAAATCGAATTCCCTTTTCAACGCAATACCTAACTCCAAAGCATCTATGGAGTCGAGACCGATTCCACCATCGAACAACGGAGTATCGACACTGACATCAGAGATCCCCAACTCCGCCAAATTCAACGCACTGAGGACAATACCCTTTATCTTCGCTTCCAGTTCCAACCTTTTCATATATCCGCACCCTAAATCACGACTCAGAACACCTCATTCGCTAAGAGATACCCCAAACCACCCAAGCGTATTTTAGCCACCTCAACTCGAAAAATCAACTGTGCAATAAAACTTTTTGAAACCGATCTACCATATCTTTTGCGCTCGTGCGTATATTCTTCCCATGGTAATCATTTGGGTTAATATATCCGCAGAAAAATATTGAATACTTACACATCCTGTCTCCGATTTGATACCATTTTTGGTGCTTGCCCAATATCGGAAATGATTGCCGCATTTTCAGCATTAATATTGGTTTATTTGTTCTGAGAGATATCTGCGCAAATATGCGGTGCAATCTAAAATACGACTCCTTATTTGTCCTTGTTCCTTCCGGAAATATGACAATATTGTACCCACAATTTAAAAGCTCCTCTGATTTTGCCATAATTCGCGATACATTTTCATTGTTAATCAGAAAAACGGAACTAACTATACGTTTTATGAAAAAATTATTCGCTAGTTCTCCTTTTACTATACAAACAGTATTTCTAAACAAAGAAATCAAAATAACTACATCAATTAACGATGGATGATTACAAACGATTATAGAACCAGATGTATTCAAAAGATTCCTAATATTGTCGTAATCAACACTGAACAATCGAAAAATATAAGCGATTTTTACAAAAAATCTCCATGAATAACGCACGGTATTTATCATAATTTCCCGCTGACTATTTCTAGAATATAAAAAGCATATAATCGGAAAAATGACTGTCCCAAGTATTAAACCACCAAGACCAAATCCTCCGAAAAATAACGCACAGATGAAAGATCTTATATATTTCATTATATTCTTCTTAGCGTAAAGTTCGCTGCTTTTACCTCTGATAATTCATTCAGTAAAAACTGTTTTACTGTTTCAAAAGCAAGAGGGATACTGGTTTTATTTTTTATAAAATTTATTTCAATCTGAAAATCAGATTTCTCTTGAGATAGAAAAAATGAAACACCACAAGATTTTTGCGGATTTTTCATTTTCGATTCATATATTTTTGGACAATCCTCTTCTGCAAAAACAAACAACGCCGGATATTCTGTTGTTAATGTTTCCAATATGCCCATTTCTAATGTTTGTTCATCAGCTGCGACGGTTGTATAACTTTCCTTGTTTTTCCTGATCAGAGAAAATAGACCGACAGTAGCATTATGAACAGAAGTGCTGAATCCCCAGGGAGACATCTCTTCTTCATCACATACCTGTAATATGAGCTTTGATATCCTCTGCCATTCTCCCCAACGAGAAGCAAAAACGCTTCGAAACTTTCCTTGTTGATCTGCAGAACCGTTTAAAAGGCACAAAGCTACTTTCTCTATTTGAGATAATCTTCGTCTCAGCGAAGCAGGAATAAAGGAAATGTCCACATACTCCATTCCTTCACAAACCCTTTGATTATGTACATAAGCTTTCATCGCCAAAAATTCCCTTACCTCTCTCGATAGGCGATAGTCTGATATAAAAAACGGGAAAATGCAACTTACATTTTATCATTTTGGGTAAATTTACGAAAATACTTTCCCGTTCTTTTCTCTAAAATCTCTTGAAAAATATACTTTTTTTTGATATCTGTTCCTTCGATAGGGTGGATGTTTTAGAAAAATGTCAGGTATTAAATGTCGATAATCTTAACTGATTTGAGTATGATTTGTGCATTGGGAAGCACTTCCGATGAGATTGTAAAAAACGGGATGGCCTCTTATCTCGGAGGAATGAAGTCAGTGAGTTTTTCATCGTGCAAAACGGTTTTTGGCTATGTTACAGATGAACTTCCTGATGACACGTTGAGATGTAACGCTCTTTTGAGTAGAGCAATAGAGGGCATTGATATTGATTCTTTAAAGAGAAGGTATTCAAACGATCGCATTGGTATAGTGATCGGAGGATGTAATACAGGAATTAACGAAGCTTTGCTCAGTATGCAGAATCTCATAAAATCCGAGTGGAATTACTCCGATTCCGATTTTAAATTGGAACAAATAAGTCAGGGAACCCCTGTCACTTTTTTGAAAAAGAAAATCCGATGTGAAGGACCTGCGTTCGTAATTTCCACAGCATGTTCATCATCGGCAAAAGCCTTTCAATCTGCAAGAAATTTGATATTTTCGGGAGCTTGTGACTGTGTAATTGTCGGAGGTGTCGACGCGTTCAGCGAGTTTACGATAAGAGGGTTTAACTCACTTGAAGTTTTAAGTGATTCTCAAACAATTCCCATGAGCAAAAATCGCAAGGGAATCAATTTAGGTGAGGGAGCTGCCCTGTTCGTAATGGAAAAAAATATGGAAGAAGATGTCAATGAGATAAAATTAAAAGGTATAGGCGAAAGTTCAGATGCCTATCATATTACATCACCTGATCCCTCCGGTGCAGGGGCTGTCATATCCATGGAAAGAGCTCTCGCTGATGCAAAACTCGATGCAAAAGATATTGACTATATAAATTTGCATGGAACTGGTTCAATCTATAATGATTCAATGGAAGCGAATGCAGTGTACCGCATATTCGGAGATAGAACACCTTGTGCTTCCACCAAACCGATGACGGGGCATACGCTGGGAGCCAGTGGAGCTATTGAGTTGGGATTAAGTTATCTTATGCTAAAGCATAATGTCGTTTTTTCTCACGTGTATGACGGAGAATTCGATAGTTCACTGAAACCAATCAATTTGGCGACCACCGCATGTAAATCCAAAATAAAAAACATACTTTCAAACTCTTTCGCCTTTGGCGGCAGCAATGTAAGCGTTATAATAGGGAAGTAGTAGACATAATAAACAGGATACATATGGCAGAAGGTGTATTCAGCAAGATCAGATATATGACCGGACACAAAAATGAAAAACAAGATATATTCTCCGAGTGAAGTTCTCCCGCATGGTGCTCCCATGATATTGATTTCTTCGATAGAAAGTTATGATTTAGATGAATGCTCTTTGATTTCAACCATTAATGTCAGCAAGGATGATATTTTTTTCGACAAGAACTTAGATGGTGTGCCGCCTTATGTAGCGTTGGAATATATGGCTCAGACCATAGGCTGTTTTGCAGGGATTCTCGAAAGACAACGAGGAATTGCTCCAAAAGTCGGATTTGTCGTCGGAACCAGATCAATGGGGATTTATGTGGATAAGTTTTGCGAGAACAAAAGTTATTCCGTATTCGTAAAACAAGTGTTTTTAGATGACGGATTGGCTTCGTTTGATTGCTCTGTGTTTTGCAAAGAAACGTCTCAATGTTGCTCGAAAGCAATTGTAAATGTTTATCTGCCTGAAGACATAAGTGACTTCATAGAAAGCGAAGTGAAAGACGGCAATTAGAGGAAAAAGTAAGATTGTAACTAACCAACGAAGAAAGGTGATTGATGAACGATAAAAGAGTTTTAGTAACGGGTTCTTCCAGAGGAATAGGTAAGGCAATAGCCCTGTATCTTGCGAGCCTCGGATATGAAATAGTTTTACATTGCAATAAAAACATAACAGAGTCAGAAAAAACTCTGCGGGAAATCACAGAACGCGGACAAAAAGCAAACATTTTGTCATTCGATATCTCAGATTTCGAAAAAACTCATTCTGCTATTGAAGATGACATGAAGAATAACGGCGTTTACTACGGAGTTGTTTGCAATGCCGGCGTCTGCGACGACAATTCTTTTCCTTTGATGACTTCAGAACAATGGAACAAGGTCATTCACACTAATTTGGACGGTCTGTACAACGTGCTGCACACCGCGGTTATGCCTATGGTTTCTCGTAGAAGTCCTGGAAGAATAGTTACCATCTCTTCAGTCTCAGGAATAATAGGAAACAGGGGACAAGTTAACTACTCAGCAAGCAAAGCCGGAATAATCGGCGCAACAAAAGCTCTCGCCGTAGAACTTGCAAAGCATAAAATAACCGTAAACTGTGTCGCCCCGGGAATTATCGATACAGAAATGATACAGGATCTCCCCCTTGAGGAAATAAAAAAAGCAATTCCCGTAAGAAGGCTCGGCCAACCGAAAGAAGTCGCCAGCTTGGTTGCGTATCTACTGTCGGAAGACGCTGCATATATAACTCGACAGGTGATATCTGTAAACGGAGGACTGATCTAATGCGCAGGGTAGTTGTTACAGGAATGGGAGTAGTCAGTTCCCTCGGGTGCAGTGTCCAGAAATCTTGGGAGAGACTTCATACTTTGAAAAATGCAGTAAAACATTCCGATGATTTGGCAAATTGCAAGGGTTTACACTCTCATTTGTTTGCTCCTGTGACAGATTTCGTAATGCCTGATCATTATAGTCGTAAAGTCATCAGAACCATGGGACCTGTTTCCATTTTTGCTCTTAACGCCACAGAGCAAGCTTTGTCTCAGGCTGGATTGCTCGATTCGCCTGATCTTACTTCGGGAAGACTAGGTGTCGCGTACGGATCATCTTCTGGGTCGATTAAACCAAATATCGATTTCGTGAAAATGATTTGCAATAATGACGTCGGGTCTATAACCTCATTTTCGTACGTAAAAATGATGCCTCATACCACCGCAGCAAATTTATCCATCCATTTCAAAACCACAGGAAGGATCGTGCCGACTGGAACAGCATGTACATCTGGAAGTCTAGCCATAGGATCCTCCTATGAATTAATAAAATACGGACTGCAGGACATAATGATAGCAAGAGGAGCGGAAGAATTCAGTCCCACTCAAGTCGCAGTTTTTGATACATTGTACGCAACAACCGTAAAAAACGATGCCTCTGAGTTAACTCCTTCTCCTTTCGACCGTAACAGAGATGGTTTGGTAATTGGTGAAGGAGCGGGAACTCTAATTTTGGAAGAATATGAACACGCAAGGGCAAGGGGTGCACAAATTTTTGCGGAAATCGTTGGATTTTCAAATAATACAGACGGATCACATATCACACAACCAAACAGCAAGACGATGGCCATATGCATGGAACAAGCTTTACAGGATGCGAAACTGGCATCTCAGGATATCGGATACATTAATGCCCACGGCACCGCAACAGTTTTCGGGGATAGAGCAGAAACGGCAGCAACAAGCAAAGTATTCGGCAGAGATGTCCCCATCAGCTCATTGAAAAGTTACACAGGACATACTCTGGGAGCTTGCGGTGCGCTGGAGGCAATATGGTCAATCATGATGATGAACAACGATTGGTATGCTCCCACCCTAAACCTCACCCATCCAGATAATGAAAAAGGCAAGCTGAAACATATAATGGCGAATCCCTTGGAATCTCAGAACGAATTTATTGTGACGAACAACTTCGCCTTCGGAGGGATTAACACATCCGTTATCTTCAAGAGAGTTTATCATAACGAATAACTTCGCCTTCGGAGGAATCAACACCTCCATTATCTTTAAGTAACTTCACCAGGTCATCTAAAGATAACCAATTGAACACATGATTCCTGAAAATCGACTGTTCCTTTTAAGAGATGAAATAGACAGTCCACAAAAACTTAACGCGATAATACTTTAAGCATCATTGCATTTTCGCCTATATTTTTTTTCAGATTCTTGGCATAACGATCAAACATTTTGTAAGCTTGATTTTTTCTTGAATCAGCACACAAAACCTTCATTGGTTTGATGACATAAACACTGTTTCCCTGATGTACTACAGACGCCCTCAGCTCTATCCCTCTCGCTTTTATACTTATGGAAACACCTTCTTCTGATATCTTTTCTATATTCCATCCCAACTTTTGACATGTCCCGCTGATAATGTCTATTTGTTTGGATTTTTCTATATCAGAGAAGAAAAACGTCTCTTCCGACAACACCTCAGTCTGTCTCGATGAACAAGCCGCCAGAAAACAACACACAGCAACCAATACAACATTCTTCAACACAACAAATCCTCTCACCAAAACGTAGTCGCCATTCTAGCAAAACATAGTGCACTTTTGAATCTAAAATTTATATATAACTTCGTGTCTCTTTTAAAAGAGTAAAAACCATTTGCCTTTTGATAAAAGTTCGAGATTAACTTTGATCTGTGCCTCTGATAAGTCATCAGCTATCACGACAGTAACTTCTTCGAGACCTAATTTTCTCGCGGCTTTGAGTCTCAAGTATCCGTCAACAACTGTTCCATCACTCTTGGCGACAATTGAAATTCTGAAGCAAAACTCCTTGATACAGCCAACTATTTTGTCTACCACTTCGTCGTTTTTCCGAGGGTTTCTCGCGTATTCAACAAGGTCGGCTGTCTTGAATGTTTTGAACTTTAGATTACTATTGATGTTGGGGAGATTTTCAGAGGTGTTGTTCATGATCGAAGACCTTCGTTTATTGAGTTTTCAAGGATTCTTGCGTAGTAATGAGCCGGATCAACCCCTAAAAAAGCTCTGTCGCTGGCTAAATCGCGGGGGGATGCTGTTCGCGCCCTCAAATTTAAGAGAGGACCCAAGCTTGTTTGATACAAAATTTTTCGCCCATGATGCTTATTCAATGGTTGACCCTTCTTCTTGGCGATTGCCAGAAGCAAAATACTGATAGCATCTGCTTCGTTATCGTCTGCTGGACTGAAGCCGAGATTTGACACCGCTTTTGACTACGTCACTTTTCGTAGCCCTTCCGTGTCCCGCAATGTACTTCTCGATTTCCCCCACTTCACAACCTTCATATAGTATTTAATGAGCTTCATATACTGCCGCAAGCACATACACAAATGCTCCGTACACATGCCCAGCTTCAGTTTCCAGGTGTCGGCGAACTCTCTCGAAATATACTTTCTCGATCTCATAGCTATCTAAAATCTGATACAGCCATTTAAAGAACTCTGAGAATCTATTTCCAAAGGTCTTATTCTTCAGTTTCTTCGTGCCACTTATGATCTTTTCATCAGATAAAATTGCATAGCCAAGGTATGATCCCAAATCGAATGCTAGTATGTTCATTGATCGAAAAATTTCCCTCTCTATTATAGATATTCAAGAAATTTCTAATTTTGTGCGCTTTTTTTTATCTTTTTTCAAAAATTTTTATGCTCACCTCACAAAGGTTAATTTTTTATTAAATCCTTCTTAAATTTTATTTAACCACAATCCGTACAGCAGTAAATTTTATGAGAGGGACGAAATATCCCGACTTTTCACAAATAGGAGGTAAATTTGAAAGGAAAAAAAAACATCCTGTTCTTTTAGAAATGTTCGTTAAATTTCTTAAATATGTTCAGGTTTTCGCTCTTGTTCCATTTTTTTCGTTAAATCTTTAGAATTTATTGTTTTAAGTATTGCTGATTTCCTTGATGAAATTGAGTCTCATCCTCCCTCTAGTAGCGGTTTTTTATCTCCGTTTAAGATAAGCTTTTCAGCAACATTTCAACAGAAACGATTTGTGTTCCCTAAATCCAAAATTACGTCTTACAAAATCAATGCTAACGAATGTTCTGATAAATTAACCTTTCACTTCCAAATGAAAGCAATGTTGCTCAACAGAATTTAACCCTCCCTTTTGATAAAGAAATAACTGCTCTGACTAATACTTCATCGAAAAAAACTATCAGGCTGTATAAGAAAAAAGACGGCATTTTCCTCAATGATTTAAAATTGTTTTCTCTTAAATCTCATCATAAGGACATACCAAAACAGCTCGCTATATTGAAAATCCTTGTAGATCATTACAACTACGAAGCCTCCCTCGGTAGCTGTTTCCTCTCTACTTCCAACATTTGCTCTCGCTTTGAATGCGAGTTCGGATTTTATATATCCAACGACCAATTTTTTCTTTTGATTCATCGATTACGATCTCGTTGCCGTCTTCCTCTGAATGATTTCATTTCCTCTAAAAATCGAAAAGGTTACAGGCTGAACGATAATGTGATTTTGATACGTATAGATGAAATGCAAAACTTCTGAAATGAAAGGTAAGATACCTATAACTCATTGTTTTTCCTCAAAATCTTTTCAGAAAGTGAAAGGTTAAAATCCATGACTGAAATCCATTTCTGTACGCTTTCATTTCATACTTATGACGTTTTTGGGGCGGAGGAAATATTTACATGAATCGTTACGATGGCATTAATAATGATCTGGTGCGCAAGATTAAACTTTACGCAAGGTATTTAAAGAAATTCCTTCCTTTCTTTGATTGGGAAGATATCGAGCAGGAACTTATGTGTTTCGCTTTTGAATGTCTTCGTAAATTCAATGAAAAGAACGGAGGCTTTAATCATTTCTTGCGTAAAGTGCTTTTTAGACATGCTGTCACTTTAATTCAGAAATCTCTCTAGGCTAAACGCAAGGCTTCGCTTGTATCCATTGACGATCTCTAGATCGCTTGGTCGAGTCGAAATGTGATCTTGCGTTTCATTTGGAAGATCTGATCGATATTCGAAAAGCAATAAATTGTCTTCCTCACAAGTATCGATTGTTCTTTCATTTCATGATGCAGGATGATTTACCCAAGCTGGGTGAAATATTTCATTGCTCACGCTTTGAATTGCGCCGAGACTTTCATCTCCTAGTTCGAACTTTGCAATCTTTTCTACGCTCAGAAAACAAGGTCTTGTTTATTGATAATTTAAAAGGAAGTTTAAGGATGAAAAATATTTCAATTATCAAAACCATGAATATCAAGGAGCTGAGTTCTCTGGAAGTATTTGATCTTGCTGATCTTTCTGATCAGGTAGCCAAGCTTTTAAGCCATGCTAAAGAACTTAAAGAAAAGCCCGATGATGCTTTAAATTTGCGGTTTTCTGAAACCGTTATGGAAAATCTTCGGCTTGAAAATAAAGACACTGGCACTACGAAGTAATCTGGGGAGATGAAAGCAAAGTTGCGTTGTTCAATAATAGATAGGCAGGAAGAATAAATTACTATATCGAATGGCTACAAAAGAGTTGAGCGACCATACAGAGTTCTAAACCCGACTGGTTCCTTTCTATCTCCACTTCGATTTGATGCCAGCTAAAAAGTTAGAAAACGAATCAGTTACATAAAAATACTTGTATAACGAGGGAATTCAGTAACAAATTTAGTAACAACCCTCGTTTTATTAAAAAGTAAGAACAATCCGAACCACTTTCACAAGCCCCTTTTTCAAAAAAAATTAATTATAATTAAACAATCAAATATAATTTGTAACAACACAAATATAGTAACAAACAGAAAAATAGTAACAACTTAGTAACAAAATTTACAAAATCAAGATTTTTTAAGATTCTCTAAAGTCTGTATTTTGCTAAAATTTAAGATGGTGCAGAAAAGAGGAGTCGAACCTCCGACCTACTGATTACGAATCAGTTGCTCTACCAACTGAGCTATTTCGGCAAAAAAAGAGGAAGGGATCCTTCCTCAAAAAACAAATTATCTTGAATAGT
>JAZLGP010000040.1:0-2270 GCA_045616365.1 Alphaproteobacteria bacterium | reverse complement strand
AAACTCTAAAATATAAGTACTTTTCAGAATATCCGTCGGCTTGACCTCTTTTTTCGGCTCGAGGGTGTAAATCTCGTTCCGTACCGACTCATCATAATGGCTCGATAACAATCTTTCGTAAAACAACGAATGAATCTGCCTTTCCAGCTGACGAGTACTCCAACCGCACTTTGCGCATTCTTCGACATAGAACGCTCGAGCTTGAGGGTTTTCAACTCGCATGATTGCACGATAATGAGACCAACTTAAAGATAGGCTACACACTGTGTAGCCCATTTCTTTGAAAGCTATATAAAACTGTCGCATGTTTTTTAAATTAGCAAAAGAAAATCCTTTTCCGAACTCTTTAGTGAGACGTTCAGCAAGATATTTAATCACATACTTTCCATATTCATTACGTTCTTCCCCACACTCCTTGAAAATCTGCTCGCCGATCTTCCAATACGTCTCCACCAAAGTGGAATTAACCGTTCGAACGATCCTATTTTGTGCATCAACAATCGCGTTCTTGATATTGTTGTAAGTCGTTTCCGGATTTTTGATTTCTACTTCTTTGTCGGTCATTTTTAATTCCTACTTTTTCTCTATCTCCGAATTTTTCTTTAGAAAGTTATCGCTAGATATCACTTTCGTACCCGTCTGCTGTTCTAACTCCTTACGAGCTTTTTTAGCGATATTTCCTCCAGCTTTCGCTGCTATTTTGTTTTCTTTCAAGCCTATAGCATTATCCTTTTCCGCTAATTGCTTCGTGGACAGTTCAGCCAAAGCGGTGAAAACTAGTTCGGCGGTAGTCATATGATCTCGCAGATTTTGGCAATCTAGATTTTTCAATTTTTTATGCTCTTGAACCGTCATTTCTGACCATTCTTTGTGAATAATGTCTGTTAAAATTGCGTATTCCTTGCCTGCTTTAATTTTATGTTCGCTCCAGTAATTTGTGAGTTCGTTACGAGTTGTTTGTCCCAAAATGCGCTGTTGAATCCATTCATCTGATCGTCCCAACTTTTTGTAATAGCTTCGTGCTCGATCAACCGCTAAAGAGGGATTTTCGTACTCCTGCAAACGTTCATATCCGACCTTTGCAAGCCATTGTTTCATTGGTTCGGCTTTAGGACTCGGAATAGACTGAATTATTCGGAACATGGTCTCAGTGTCAGCGGCATCAGTTTTATATCTCTTTCCGTCTGCCGCAACCATTTTCAGTTGGTGACATTTTGTCACCGATTCATTCGCGCCCTCTTTTTTGAGACGTTCACTTAATTTGTTCCAATATTTTCTGGCTGATTGATGATCTTTCTCAATCAGAACAGATACAACATCTACTACCGAAAAATACCACCTCTCGTTATGCCATTCTTTTCTGATCTTTTTACTTTCAAAAGTCACTAATTTTTGATTTGTTTCGGTCATTTTTTACTCATTTACTTCTTTACAACTGATTCTCTATTTCCTGCTGTGTTTGTTTTTTTTCCTTTTGATTATAAGCCTCTGCAACATCATTCATTTCCTTTGAAAGATATACCAAATGTGTTACAAATCCCCCCATATGAGGTTGTTCAAGGAAAACTACGTCATCTTTTGTTTCATATCTAGCGGAGCAATCCCCTACAAACGGTTCTTCTTTAGATTTGAGTGGATATTTTTTACTCAATATCGAATTTAATTTATGGAATACTTTACCATTAAAAATGAGAGTAATTTGCTCTGTTACTCCTTGTGGATTAACAATTATTCCTGCTTTCTTTATACTCATATCTCCTAACGAAAGATTTTTTGTATCCAACCATACAACTTCGTATCCCGGAAATCCGTTTACATATCCTATTTCGATGATAGAAAATTTATGCGCTATTTCGGATTTTGTTGTTTTTTTCAGAGTTATTCCCAATGCAGAGATATGAGCATTCTGTTTTGTTCGCTCTTTTTCATGAACTACTTTTTGCTGATTATTATCGTCCGTCTCAATCAGTTGTGGACCTGTCCGTTTAATAGGTTCTTCTTTCGTAGAAGAACAGTAGGTGCAATCTATTTTTCCCAATAATGCTGCAATTAACACTCCTGCTGCAATTAGAGATATCTTCTGTTCTTTATTTTCTAAATTCTGTTTTATTGTCATTTTTTACTCCTAACTATTTCTTTTTCTCTAAATTTTTGTTCAGTTGATCTGATTGTTTAGGTATAGTGATATCGACAAGACATCAGCTGTATCTCTTCATTTTGAATTCTATAAACTAAACGATGTTCTTGATTTATTCGGCGAGACCAACAAC
>JAZLGP010000039.1:0-2026 GCA_045616365.1 Alphaproteobacteria bacterium | reverse complement strand
ATGCGGTTCCGCACGTACGGTGGTGTGAGAGGCGTGGGAGTGCTCCCAGCCTACTCGATTTTATAAATTACAGCCGACATTTCGCAGTTGAAAAAAGTTTTTACATAGATCAAAAAGCGATCGATTAAGTTTAAATATTGTGATACACATCTTGTTGATAAAAAAATATACTATTAATCGATCTCATTTAATGGTCTTATACTAAAAATTAATTTTAGGAT
Source organism: Alphaproteobacteria bacterium (assembly GCA_045616365.1). Classification (GTDB taxonomy): domain Bacteria; phylum Pseudomonadota; class Alphaproteobacteria; order UBA3830; family UBA3830; genus UBA3830. Next base: position 1,805 of record JAZLGP010000039.1, on the reverse strand, counting down.
ATTTGAAACTATGGCTAGTATAAGACCCTATTTTTTAAGCACTGACCATTATGGTTTAGTTGTATCAACTTGTGACTATTTAGGTATTCAACAATTTATCGATGAAAGAATTCCCAAAAATTCCAACAATCAAAAATTAAGTTATGGTCAGCTTTTTGTTTGTATGTTGGTTAATGCTTTGAGCTATGTTTCAAAACCTTTATACCTAACACCAACTTTTTTTAATAATGTTGATGTAAAAACTCTATTTGGGAAAGATTTTGAACTTTCCTACTTGAATGACGATGCTCTTGGTAGATTGCTAGACGAACTTTACGAAGCAGATGTGTCTAAACTGTTTATGGATTTATCTCTTGAATCAATGAAAAAATTACAACAAAATGTAAGGTGTACTCATCTAGACTCTACATCGTTTCATTTACACGGAGAAAAGTATAACGATCCATCCTTCGGTGAACAGGTACTTATGACAATAGAAACCGAAGAAAAAAGTGAAGGGAAAACACCATTAAAAGCAGAATTAGGCTACTCGCGAGATGCGCATCCGGAATTATTGCAAGTAATGTTACAAATGATAACAGACAGCAATGGAATCCCAGTATATATGAAACCTCAAGATGGGAATACAAGTGATAATACAGGTTTTCAAACCTCATTTTCTATAGTAAGAGGATTGAAGGAAGCAATAGATTTCAAATACTTAGTGGCAGATGCAGCATTATTCACGCAGGATAATATAAAGGAATTGGAGAAACAAACCTTAGGTGGAAAGAAACTGTTATACATTACGCGTGCACCTAACAAAATCAATGCAGTAAAAGAACTTATACTCAAAGTTAAACAAGAAAACAACCTGGAAGAAATAACAGAGGATTACAGTGGAAAACTGATGGATTTTGAATACGCGGGAGTTAAATTCAAAGCTTTGTGCGTACTAAGCAAACCATCACAAAATAGGATTGATAAATCAGTTGAATCCAAGGTAAAAAAGGAGATCGAATCAGTTGAAGGGAAATTAAAAAAACTTAGCAATAGAAAATTCAGTTGTGAACCAGATGCGCAAAAGGAAGCAGATGATCTAGCAACCAAATTCAAATATATCAAAATAAAATCTCAGAATATACGTATTGAACCTGTATATAAAAGGGGAAAAAGAACACCAGAAAGTAAACCAATTTCATATAACTATTTTGTGGAAATGACTATAGAAAGAGATGAAGATGCAATAATACTAGCAAAAGAAGAACAATCGGTATTTGTAATAGTTACAAATGATACAGAGTCAGATTGGACTGCTGCTCAGTTATTATCTGATTACAAATCCCAACAGAGAGTAGAAAGAGGATTCAGATTTTTGAAAGATCCTCAATTTTTTGCCGATTCATTTTTTCTCAAAAAACCGGAAAGAATAGAAGCACTTTTGATGGTAATGGTAACGAGTTTGTTTGTATATTCATCAACAGAATATATTATCAGAGAAAAGTTAAAGAAAGAAAATAAGACATTACCAAACCAACTTAATAAAGAAGTACAAAATCCAACAGTTCGTTGGATCTATTCCATGTTTGGAAATGTTGGCAGGTTTATATCAGGAGAAAACGAATCACATTATGTAGGATTGACAGATTTTCAGCAAAGAACCATTCTGTTACTTGGTGAAACTTGGATGAAGATGTATCGAACATTTTTGGATGATTTGGAATAGAATTAAATACTTTCAACTGCGAAATGTAGGTTAGATGCGACTCCTTTCCTAAAAATGAGCATAAGAAAAACACCTACCATTTATGATAGATACTCTCTCG
>JAZLGP010000038.1:0-18279 GCA_045616365.1 Alphaproteobacteria bacterium | reverse complement strand
ATCACCAGAAACAGCAAGTAAATCATTCTCTAGTATTCCATGATTTCCTTTTATTATAATCGAATTATCTACTTTGATAATAATATCACCGTCGGCTGTTACTTTTTTTATAGCATTATTTTTTAAATGCATTGCAAGGTTTTCAGCATTAACACTATACCGTTTTTTATTCTGTTCAAAATTCAGATCAACCTTGCTGCTAGCTTCTGCATATCCCTTTTTATATATAATTTCTTTATTGGCTTTGATGTCATATTGGTCTGTTTTGTAACAAGAATTTCCGAAAGCATGAACTTTTTTAAAATCTTTTCCGATAGCCTTTTCAAATTCAATGATTAACTTATCAGCAAATATTCTGTCGCTTGCAAGATTCCCTTTCACATTATTTATGAGAGTCATGATCTTCTTGTTCATATCGAATTTATATTTTTTCGCAGAAAACTTTGTGTCGTCTTGTGTAATAATAATATCAGTATCTCCGCGAGCAATTTTATCATCGATATCAATAAAAGACTCATCAGTTTCTAACAAAAGACCCTCTTCGGTAGAAAGTTTTACATTTCCTTTCATCTTGCACTGCCTGGATCCTTCAGAAATAAGATGAGTTTGATCAGCAAAAACCGTTGCTGTTTCTTCCTGAGAAATTTTGAATGTCGTAACCATACTATTGAAATCGAGAGACTTTTCGTCATTTTCTGTTATCTTTGACGATTTTAACGTAAATTTGTTAGAATCTTTATCAAAAGATGTATAAATAACACCAGAAAACTCATTCTTTCCCGAAATGTCAGTATGCTCATTTTTATGAATGACACTTGGCACTACAACAAGGGATCTGCCCACTTTGTATAATACAAACCCCGCTGCAAATACAAATAAAACCGAAACTGCCCGTGTCTTCCACTTTCTACTAAGCAAGACCCACTCTCAGACAATCGTGTATGTGAATAATTCCGCAAGGCTTATCTTCTTTGCCAACCAATAAGCTTGTTATGGAATGTTTGTTCATAATTTTTGTGGCTTCTTGTGCAAACATATCTTCCTGTATGACCTGCGGATTTGACGTCATAACCTCGAAAGCTTTTTGCTCCAAAAAATTCGAATTAATTTTTCTTCTCAAATCTCCGTCAGTAATTATTCCGACAATTTTTCCTTCATTATCGACAACACAAACACACCCAAAAGATTTATTCGTCATTTCTATCAAAACATCTTTCATCAGATCATCTTCTTTTACAATCGGCGTATCAACATGCATCAAATCCGAAACCTTCAAAAGACGCTTCCCTAAAGCTCCTCCTGGATGATAATTTTTAAAATCATCTCGAGTAAAAGATTTTTTCTTGAGTAAAGACAAGGCTAAAGCATCCCCGACCGCCAACATCATAGTAGTCGTTGTTGTCGGAGCTAGGTTATAAGGACAAGCTTCATCGATCTTCGGCATTAGTATAACTATACTTGCAGCCTTCGCTAAAACGCTATCAGGATTTGCAGTAACTGCGATAATATCAATTCCAAAACGATTAGCATAAGACAACATTGAAATTAATTCCTGAGTATTGCCAGAAAGAGATAATATCAGTAACACATCCTTTTCAGAAATTTCACCAAGATCGCCATGACTGGCTTCTGCTGGATGCAGAAAAAAAGATGGAGTTCCGACAGACGAAAGAGTCGCTGAAATCTTTTTTCCGATATGCCCTGGCTTACCCATACCAGAAACTATCACATGCCCTTCTCTTTTTTTGTACATCAACTCCACTGCTGAAACGAAATTATTATCTAAAGCCCAATACATCGCCTCAAGCCCAGCAATTTCTTGCTTCAAAACTGACTTAGCATATTCCAAATCTGAACTCATATTTTCACTCCACTGTAACTGATTTCGCTAAATTTCTAGGTTTATCAACATCTTCTCCTTTAAGAATAGTCACCGCATAAGCAAGTAACTGCAAAGGAATCGAATATAATATTGGATACAATTCTTGGTTTATCGATGGCAAGATCACCTTTTTCACAGATTCATCAAAACTTGCTGCACCAATAGAATCCGTAAACACAATAATATTTTTTCCACGAGCTCTTGCGATCTGAATATTGGAAAACATCTTATCGAACATATCTCCTGACGGACACAGGCAAATTACTGGAACTATATCGTCAATCAAAGCAATCGGACCATGTTTCATTTCTCCAGCAGCAAATCCTTCTGCATGAATATAAGAAATTTCCTTAAGCTTTAATGCTCCTTCAAGGGCAATCGGGTACAAATTATCACGTCCGATATAAATAGCGTTAGCTCGATCTTTTATTTCGTCAGCAGTACGATCAATCTCTGACTTTAATAACAAAGAATCTTCTGCAGCTTGCGGAAGATTTTGTAAATGATCCAATAAATCGGAATTTTTTCTGAACGCCAACTTGGCCAAAACGGTTAATTGAGCAGTAAATGCCTTTGTTGAAGCAACCCCAATTTCGACTCCTGCTTCCGTATGAAAAACGAAATCCGCAGAACGTGATATAGCACTATTCGCAACATTTGTAATAGCCGCCAACTTACACGTATTGTTATGCTTTCGAACATATTCCATAGCTTCAAGCGTATCGATAGTTTCACCTGACTGAGTTATAACCAGAACTAACGTATTGTCTTCAATTATTGGAGAACGATAACGATATTCCGAAGCAATTTCTACATGAGTTGGCAATTTTAAATATTTTTCAAACCAGTATTTTCCAACTAAACCTGCGTGATACGAAGTTCCACAGGCCAAAATTAAAATCCTCGAAGTATATTTAAGAAAATCTTCTGGAATTTCATTTCGAATCAAAGTTTTTCGAATTGCACTTGGTTGCTCCATAATTTCTTTTATCATGTAATGAGAATATTCTCCTTTTCCAGAATTAATGATGTCATCGGTAACTTTCTGGCGTGTCTTTTCAATAAAATTAAAATTGCTATCAAATATTCTTACTTCATTCTTTGTGACCTCCGCATATTCTTCATCATCGAGATATGAAATTTCAGAACAATTCACAGATATGGAACTCGCATCCGAGCCGATACATATATTTTCTCCAAAACCAAGAGCCATAGGACTCTTATTTTTCGCACAAAAAATCATATTTGGCTGTGCTTTAAAAAGCGCGAGAAAAGCATAAGTACCTTTAACTGTTTTCAGCATTTTTCTAAATGCTTCTCTAGGAGTTAAGCCACTATCCAACTCCATTTGCAAATAAACTGCAACAACTTCAGTATCTGTTTGAGACGTAAATAAATATCCTTTTGCTTCTAATTCAGCTTTTAATTCTTTATAATTTTCGATAATTCCATTGTGAACAAGAGCTACATCTTTCGTCATCATAGGATGAGCATTTTCTTCCGTCGCCTTTCCATGAGTCGCCCAACGAGTATGACCGATGCCGATCGCCCCAGCAATCGGATTAATTTTCAGTTTATCCTTTAAATTTTGTAGCTTTCCGACAGCGCGGCAACGCATTATCTCTCCGTTATTAATCAGAGCTATCCCCGCAGAATCATATCCGCGGTACTCTAACTTTTCTAAACCTTCAAGAACATCTGAAACAACATCACTGCCGTCTCCTTTTATTATTCCAACAATTCCACACATTTTTTATCTTCTAGTTGTCTTCTTTTCTTCGTTCGGTAACTTTTTTTAAGTTTTTCAAATACTCTTCAGCCATTTTTCTCAATCCCAAATTTTTATTCAGTTTTTCTAAATGATTTTCTGAACTTTGGAACTGCTGAACCGAATTAGAACGCTTCACTCGAAAATTAACAGCCCAATTTTCAATATTTCGTTGAAGTCCCCGAGCTACCGCAAGTGAGTCTGAATCAACATCTTTCGTAATAACACTACCTGCACCAATGATCGCTCCGTTCTCTATTTTTACGGGAGCTACCAAAGCACTATTTGAACCGATAAAAACATTTTCACCAATTTCTGTTTTATACTTTTTGAATCCATCATAATTACAGGTTATAGTCCCTGCTCCGATATTTGTATTCTTTCCCAAATCACTGTCTCCGATATAAGACAGATGATTGACTTTCGTTTTTTCGTTTATGACGCTATTTTTGACCTCAACGAAATTTCCGATTTTCGCGCCATCATGAATTTCGCTTCCCGGACGCAATCTAGAGAATGGTCCAACTTGAGCAGACCTTACTTCAGCTCCTTCAACAACACAAAACGGACCAACTTCCGCGCCAGATTTTATTTTTACATTTTTTCCAAATACAACATAAGGATGAATCGTTACATCATTTTCTATTTCGGTATCATAAGAAAAAAATACGGTTTCAGGAGCAACTAAAGTCACGCCCTTATCCATAATCTTTTCTCTCATTTTATCTTGAAAATATCTTTCTAATATCGCAAGCTCCGCTCGAATGTTCGCTCCGGATAACTCCTCCTTAGAAGCTTCATAATAACGACAATCAAACCCAGCTTGATAAGCCAGTCGCACAATTTCCGTAATATAAAACTCTTGAGTAACCGCACTTGGCTCGATTTTGTAAAGAAGTTCATTCAAAACATCCCTACGAACCAATAACCCCGCATTGCACAACGAAATAGTCCTATCATCTTCTCTCAAATCTTTTGCTTCGACAATTCTTTTTATAGTTCCGTCTTTTTCAGCTAATTCCAACTTTCCGAGATTCTGACTTTTTCCTGAATCAAAAGCTAAAACAACAACTGCTGTATTTTGGTCTGCAACTGCAACATCATACATTGCATTCAAAGAATCTGCAGAGATCAGAGGAATATCACCATATAAAATATACACCCATCCTGAATCCGAAGGAGACAATTTATCCATTGCAAATTTTACCGTATCAGCACTACCTTTCGGTATCGGCTGAAACGCTTTTTTTATGTCTTTGTTTATTTCCGATTGAAAATCCTTATATTTCGGATTCAATACAGAAACAATCTCATCTGAAGAAATTTCAGTGGCAGTCTTTATCACGTGATCAATCAATGAAAGACCACCTATTTTGTGAAACACTTTGGGTAAAGATGACTTCAATCGAGAACCACAGCCTGCAGCCAGTATAACAACCGATCTTTTTTCTAACCCTTGCACACATCCTCCAAAATTTACGAAAAGTAAACCTTTATTCGATAGAATAACAGGTAACTGGCGCTATTGTAACTGGTTTTGTTGGGATGTTATAGAGGTCGAACGAAAAAAATGAATAAAGTTTTAGCAATATTAGGAGCTGTTGTTTTAATTACCGTAGGAGCTCTTTTCTTTTTTGCTGGATTCTATATGGGCAACACGACATCATTCGGATCATCCTCCCAAACAGAAGTCTTCGTTAAAAATTCTGAAGATAAAAAAATCACTCTACAGGAGATCAATGCAAAAATTGCAGCTCAATCAACAGATATTTCAAACAAAGTTATGAAAATAATTTCCGATAGCGCTGATAACATATCTGATTCCGTTTCGAAGGTAGCAACCAAAATAAAACATCGAGAGATATCTCAAATGTCAGCAGATTCTTTATTAAAAGAAATTATCGCATCGCATTCATATCATGATGATTGTTCGACAGAAAAGACAGAAAAATCCCTTAAATCTCCTTCTCCTTACCCAAAAAACGGCATGCAAGGAAAAAAGGCCGTATTCATAGGATACTTTAAGGATAATATTGCCTTGCAAATCCAACAGCTACTCATTAACAAGGGCTACAAAATTCATGTTGAACAATCAAAAACATGTCTTGGAGAATCATTTATATTCGCTGGACCATTTAAGAAAAAAGAAAATGCAGACAAATTGGCAAATTGGCTCAAGGAGCATGATTTTTCTGAAGCACGAGTAGTAAATATTACTCAAGAATCAGTTGAAAATACTCTTGCTGATTCAATGGATGATGACTCCACTATTCCTGATAACGAGGAAGAAGAAATTCCAGAGATAGATAAAGGTGAATTACAAAATCTGACAAGCACAGAAAACACAGTAGAAAGCACTGCAAGTAATTCAATAGTAGATCCACGTACCGTTCTTCTGCAACCAGGACAAATTCCAACAAATCAAGCTCCTTTGATGAATCAAATGAATAATTTCCAGTAAATTAGGATTTATATCCCGAATTTTAGTATCCTGGATCTATACATCATAAATTTCACTGATACAATTTATTTTTTACCCACCCAATTCACTTTATTGCCTGTTCATAAAATTGGAAAAATTATTGATTATCTATTTCAACATTTGAGAACTTGGATATATTTTCGCGGCAGAATTTCACTGATTACTAGATTATTCATTTACTTGAACATTGAGATTCGATGTTCCTCCACATCCACTTACACATTTGGATTTATCGGAAAAATAAGGTTTTTGTGAACTATTTAAATAATAAAATTCCGCTGAAGTAATCTCTCCCGTTCCCCAATTTTTAACTTGGTATGTCGTCGCCTTAACTGGAGAAAAATTTTGATAATAATCGCTATTGTTGTATTGCGAAGAATAATATTGCGGCACATATTTTATCGCATTTCTAGGAGTCAATTGTTTTACAGTGTAAAAACTTCTCTGACGATTAAATTTAGAAATTTTTTTGGAAGGATTCTTTTTATGATATCTTCCCAATTTTGAAGATTTAAATCTTTTCGAAGATTTCTTTCTCTTTGACAATCGAGATTTCTTCAAAGATTTTTCCTTTTTAGATGATTGTGTTTTTTGAGCTTTTTTTAAAGTTTTAGATTTCTTTGAAGATTGTTCATTTACTGAGTCTGCTTCATCAGTTTGTGAATTTTCGTCCAATCCTTGACTAAGTTCATCTACATGTTTTTGTAATTTCAGAAGCTTATTTTTTAAATCTCGATCAACAACTGCTCTTTCGTTTTTCGTTATGGCCGAAGAGACATCTTGCCTATTGTGATTAACCCTCAATATACCATCAACCAAAGACCGAACATATTCCGTTTTTGATGTTTCATAGTCTTCCTGATTCCTTCTGTTTCTCATCCCATTTGGTTGCTGCATCATTGCATTATTTTGATACATCATATTTGGTTGCCGCATCATTGCATTATTTTGATACATCATATTTGGTTGCTGCATCATTGCGTTATTTTGATACATCATATTTGGCTGCTGCATCATTGCATTATTTTGATACATCATATTGTTTTGCATAGATGATGAATCATTTTCATCTTCACTTTGATCATATTCATTTTCATCTTGATCATCATCCATAGCCTCTGCCAACGGACTCATGCAAAAAAACAAACTGAAATATAACAATAAATACTTTTTCATAACTAAAATATCTCATAAAAATATTACCATTTTGTTAATTTGAAGCTTAAATTTGAGTTTAAAAAACGTTATAAATCAATTCATTCTTAGAACTGCTCTCAAATAACGAAAATGTCCTTGTATCATGTCCCCAAATAACATTTGTTGTCTCAAATAAAAGTTAACATTTTGTTAATTTTTGCTAATAATCCAATACTATGATATAAATACAAATATACTTTTGAGAGGTAGATTATGAAAAAAATTATCGTATTATCATCTTTATTGTGTTGTGGCGTTTTATTGATATCAGGTTGTGCCAGAAATATTTCAGCAAACAGTTATGATGCTAGGGCGTTAAGCGGAAAGGGAATGGTTTCATACCCTTGTACAATCGTTAAAGTCAGAACAATTTCAGTTGAAGAAGGTGACTATCTCGAAAACAACACCGCGGGCATTGCAATGGGAGGTATCGCTGGTGGATTGGCCGGAAATATGATTGGAGGCGGTCGAGGAAGAGCTTTGGCAACTGGAATCGGAGCATTAGCTGGGGCAGCAGGTGGTGCTTACGCAGAAAAAGCACTTAAAACTCAGAATGGTTACGAATACGTTGTGCAGTTAAAGAATGGTACATTAAGGACTGTCATTCAGGGAACAGATACTTACTTACAACCTGGACAAGAAGCCTTGTTGATTGAAGGAACACGTAACAGTCGTCCTCGATTAATTGCTCGTTGATTATGAAGATCATATCCGCAGGTGATTTAAATTTCGCCTGCGAAGTTTTACAAAAAAATTTGTTGCTGGCGTTTCCAACCGAGACTGTTTATGGATTGGGAGGGAATGCTTACTCTGATGAAGCGGTAGCTAGTATTTTTCAAGCAAAAAACAGACCTTCTTTCAAACCAATAAGCGTTTGTTATTCGTCTTTTTCTAAGGCATTTCAAGATGTAGAAATAAATAAAAAAGCAGAAATATTGGCAAAAGAGTTCCTTCCTGGAGCTTTAACTATTATTTTAAAAAGAAGAACCAATTCTCAAATATCTTGGTTATGTTCAGCCGGAAGTGATACTATCGGGATCAGAGTTCCCGATAATTCAATAGCTCTGAGTTTACTAAAAAATCTGGATTTCCCTTTAGCTGCTCCCAGCGCAAACGCATCCTCCGAATTGAGTACTACTACGCCTCAAGATGTATGTGAAAGTCTAAAACATTGCGAAGATTTAGTGATTCTCGATGGTGGAATTTGTAATCTAGGAATTGAGTCAACCATCGTAGATTTATCAGAAGAAAATCAGCCAAAAATTTTAAGAAAAGGCGCAATATCACAAGAAGAAATAGAAAACAAATGTGGTTTTAAACTAGTCGCTACAAACAACCATAATTCTGGTCATTATAAACCTGAGAAACCAGTTATCACAAACGTTCAAAATGTAGAAAAAGAAGACGCCCTCCTAGCCTTCGGAAATCCTATTCCAAATGCAAAATACTGTTTAAATTTGAGCAAAGACTCCAACCTTACCGAAGCAGCGAAAAACCTATTTTCCATGCTAAGAGAATTAGACTCCACCGATGCACAAAGGATATGCGTTATGACTATTCCAAATATCGGGCTTGGGATAGCCATTAACGACAGATTGCAAAAATCCTCTCAAAAAGTCAACTGATCGGACTTAGTTTCTTTCTTCAAATTATCCGAACAAGCCATTGCGAGGGCTATTACCCACCCGATAAAAGTTAGTCCCAAGAATATATTAATCACTATGATCGAACCAAAATGCTTTACCCCCCTATATTTTGCAATAATCACGGGAATAAAATAAACTACCAAAAATGTAAAAAAACAGAACAAAAACACCAATAGATTCAACATAACAATTCTCCATATATCATCAAATATTATTACGCAAACTACTATCGGAACACTTCTTCTACAGTATTGTACCCTTATCAAGAATTTTCGTCAAATTTTAACCTTTTATTAAACACCCTTCAAAATGAAAACAATTATAGAGATCAAACTACTCTAACTATTCACCTAAAATTGCTTTTGCATATTGATTTGCTGAAAATGGACGAAGATCATCTATCCCCTCACCTACGCCTATAGCAAAAATCGGAGCCTTATATTTTTGAGTTAAAGAAATCACAACTCCACCTTTCGCCGTCGAATCCAACTTTGTAACAATCAATCCATCAATTCCAACCTTGCTCAAAAATGATTCAACTTGGAGATGAGCAGTTTGTCCCGTCAGACCATCCAATACTAATATCGTCTTATGAGGAGCTGTTTCATCTATCTTTTTTATAACTCTTTTTATTTTGTCTAACTCAGCAATCAAATCATCCCTGTTTTGCATGCGACCTGCAGTATCTATAAGGACGACATTTTTATTTTCGGATTTTGCTTTCTCGATTCCTGAATATACAACTCCTGCTGCGTCAGCTTGATCTTTTCCATGAAAAATCGCAACACCAAGATGATTTCCCCAATATTTCAATTGCTCCACAGCAGCAGCTCGAAATGTATCCCCAGCGATCAATAATGGATTATATCCTTTCTGCTTAAAAACATTGGCCAATTTCGCAATCGAAGTTGTCTTTCCGTTTCCGTTCACCCCTATTATCAAAATAATTTCAGGATCTTTATCCACCAAACTGAAAAGATCTGCTTCATATGGCTGAAGCAACCGAGTTATCTCATCTACCAAAAACCTTTTGATTTCAGATTCAGTTGCATCTCTCGGGAATTTTTTGTCAGCCAACTTCTGAGCTAACATTATAGAAGTTTGCGCTCCCACATCCGCTCGAATCAAAGCATCTTCTACTTCTTGATAAAAATGTTCATCGATCTTCTTCCCAACTATCGCAGTCAGAATATTTTCAGATGTCTTTTTAAAAGTCTTCTTTAATTTATCAAGAATCCCCATTTAAAGTACCCCTATGATGGTGTTATCTTCTACTCTCAAGCAGTTTATCAAATATTCACGTCCAACTTCGAGTTCGGACAACGACTTCACTGACAAAAATGAATCTGTTTTTGCAGTCTCAAACGTTTCAGCCAAAATGCGAATTTTTTGTCCGACAAATTTTTGTAATTTTTCATTTAATATTTTTAAAGATTCTTCCCTCAAAATTTTCGCACGATTCGCGGCGATTTTTTTCAAAACCTGTGGCATTAAAGCCGCTGGAGTGCCAGGTCGCTTCGAATAAGGAAACACGTGCAACAATGAAAGATTTCCTTCTTTTAGTAATCTCCTTGTATTCTCAAACATTTCGTCAGATTCCGTCGGAAATCCTGCAATTATATCCGCTCCGAATATAACATCTGATCTCTTTTGCAAAATTTTTAAATTCGTTTCAATTATATACTCTCGATTATGGCGTCGCCCCATCCTTTTCAGAATCATGTTGTCGCCGGACTGAATACTCTCATGAATATGAGGCATTAATCTCTCTTCTCCAGAAATAAGTTCGATAAGTTCACTATCAATATCTGCAGGATCCAAAGAAGACAACCGCAATCTCTTTAATTCTTGAATATTTTTCAGTAAATATCGAACAATAAACGAAATATTCGTCTTCGGAGACAGATCCTGTCCATATGATGAAATATTCACCCCGGTAAGAACTATTTCTTTATATCCTTGCTTCAAAGCTTCCTTAGCCTGAAAAACGATTTCATCTTTATCAAAACTGATAGAAGGTCCACGCGTTAATCTTACAACACAATATGTGCATCTATGATCACACCCGTTTTGAATCTGGACAAAACCTCGAATTCTTTGAATATCTCGACCTTTTTCTAATCTTTTATGAGAACCATATTTTAAATATTCGTTCTTAGATAATTTCGTTTTGTTAGAAATAATGCCAACTACGCCATCCATACTGAGGTAAAGATCCGGATGTAACTCCGCAGCACACCCCGTCAAAACCAATTTTACGTCGGGATTTTGCTTATAAAGCTTTCGTATCTCCTGACGCAATTGTCTTTCTGCTTCAGCTGTTACCGCGCAAGTATTGATTATTGTATAATCAACCACACCAAGTTCCTCCGCAAATCGCGTAATCGCATCGGACTCACAGGCATTCAAACGACAACCAAAATTTATGACATTTCCCATAGCAACCTTTCGAATACAATGCCGAATTAACCAGCAATCGCATGACTTAGTTCTTGAGACACCTGGCTCACACTGGATTTAGTTGCAATAACTTTACTGATTATATCGAAAATATCCTTTGCGGCTTGAGAAACTTCTTTATTCTCCACAAAAAAATCATACTCATTCGAATGAGCAATATCTAATCGAGCAGCCAAAAGTCTCGTACGAATATCTTCCTCAGTATCCGAGTTCCTATATCGAATACGCTTTTCTAACTCATCCACAGATGGAGGATTGATAAAAATTCCTGTAATATTTTCGGTAATAAATCTTTTTACCTTTTGAAACCCTTCCCAATTTATAACGAGTACAGAAATTTCATTATTACTCATGCTTTCTTGAATGCTCTTAAGTAGAACACCATAGTAATTTTCATAAACCCCTGAAAATTCTGCAAACTCATTGTTTTCAATCTTTTTTACAAAATCTTCCTTAGATAAAAATATATAATCAATGCCATCTTGTTCATTCTCACGAATAGATCGCGTCGTACACGTAATCACCCGAGACAACTCTGGTTTTTTTTCTATAAGATACCTAACAATTGTCGTTTTACCTACAGCCGAAGGTCCTGAAATAACGAAAAGATGTCCCATAACTCCCCCTCTCTCACGAAGCAAGAATAACGCAAATCTTATTAATTTTCCAGGGATTAATTCATTTTACCTGGAATCGAATAGGTTACAAGAACCCTAATCGTCGATCTTCCCATTTTTATCTTATGATGAAGTGTAGGATTCTCAGTTGTTCCTTCATATTCCCTTTTATACGGAAGACTTAACTCAAAAGAAATACCAAATTTTTTACTCCAACGCTTGTATCCACCTATCCCCAATATAGGAATATACCTTATTGCATTCAAAGAAGAAATTTGATGACCATCAACATAATATGTATATTTAGCTTTTATACGCTGCAATCCCAACTTTAAGTAGGCAATTGTTCCCATATTTTGAAAAACATATCCTCCTCTTACCGATAATTCTGGTAAAAAACTAGGCATTTTCAACTCCCCAGAAAGAGTATTTAATGAAGAAGAATAATAGGTATCTAAAAGCCTTGCATAATAATCATAATTAAATATCTGCATATCGCCTGTCTTTTTTTGAGATTTCCAAAAATCTAATAAAAATGCACCGCCAATAATAAAATTCTTTTTAATTTTTCTTGAATAATCGACTCCGCCCGTAAGCATAAAATCATTTATGTTCTGCTTTGTTTGTTTAGAACCAGTTCTAATCGATGCATAAAAAGAAGACATACCGTAAGTCAAACCGCCAACGAGTTTCCATCCATCAAATTTCATTGCATTTTGCTGCGCCCTCCTACTAATATCCGAGTAAACCTCCGGACTTAAACTTTCTTTTGACACTCCGTCTCCCATAGCAAATGCATCAAAAAACATCAAACCTAAACAAAAACAACTAGCAAATTTCATTTCTTCCTCTATTGTTGTACCAATCAAAAATATAAATAATATTTTAATAAAAAACAATCGATCATAAAAAAATGAATTGCATATAAATGTAATCAAAACTATTAAAAAACTAAAAGCATCCAAAAATCGAGTGAATAAATATCGCCATTATCAGAGTCAAAGTAGGAACTATTAGTCCAACGACAAACAGGTCTTTGTAGGAATCTCTATGAGTTAAACCGCAAATAGCTAACAAAGTAATCAATGCTCCATTATGCGGCATCATATTAAGGCTGGCAGATGAAATTGAGACAATCCTATGAAGGACTTCTGGATTTATATTGACAGCACTTGCCATTTCCAGGTACTTCGTTCCCAACATTTCTAAAGATATAGTCATCGCCCCTGATGCAGATCCCGTAATTCCACTTAAAATTCCCGTTACCAAAGAACTCGAAACCAAAGGATTTCCGGAAGACAATGATAATATTTCATCTCGTATAAGTACAAAGCCTGGCAGACCATTAATAACTGCTCCGTAGCCAACCACCGATCCCGTATTAAAAATAGGCGCAAGAGAATCCAAAGCTCCTTTGTTCAGACAGGATATTATATTCAATTTTTTAAAATGAACAGAAAATAAAAACAAAACGGAAATAAACAAAGCAATAATTATTGCCCAATTACCAGAAACCGTTTTTAATACGACTGATCCATACTTTTCTTGAGCTAAATATGCTGCATCAATATTCGGAAACACAAACGATACACATAAATAGTTGAAAACAATCACCAAAATTATCGGAAAAACAGCTATCCCAAAATTAGGCAGATCATCGTCAGATACCTCGGACATATCATCCTCGTGATTGCCATATCCTTCATTTTGCAAACGAGATTTTTTTAACTGATACTTTAACCACAGCATTCCCAAAACAAACATAATAACAGAACAAATTATTCCTATCCCGGGAGCGGCAAAAGTATTCGTTCCGAAATATTGAGAGGGAATAACATTTTGAATTGCTGGAGTCCCAGGAAGAGACACCATTGTATATGTAAAAGATCCCAGTCCAATTGCTCCCGGAATCAGTCTTTTCGGTGTTTGGGATTTTTTAAATAATTCAACAGCTATCGGATAAACCGCAAATGCAACAACAAACAGAGAAATTCCCCCATAAGTTAATACACTGCACGAAATAACTACTGCCAAAATAGCGTTTTCTGCTCCGATTTTTTCCGATATATAATTTGCAATTGATCTAGCACTTCCGGAAACTTCCATTAATTTTCCGAAAATCGCACTTAACAAAAAAATCGGAAAATAAGATTTTACAAAATCTCCTAACTTCACCATAAATATTTGGGTATAATTAGCTAAAATCGGTTCTTCAAAATTAATCAATACCGTAAACAATGCTACAGCAGGAGCTAGTATCAGAATAGAAATACCTCTATAAGCAAAAAATACTAAAAAGGCTATCGACAGAATTATACTTCCAACTGCAAACATAACATACCTCGAATATTGTTGTCGAAAGTATAACGCTGACCTATTAATTTTTAATTAAAGCATCCAATCCAGCATCTCAAGTTGAAACACGACCAATAAAAATCCATTTCTTTGATCTAAAATGATCGCTTATTTACTTGTTTTGTGCGTAACTATCCGAATAATCTTTGAAACGGTTTCCTTAAGATCTTTTCTCTCAACTACCATATCCACCATTCCATGATTCAATAAATATTCCGATTTTTGAAATCCGTCAGGAAGCTTTTCTCGAATTGTCCCCTCAATAACTCGGGGACCACTAAACGCAATTAAAGCACCTGGTTCAGCAATATGAAAATCTCCCAACATCGCAAAAGAAGCCGACACTCCTCCCGTAGTAGGATTTGTTAACAGCACAATGTACGGCAAAGACGCTTCCTTTATTTTATTGATAGCCACCACTGTTCTAGACATTTGCATCAAAGAAAAAATCCCCTCCTGCATTCTAGCTCCACCTGAACAAGGAACAATCAAAAAAGAACATGATTTCTCCAAAGCATATTCCACTCCAGCAATAATCCCGTCCCCAACAGCACTTCCCATTGATCCGCCCATAAAATCAAAATCGAAAACAACGGCAACACACTTATTCCCATTTATCCGACCATAGACGACCCTAACAGCATCATTATTTTTCGTCTTTTCTTTTGAAATCTTCAACCGATCCGAATATTTTTTCGAGTCTTTAAACTTCAACGGATCATTCAACTGTGACTCGTATTTTATCTCGGTAACCTCACCATTATCGAATAAACTATTAATCCTATCGCTTGCGGACAACCTAAAATGATAGTTACAATGCGGACACACTTGCAAATTACCAGACAAATCCGTATGAAAAATCATTTGCTCACAACCAGGACATTTTCTCCATAAATTATCCGGAACATCATTTCCGACTAAAGCTCTTATTTTCGGTCTAACAAAGTTTGTAAGCCAATTCATTATTAATCCTCAATCCTGAACGAACGATCTCGATCCCATCCCCGTTCGTTGACAGAATCCTTCAATTTTTTACCTGCTCTAAAAAATGGGACTTTCTTAGCTGATATAACAACTTTTTCTCCATTCCTTGGATTTCTTCCCTGGATTTCTCCTCTCTCTCTAGTAGAAAAAGCACCAAAATCACGTAATTCCACTCTTCCCCCTTCTCTGAGCTTATCAACCATCAAATCAATAATAATCGATATAATCCTTTCAACATTTCCAATATTTACATAAGGAAATATCGCAGAAACACGAGAAACCAAATCAGACCTAGTCATTACAATTCCCAAAAATAAACATTTCCAAACTCGACAAAGACTAACAATTTTGTATAAACTTTACCGTAAGGCTTATTATACATATACGAATGAAATATTCAAATATTACTTCGCTGGAAGGCTTTTATACGTCACGCTTGGGAGATGAGCTGGTTGAAAGAATTTCGCGATATTTAGTAAACAAAATTTCTAAGACAGAAACAACATTAGTGTTAGGATATGGTGCACCTTATCTGGATAGCTTGGAAAACGGAAATTTGTTTTATGCAATTCCTTCAGGATATAAAATCAGCAGGTGGCCCAAAATAAGACCATTTCAAACCGTCAGGGTAGATGCTGAAAATTTGCCTTTCATGTCGTACAGCTTTGATAAAATTATTATTATAAACTTCTTCGAATTTTCAAAAAATTCGAGGCAAGCACTAAACGAAATTTCAAGATGTTTAAAGAGAAATGGAAACTTAACAATAATTTCTCTAAACAAAAGTGTGCTATTTAAAAAAGTTAAGCGAATCAGAAATTCAATAACAGAAATAGTTGTTTGTTTAAATAGCAAAAATTTTGTACTAAGACATGCGTTTGAGGTAGGAGAAAATTCATTTCATGAAATAGAGCCACCCTCCCCTTTGATGTTAAAAACAGCTCAAATCTTTTATGACATGGTTATTTTGGATGCGGTCAGAGAAATTCCTACTACAGAATCGGTTTTTAACTTTCAGGAGGCTTTAAGCCTTTCATAAAATTATATATCCATGAAGCTTTCCACAGAATTATATTGAAATAAACTAGGAAGTATATTATCCTGCATCACGTAATTGCGGACAGATGGCCGAGTGGTTGAAGGCACCGGTCTTGAAAACCGGCAAAGGGGTAACTCTTTCGCGAGTTCGAATCTCGCTCTGTCCGCCAACTATCTGTCGAGTTCCTAAAATTTCAATGTATAATGGTTTTCGTTTGTTTAAATAAGTCTTCAAAAAACTGCCCTAAGCTAAGCTTAAAAATGAGTATTCTAGGAGGTACTTTTTTTGATAATTAAATGATGGAGAACACAATGTTAACAGAATTAAAATGTAAGAACTTTCAACCGCAAGATAAAAGCTGTAAGAAATTCGATGGTGGAGGCATGTTTTTATTGATAAAACCCAACGAAAATAAATACTGGCGTTAAGAATATAAATACACAGGTAAAGAAAAATTACTGTCGTTAGGAGTATATCCAGGAGTATCTTTGAAAGAAGCTCGGAAAAAGAGAGACGAACTAAAAGTAAAAATCTCAGAAAATATTGATCCAGTTCAAGAGAAAAAGCAAGCTAAGAACGAATTAAAGGAAAATGTGGCTAATATTTTTGAAAACATCGCTTTGGAATGGCATAGGCACAAGTGGGATGACCTTAAACAGTTTGTCATTCCTGTTTACCAAAGGAATTATGATTGGAAGACCGAGAACTGCAAGCAGCTGTACGATGATCTTGTAAAAATCACCAAGGAACATCGGAAGAGTCATTTCTTTGGGAGCCTTGTTTCCGTATATAATCCGGACGGCCACAACGAGGAATTCTTGATTATCGATGGCCAGCAGCGCCTTACTACGGTATCGCTACTATTTCTTGCAATGTATAACCTGATTAACAAGGGCATCATTGGGCCGGAGACAGATAATCTTAAGCAGCGCATTTTCGAAGAATACCTCGTCGATAAATGGAAACCGAAGGACACCCGAATCAAGCTCAAGCCGGTAAAGAATGACCTGACGGCTTTTGGGAAGTTGTTTTCTGATCCGATCGAGCACATCCGAGAGTCCAATCTAACCGTGAACTACGATTATTTTTATGATCGTATTCAGAAGCAGGAAATCACTATCGACCAGCTTTATAATGCGATCTGCTGTTTAGAGATTATAAATATTCAGCTAAATAAGGATGACAACCCTCAGCTTATTTTTGAGAGCTTGAACTCGACCGGTCTCGACCTTAGCGAAGGTGACAAGATCAGAAACTTCATCCTGATGGAGTTGCCGTCCAAAGAGCAGGAGGACTATTACGATAAATACTGGAACAAAATCGAAGTCTGCACCAAATATGATGTCAGTGCTTTCATCAGGGATTACCTAAGTATAAAGCAGCAGGCCATTCCTCAGCTGAAGAAAATCTACATCAATTTTAAGGATTTTGTAGAGCTCGGAAAGATTGAGACGGGGCCGCTGCTCGCTGAAATGTTGGCCAATGCAAAACTCTATCAGATTCTCCTTGACAGCAATTTCGGTAGCGCTGCACTTGACGCCTGCATCAACCGGCTGAATCGTTTGGCGACTACGGTAACAAGACCGTACTTCCTTGAGGTGCTGAGCTTTTATAATGAAAATAAGCTAACACTAGCACAAATTACAGAGATTTTCCTGATCACAGAGAATTACTTGTTCCGCAGGACAATGTGCGATTTGCCGACAAATGCCTTAAATAAAATCTTCCTCATGCTGCACAGAGAGATTATTCGGAATGACGGTACCGAAGATAACTATGTCGAAAAGCTGAAATATGCGCTGCTTTCAAAGAAGGAGCGAGCACGATTTCCCGATGATGAAGAGTTTAA
>JAZLGP010000037.1:0-4941 GCA_045616365.1 Alphaproteobacteria bacterium | reverse complement strand
AACTTCGTTAAATTAATTTAAAGATGCATATATTTTTTTTATTTCCCTGGAATCCAATTTCAAACTCTCGGGTTTTTGAGTTCAATCAATCACCTGTGAATAATCACTGGAATTGTTCTCCTGTTTGTCCTTTCTTGCTCTGATGTTAGGCCCAATAATATAATGCTTGCTACAATGGGGCTATTTTTTGGTATATCCGGCGAATATTTTCTTATTAAGTCACAAAATATCGGCAATGATATAATTCTCTTAAATGATGCTTTCACTAAAATATCTTGCAACTGAGAAAGACCGTCAAATGCGTTGTACAACTGCGGAATCTCAGATTGAATAAACCTGCTTTTATCATTGTCAAAACGGGCAAATAAATCATGAAATATCAATGGCTTTATGGCTAATATATCAAAACATTGTTTATTCCAAGGCGATAATGAGTCATAAAACTTTCTTACTTCCTCCTCGTTTTGTTCTTTCAAAATGCCTTTCTGTATGGAAGCAATCGCGTCTCTCTATCTCTTTCTTCCCCGTTTATGATAGCAACTAGTTCCTGTTCTAATCTGAGCCGTTCCTCTTGTTTTAGGTGTTCTCTTTCCTGGCGAGTTCTTTGTACCTGGAGTACTATTTCAAGCTGTTCTTGACGCTTTCTTTTCTGGCGTTCCCTTTCAAGTTGAGCATGCTGTGCTTCACGCCACTTTTGATCACACTCACTTAGCGTTGATCTTAGATTTCTCAACTCTGCTGGCCGACAAGTACCTCTATTTAACACACGCTATAATATTTGTCACGTAATTTGTATCTACGTTGGCTGCTATCAGAGCGTTGATACGTCGTCTCAACTGATCTGCGCAATTCTATGGGATCACAGAATCGACAGGTACACATCCTTCCGGCATCATTCCCTCAACAGAAAAACCAAAAATGCCTAATGCAATTGCTGAGCATACATGTGTTATCTTTTTCATATTATCTCCATTTTTATTCTCAAATTGCCTTTTACAAAAAAAATTAAAAAACTAAATGGCAATCTTTACCTTAAAAGAAAGTTCATGCTTATTTGTTTTTACTTTATTATTCTCTGCTTGCGCATTAAAACATGTGACAAACATCAATATAGACATCAACTTTTTCATAAAACAACCGTCTTCTAATAACATTAACTTCGAGATCAAAGTAATAAAAAAACAAATAACTGGTTAATTTTTCGTGGGTTTTTTAGAAAAATTCTCGATGATTTTACTAAAACTGATTTAAAGCCTACATTTGGGCGAAAATGACACTTTTCTCTCTAACCCTTAATTTGGAGAATTTTTTATGTTTTGAGATAGATTTTTCGCAAAACATATAGATTGGAGACTTCTTGTTTAGTCCCACATTGTAGGGAGAGGGGATATAAGTTAGACTTGTAAAGAAGAGGAAGCATTAATGGACAGATATTACACGGCTGCGCTCGGACGACAGAGGCGGTACGTCGAGAGATACAAAAAGGTAAAGAGAGCGTGAAAGGGCTGTCGGAGAAGCTTGGGCTCAATTGCAAGGCGATTTCGAAATGGAAGAATCGGAGCTTCGTGCACGACATGCCGATGAGGCCGAAAGCCTCTCATTTTACAGTGCTTACGTGCGAGGAAGAGGCGATTTCATAGCCTTTCGCGAGCACTCTTTGCTGCTGTTGGATTACTGCATGTCCGCTTTGAGGGAACAGATTCCGCATCTTTCGTGTTCGTCACTACATCGACTTTTTTAGCGCAACGGAATCAGCAAACTCCCTGAAAATGAGGAGAAAAAAGATGGCAAGTTGTATTTGTTCGTTGCAAGCAATCGCACGAGCAAGTTTGCATATTTGCATACGTCGAACTATCTGAAAAACAAGGAAAAATCCAAGCTGCTGAGTTTTTGAAAAATCTGATTGAGAAGGTTCCGTTGCCGCATGTTTTCGATCGAGTTTGCAAAGAAAACGGAATCGAGCACAGGCTCAATTTCCCAGTGCATCCGTGGACAAATGGACAGGTCGAGCGAATGAACAAGACAATCAAGGAGGCGATCGTTCATCGATACTATTATGAGTCGCAAACCTCTCTGCAAGAGCATCTTCAGACCTTTATCGGTGCGTTCAATTTTGCAAAGCGATTGAAAACTTTGCCTGGTCTGACGCTTTGGGAATTTGTCGTTAAATCATGGAATTTACATCCCGAATTGTTAAAAATTAAACCTAATCTCTAGAATCTGGGACTAAACATCTAATTATTATGCACGACTATTAGGATCATCTCGATTATCAAACGGTGAGAAAGTTGCGTAATAAAGCGAAAAAAGTAATTTGTCCGTTGGGTGTTGGTGAGACATTAGAACGTTGGAAATTTGACAAAAATCAGATAGTAGAAATGTATTTGCAAGATTCTCTGAATTTGGATAAAGAACTATCAATCCACTGCCTTTCTTCCAGACATTTTCCGGCAGAAGTTTTTTTAGAAATAAAACGTTGTGGGCTTCATTTTTGATTAAATCAAATAATTTGAAATTGTATTTCAGCGGAGACTCAGGATACAACGATCATTTTCAAGAAATTCGGACCAATAGATTGGGCGATGCTCGACAGCGGGCAGCATAACGAAGATTGGAAATATATTCATATGCTAACACCGGAAGTTGTGCAGGCAGCTCAAGATCTGAAAACGAAAGTTTTAGTACCATCGCATATTTGTAAATTGAGCTTGGCATATCATCCATGGGATGAGCCAATGGAAGAACTGATAACTTTATCAAAAAACGAAAAATACAAGCTTTTTGTTCCAATGATCGGTGAAAAGATCGATCCACACGCGAAAAAATGGCCACTGAAAACTTGGTGAAGAAATGTAAAATGAATAAGCGCTGTTTCTAATTCGTTGCACAATAAAATGTGGTGTTATTAATTTGAGATGATTATAATGAGATTAAAATTTGAAAAAAATATTTGCTGGAGTAATAGCTATGAAGTCATTGAGATTTGCGTTTTTAATGTTGGGAGTTTGTATTGTGTGTTCGGCTTGTACATCTGAAGTAAAAAAAATTTCAAATGCAACGATAACAATTAATATTTATTACACAGGTGAAAATGATAATGCTCGCAAATTTGCTGAAGAAATGGAGCAGAGTGTCACAGTTGCTGCTATTCGAAAAGAAGCAGGAAACAAGAGGTATGAATATTTTTATCCGAAAAATGATGAACAAACAGTGCTTCTTATAGATACTTGGGAAAACCAAGAAGCTTTGGATAAACACCATGCTTCTCCGATGATGAATAAAATCGCAAAACTTCGCAATAAATACAATCTGCACATGAAAGTAGAACGTTACGTAGAAGATGTATCTGGTGTTCCTGATCAAGATAAAAAATTCATTAAAGAATAGGTCGTTGCTAATCAATATATCGTTTACCTCGAATAGCGCTGTCGGTTGAGACGATATGTTGTTTTGTATGTGACGAAGCGTAAAATAAATACGACTAATTCGCAATACTATCAGCGATTTTCGTCAATTCAATTAACAAGACAAACGAAGATGGCTAGTTTCCCACTTCGTTTTCTAATTATTTCAGATTTTTTCTGAAAAACTCAACAATCTTTTCAAACGGAATTTTTGTGAAATTATCGTATAAATCAACGTGATTTGCGTTTTTTACAATAAGCAATTCCTTATTGTTTCCCTTCAATTTTTTGAAAGCATCTTCACTGAAATATCTGCTGTGAGCTTTTTCTCCGTGAATCATAAGTACCGGGGAACGAATTTCATCACTGTAAAATAATATCGGCATATTGATCATCGAAAGCGACGATGTCGTGTTCCAATTTCCATTAGAATTTATCGACCGAGAGTGGAATCCGCGAGGCGTCTTGTAATATCCGAAATAATCCTTTACAAATTGAGGTTCGATGCCTGTTAATTTTTCAGGAAGTCCCGGAGCTTTCGCATAAGTTCCGTTCTTGAAATCCTCTGTGCGCTGGGCGTTTAATTTTTTTTTCATCTCGTGACGAGCATTTTCGTCGACTGAGTTATTGTATCCGTGCGCACTGACTCGTGTCATGTCATACATTGTTGACGCGACGGTCGCTTTGATTCGAGTATCAATTGCCGCCGCGTTTAACGCGAATCCTCCGAAACCGCAAATTCCCAAAATTCCGATTTTTTCAGAATCTACATTCGGATGATTGCTCAGGAAATCAATAGCCGCACTGAAATCTTCTGTGTTTATATCGGGAGAGGCTACGTTTCGAGGTTCTCCTCCGCTTTCTCCTGTGTAGGAAGGGTCAAAAGCAAGAGTTACGAATCCGTTTTCCGCAATTGTTTGAGCATAAAGTCCCGAAGATTGTTCTTTTACTGCTCCAAAAGGTCCGCTGATGGCAACTGCCGGCATTTTTTTGCCCGATTTGTTTTTTGTAATGTATAAATCTCCAACCAAAGTTATTCCATAGCGATTTTTGAAACTGACTTTTTTTACTTCAATCTTATCGCTTTTTACGAATACTTTGTCCCAATTTTGTTTTTCGATCGAATTCATGCAGCATCCTCCTAACACCAAAGGCAAGACCAAACTTATCAAGTATGTTTTTTGAAACCTCATTTTATCCTCTCCCAACATATAAGTAAAAGTTTTCTCATTCTATGCTCTTCCAAATTCAAATTTCACAGATACTACAAACTACGAATATAAATTACTCAATATGTCTCCGATTCTGTCCAAAATTAGTTAATTTACTGTTAACTTTTTAAATTTTTTTCTGAGTTCGAGTTATGTTTTTACTATCATTCGCTACTCCAATTGTTTTTTGCGGAAAAAATTTTAACGATTTTAAGAAAAGTTGATTTAAATCTCAAAATTGAGCGGAAATAACGAAATTTTCCATTTCCCTTAGTTTGGAGATTTTTGGGCGTTTGGAGAGAGATTTTTCGTAAAATATATAAATT
>JAZLGP010000036.1:0-5260 GCA_045616365.1 Alphaproteobacteria bacterium | reverse complement strand
TTCCGGAAGATGTATCATACTTTACACTTCCTAATGTATACCAAGATGATCCATTCCATATTTTTGAGTTGTCTGTAACAATCGCACCATCTGTAAAATTATAAGGCGCCATTATAAATTGTTTCAATTTTTTTACCCCGTAGCATTTCGGTTTGAAATTATATGCACTTATGGAATAGTCTCCACTATTAAAAAGCCATCCGTTTACTGAATCGTTGTAGTTTTCATTGGCATCTATGTTTGGATCCATTCTTCTTTTCATTGATGTTGGAGCACCTGACCAAACCGATCCTGAGCTGTTTTCTATTATCGTTTGACCATTTTCTTCGGGTGAGTACGAACTGTAAAACCTCAAAATTTGATCCGATAACGTTGCTTTACTTAACTTACATCCTGAAAATTTTATCTTCACTTTCTTCGTAGACAGATTGTGTCCGAAATTTTTTCCCTTTGTCGTATAATATCCTGAACGAAATCCCGTTCCTAAATCTGAATAATTGCTTACTTGCTGAGGTCCACTAAAGTTTAATGTTTTGGTATTTAAGAAAGTGCTTGTTCCTACATTGTCTTGTACTCCATTGTCGTTGTAAACAGTAATTGCTGCAGGATTTTCTCTTTCTGCAACAACTTTCAGCAATCCCTTGTTTGGAAAAGAAATTCTTGCTGTTGAATTTCCACGGAGAAGATATCCCTGCGATGCAACCACGCTACCAGTTGGCGCTGAAAACTGTACCGAGCCTTTCACTCCCATATATTTTCCATCTCTGGAGGCATATCCCCTATCTTTATTAAATATTATCGTATCACTTTCTATCATTGGAATTTCTGAATAATCGTTATTAAACCCCAAATATGTCATTTCCTGTGGTTCAAAATTATCCGGAGCATTCGCTATGACAACTACGACTCTCGTTTTATTATTTCTCGCCGTTTCTGTTATACGTCCTTCTTGCGATAAATCCGATGGATGACTTCCCCAACTAAACATATTTCCCGCCATCACTATCGGTAGAAACAAAAAATTCGATTTATTCTTTTCATCTTTGAATGGGACAAACAATTCTAAATCATATATTAAGCTTTGAATATCCGAACTTAATTCTGTCATAAAATATGGATTCCCCTTATAAGTTGGACAATCCCTTTCACAAGTCATCGCCAAAGTGTTACAAAAACCTAAATAGCAAGGATTTGTATTCATTCGCATAAATTTATAAGCATCTCCGTTCGTTGGTGAAGTTTTCATATCTAATAACAAACTGTCTTGGCCTATTTTTCCAGTTATCGCACCGCTGTTTAATAACATCCCTCTATGATTTTGGTACTGACCTCGCCTTGCCATAATCGGCAATCCTATTGTTGAAGATCCCCAATTTTTGTATTCTCCATAAGCATTGGCTGCAGAATTTGATCCATGCAGAATAATATCTCCACCCGCTTTTCCATCCGATCCATAGAACATAGCCTGCACGATATAAGATAAATTCGGCTTAGCAGACCCTATCGGTATGTCTATTGTATGATTTAAATAGTCTGAATAAGGCGACATTGTAACTTTTCCTGAATAAGGAATTATTCCAACTGAAACCCCCGGAGTATGTAAAAAGTATTTTAAAAACGACTGACACGCTCTTGATATCTGCTTGATTGGTGTAGAATCTGCCGTTGCTTTGTTTGCGTAATTTGAGAAACTTGCGGTATTTTTATTGGACGTGGTATTGCTTGCTCGATTTGTTGGAATTGCTATAACAATGTCAACATCATTTTTCGGTAGATAAACTGTTGCTTCTCTTTTTAATTCTTGACATGAAACTTTAATTGATCCAGTTCTATCCAAGGACAATTGCAATTTATTTGTATCTTTAGAATATTTATTAGCCGAATAAACAACCGATCCATTTGTTACAGAAGAGTACTTCGAATAAGTTCCCAAGCCACTTGCTTCGTTATAAATGAAATTTTCAATTGGCTGACGATTTATAAACATTTGATCGTTATTGACAAATCCTTCGTTGCTCTGTTGCCTACCTTTAAAACTATATCTTCTGTAAAAATCATAGAGACTTGTAATCTTCGGAGATTCCTCAGAAACTCCAACCTTCGCCAAACTCGAAATCGCAAATGCAATCCGCTTATTTGTATCGGAAGATTCATCATTATAAGTCTGAGCAGCAACAGAATATAAATAAATCTCTTGTTCACTCCAAGTTTTTCCCGGATTAAAAGATCTTGCCAGATTTATTCCAATGGCATAAGGAATCTCAAAGTTGCTGGTGTCTACATCGGATTTTTTCGTATATTTTACTATATAATTCGTTCCCAACATCAGCATAGGAATGAATATTGCTAATAAAATTGCAACAAATCCCTTTGAACTATCTATTACTGTTTTATTTGTTTTTTTGCCTGCCATTTCCTTCTCGTTACCACAAACACGAACCAGTATATCAACAACTAGTTAATTAATGATTATTTATAAATTTTGATAACAAAAATCATCAATCGTGCTTAAACACCACAATTATAGATTAGGAAATAATCGAGAAGCCCTAATACAGAAGAGGGTTTTGAGGTTTTAATTGATAAGCGATGAAAGTCAAAAACCGTCTCGATGAGATGACATTTGCTTAGAAAGATTTTCTCTTCGAAAAACATCAAATGTTTTTCATTACGCGCTTAATACCCATGAGGATTTTTAATCCAGGCAAACAATCGCAAAAAAGTTCCTCACTGATATATCTTTATCCGCAAACAAGACTCCTTTCATATTTTCAGTCCTCAGAAAATACAAAATCCGAGGCATCTTTGTAAAAAATTCGAAATTCCAACAAGGAGATTCCTGAAACATCAGCACGATTATCACTATTTCTCTTTCAATTAAGCCAGACAGTCTTGCCGTTTTTTTCGGCTTCCTTCTTCCATACCAAATAATCTCGTGATGTCCTTCTTCATGGCTTTGCTTCTTGTTTTTTTAAGCTTAGCCTTTTTCCTCCTCTCTATTTTCAGGCTTTTATTCCATTATTGAAGATTATTTAATCCATCATTTTAGTTAAAAGAGCATCTGGACGCGTAGAAATAAGGACTCATTTCACTAGCTATCACGACAATTTGAAACGCGTCAAATCGCTTGGAAGTAAAATAAAACATTGACCAATTTCGATCTCTCAAAAAAGAAAAATCAAATAGTTATCACAAACAATACAACCGTCTACAAATCTCAGAAAGTCGAAAAAGCTGGCTACATTCTCGCATATTAGCTTCCGTACCTTTCAGATTTGAACCCAATTAAACATTTTTAAGCTCATTTAAAACGACAAATCAGAACACTCAAGAAAAATTTCTGTGGATGTTTTTCTATTTAAAAATGTCATTTGGTTCATGATGGCGATAAAGATAAAAATTTCATATTTGTAATAAGGCTAATTATTTTTTATTATATTTTGTAGTTTGTTAAAATAATGAGGTTTTACATGAAGAAAAAAATTGCCTTAGTTTTTGTTGTAAGTGTTTCTTTTGAAGCAAACGCAATGGATCCAGATCGAGAGTATATACAAGAAAGAGCATTTTCATCTGCCGGATTAAAAAATTTTGAGTTTAGCATTGGTATTGATACCAATGCTTGCAATATTGAAGAAGAGTATACTCCCCTGCATATTGCTGCACAAGCAGGAGATTTGTCTCAGATCGAACATTGTTTAAATCTGGGGGCAGATGTTAATTCGTTTACTGAAGAGGGTGCTACCCCATTGTTACTTGCCGTACAAGAAGGACATTTAGAGGCCGTAAAATTGCTGATCGATCATGGCGCTGACGTAAATTTGTGCGATAATGACGGATATACTCCAATATATGCGGCATCTGCTGAGGGACATTTAGATATCATGGAGTGTTTATCATCCCATGAGGCTTGTATTGACGCACCTACTAATTTGGGAAGTACTCCATTGTGGATTGCTTCCAAAGAAGGACATTTAGATGCAGTAAAATGGCTAATTGCATACGGAGCTAACGTTAATGGAAATGGGCTTGAGGTTTATATTCCCATAAATGCAGCATCTGCTGGAGGATACTTAGATATAGTAAAACTTTTGGTTACTTCAGGAGCTGGAATCGATGGCAACGATCACATGGAGTATACCCCGTTAACTCTTGCTGCTGAAAATGGAAATTCTGATATTGTTGAATGGTTAGTTGACAATGGTGCTAACATTAACAAAGCAAATTCCTTTGGATACACAGCATTACATGTTGCCTCAGAAAAAGGACATTTGCCGACTGTAAGATGTTTGGTTAAACTAGGAGCTAACGTTAATGCAGTTACACATGATGGATTTACGGCTTTACAGATCGCTTTTAATTGTGGACATTCTGACGTAACAAATTTTCTTAGAGGATGCATGGAAAGTAAATACGTAGATGCTATAACTTCTGATAATCGGACCGCTCCTACTGCGTAGTTGATAAAAAAAGAAACTTAGTTTTGTTACTGTCATAAAGATATGAAGATGTCTTTTGGTGTGAGTCTGTGTGGTTTTGGCTGTATCGTTGGTTTTTCAAGTAGGTGTGTAAAAACAAGAAAAATTAGCGTTTATTTTAACATTGAGGATTGACCTTAATGGTTATTCTGTTTATTATGTCATTACTTCTTGTTGGAGGGGTGGCCGAGCGGTCAAAGGCAGCAGACTGTAAATCTGTCGACGGAAGTCTACGAGAGTTCGAATCTTTCCCCCTCCACCATGATTGTGTCATCTTTTTCTCAGGTTTTAGTGTTTTGTGATATTGGTTATCTGTGCCCTAGAATACCCCTGGACGAACTGTGCTTTAACTTCAGTGTTTTTCTGGACGAATTGGCATTTTGTGAATTTACACCGACTCAAAGTAGATAAAATGTATTTCAATAATTCAGTCTGCAACTGATTACTCGCTAAGAAGAAAAAAGTTACTTTCTTTTTTGAATGTGATTATGATTTTTTGCTATAAAATATAGCCGAAAATTTCTAACGCTAGCGAAATTCTGGGGGTTCGGCAACCGTATAATTTAAAGGCTGGAAAGTACCTTTTTCATTACAGTAATTAATTTCAGAAATCCAAAAAAATGCGTCGGTATTTTCGGTATATCGGTACGTGTTCAAATTTGAGACATTGTGCGATATATACTTTCGGTATTAAACCGGGATGGTCGCCGGGAAGATTTCGATGATTGTGCTTTCAATTGTTTCGCTAAGTTGTATGAATTTTCATAAAACTCATAAAAAGATAC
>JAZLGP010000035.1:0-9066 GCA_045616365.1 Alphaproteobacteria bacterium | reverse complement strand
TTTTTGGCTCTAGACCATCATCTTTTTCGAATTTAGTTTTTTTCAAAAAATAATTTTACAACAAAAGCAGTAAAATCATCATCTCTGTGATTAAATCTAGCTTCGGTTTCTTTTAAATGCAAGATGAATTTATCGTCGGTTAAGCCATTGAACTTCGAGAAGCGTCTTTTAGCGTAGCTCCAGAAGCATTCGATACCGTTGACGTGAGATTTTCCACGAGCGAATTCGTTTTCATGATGAAAAACCCGATAATGGTTATAGCCGTTGAGAATCAGTCCGTCATAGGCTTTCCAGCCATCGGTGTGAATCGTGGAACCCTCGAGAATTTTCCCTTGAATAATCGGCATTAATTCTTCCCGAGAGCAATTCGGAACAACCGTTACAAATACTTTCCCATTCCGTTTCAAAAGCCCAAAAACAGGAGTTTTTCCCGCTGCTCCACGACCTCGTTTGCCTCTGACTCTGCGTGCTCCAAAGTAACTTTCGTCCAGCTCAAATTCTCCTAATTCTTTCTCTTGTTCTTTCAATGAATATTTCAATATTTTCTCTCGAAATTCATTGTAATAACTGTTAATTGTTTTTCGATTTAGCTTCAGAATTTTTGCCGCAGAAGTTGCCGTTATGTCTTCACTAAAACATTCTATTATTTTTTTTATCTTATACTTGCTTAACCTACTGTATTTCATGCCTTTTACCTTACATCTTTTTCAAGATGATGGTCTAGAGCCTAATTTTTTATAAACCGCAACAAAATCTTTCAGAGGATCTAAATCTACGACCTGAAGTATGCGGCAAATTTCACAATCCGGAATTCTGCGTATTTTCGATATATCTACGTACATTCCCGTTTCATTTTCACTACTTTTTACACAAACTTCTTCAAGTTTCTGTTTGTATTTGCCGCAATCATCTCCGAACCCAATCCACCAAGCAAAAGGCAAATTAGCGGAAGAAAAATAATTCGTAATCTTCGGTAGATCAACTCCCCAATCCGTTAGACACACAACATTAAACATATCGCACGGTATACCTGTATTAACTACAACAGCACCGTCTTTATTCGATACGTTCATCTTCATACGTTCAGGCAAGTAAGTTAACTTTCCTATAATATTCGCATCCAACTGTCTGGAAAGCATCTTTATTTTATCTGAATCATTGGAAATCATGTTCATCAAAAAACTAAACTATATTTTTGAAATCCCAAAACTGAAGTTATCTATCGCAAAATTTCGATATCTTCTTCAGACAATTCCCTTAAAAATCTTGATGGAGGATTATTCTGCCATTGATTGTGAACTCGTCTGTTAAACACGAAAGAAATATAAGCTCTTTTTTTGGCCCGAGTTAGACCTACGTATGCCAAACGACGTTCCTCTTCCAAATTATCTTCCTGCAAACACAAATTGTGGGGAAAAACACCTTCTTCCCATCCAGCTAGAAATACATTTTCAAATTCCAGACCCTTTGCACTGTGCAAGGTCATAATAGAAACCAAATCCTCAGAGGAATTACGAGGGGAATCCATAACCAAACTAACATGTTCCATAAAAGTAGGCAGATCGGGAAAATCTTCCAGTGCAGTCGTTAGCTCTTTCAAGTTTTCGATACGACCTTCCGCTTCAGTTGTTTTTTCCTGACTCAACATCTGAAGATATCCTGTCTCACTAATTATAAATTTTGCAATCTCGGATGGATTCATGCCTTCTTTTGCTTTGATTGAATCGATTAATTTCATGAAACTTTCAACTGCATTTTTCACACTCGGACGCAAAAGATTTTCGCGGGCCATATCTTTCGCCGCTTGATACAGTGAAATATTGTGATCCCTGGAATAATCATAAAATTTTGCAATTGCCGTTGCTCCAATGCCCCTTTTCGGAGTATTAACAACTCGTTCGAAGGCTAAACTGTCATTTGATTGATAGATTAATCTCATGTAAGCGACAATGTCCTTAATCTCCTGACGATCGTAAAATTTCAATCCTCCAACAACTTTGTACGGAATACCATAAGAGATGAAACGATCTTCAAATTCTCGAGTTTGATATCCTGCTCGAACTAACACGGCCATTGATCCGAAAGCATCGCCCTCTCTTCTATGCAAAACATCAATACGATCTGCAACAAACATTGCTTCATCGAACCCATTGTATAATCTTTTTATTTTTACTTTATCTCCAGAAGATCCTTCGGTCCAAATTCTTTTTCCCAAACGACTTTCGTTATTAGAAATTAAATTCGCCGCAGCGCCCAGAATATGCCCGCCAGAACGATAGTTTCTCTCCAATCGCACAATATTTGCGTTGATGAAGTCTTTTTCGAATCGCAAAATATTTCCGACTTCAGCTCCTCGCCAACTGTAAATTGATTGATCGTCATCACCAACGCAACAAAGTCCCTCTCCAATCGGAGATAACAACCGTAACCAAATATATTGCGACATATTCGTATCTTGATACTCGTCAACTAAAATATATTTGAATTTTTTTCGGTATTCATGCAAAACATCAGGAAATTTTTTGAAAATTTGGATTACATTCAAAAGAAGATCTCCAAAATCCATTGAGTCATAGCACATCAATCTTTCTTGATAAATTTTGTACACTTGAGCTTCCATCATGCTCGGATCTACGCGCGAATCATCGTAAGTATAGCCTTTATCTTTCCATAAACTAATTCTGTTCACTATGCCGTTAACTGATTTTTTCTCGAAATTCATCTCTTTTGCGATTTGCCTGATCAGCTTTTTTTGATCATCTGCATCGATGATTGTAAAATCCCGACTAATGCCTAACAAATCGGCATGATTTCTCAAAATTCTGGCGCAAATAGAATGAAAAGTTCCTAGCCAAACACCGTCTGCTCCTGACGTCAGATCAAACAAACGTTCTTTCATTTCTCGTGCCGCTCGATTGCTGAAAGTTACAGCTAAAATCTGAGAGGGAAATGCATATCCATTTTCAATCATGTATGCGATTTTCGTAGTCAGAACTTTAGTCTTTCCCGTACCAGCTCCAGACAACACAAGCAAGGGGCGATCCAAAGAAATCACCGCTTCATATTGTTCAGGATTAAGCGAACTTAATAATCTCTCGTTGATTTCATCTAAACTACTAAAAGTATTTGCCTGCATGATGATAACTTTCTTAAACTGATTCTAGGGTTTAAGTGTATCATTTTCGCGAATAAAATTGTAGTATAGCCTTAGTGCATTTTGGAGAGAAGAATGAACGTCTTTGTTGCATCTGATCATGCTGGTTTCGAGTTAAAAAAATATCTTAAAACACAATTTAACCTTCTTGATTTTGGAACTCACGATAATGCATCTTGCGATTATCCTATATTCGCAAAAAAATTGATCGAAAAATTAAAAGATGAAGACAAGGGTATTCTGATTTGTGGAACGGGAATTGGTATGTCAATCGTCGCAAATCGCTTTAAACATGTCAGAGCAGCTTTGTGCGTCAATGAAGAAATGGCTGTTCTTTCGAGACAGCATAACGATGCAAATATTCTCATATTTGGAGCAAGAATAATTTCTCCTGAAATTGCAAAAATTTGCGTAGAAAAATTTCTAAACACGGATTTCGAAGGTGGACGTCACCAACGCAGATTAAATTTGATAAATAATTTCTGATACGGATACAAAACACTTGTTATCTAGATTTTCTATGCCACAAAATCTTGCCGATTTTTTTGTATTTTACTTTCACTTTCGGCGTTTTTGTGCTTAAAAATATCTCAGCAGTATTATCGACCACGCTGTTTAATCGGCAAAGATACATTTTGTCGTTTACATCCTGAAGAATTACCGTTTTTTTGATGAGTTTTTTCGGATTTCCTTCTATTCCAGCAACGCAATCTCCAACTTCAAATTGCGAATTTCCAAATTTCTCCGTCAATATAAGAAAAATAGGATGATCATGCAGATTTAAAAAAAAGCTCAACTCTTTTTTTATATCAGAATCCAAAAAAGGAGGAAAATGGAATGATTTTTTTTTCAGAGAAT
Source organism: Alphaproteobacteria bacterium (assembly GCA_045616365.1). Taxonomy (GTDB): domain Bacteria; phylum Pseudomonadota; class Alphaproteobacteria; order UBA3830; family UBA3830; genus UBA3830. Next base: position 5,054 of record JAZLGP010000035.1, on the reverse strand, counting down.
TTGTTTGTGAATTTATATCACTGTCATCGTAAGAAAGCATGGATTTTTCAGTTTCGGACATCAAATGAGGAGGCATTCCTTCTCCGCGCAACAACCACTCCGTTGAGCAAAAAATTCCTAACTTTCGAAAAGATTCACATATTCTGATAGAACTTCGTTCATTTAATTCAACTCGACCACTTTCCCAAGTATCCATAGTAGAAGTAGCGATGCCAGTTTGTTCGTGCAAATCCTGACGAGATAACCCCGTAAGTGCACGAGCCATACGCAAACGTCGTCCTTTTGCCTGAGCTTCTGTATACTCTATTACTTTCTCCACCTACACATACCACATTAATTGACATTTTATAGAACATCTTGCGATAAAATTCAACTTCGTTCTCTTTCCGCAATGCGAATAAAAAGATTCGCATTGAATGTTTTTGTGTTTTTCTAAAATTTTACGTATAATTTTATTAATATTTTATAAAATTAGTAAAGGGTATTATGAATTGTCTGATTTTTTGTTGTTTATTAGTTACAGGATGTTCACTTGTCGATATTCCACTAACCCCTCAGCAAAAAAATTTAATTTCGTCAAGTCTGGATACAATTACCGATCCGATTTTTGAAGACGATTCAGTTGAAGAAATTGTCCCTATTTTAGAAGAAAAAGATGAAGAACAAATTGCTCCGAACTTTTTTCGAAAAATTTCAATAACTGTTTCAAAAAGTATGAGTTTGCGAGATACTCTTATTCAATTAGCCAAAAAAGCTGATGTGAACGTTTTTATTCCGCATGATGTTGAAGGCGGAATTTCTTTCGAAGCAAAAAATCGCCCTTTCATCGATATTTTGAAAGATGTTTGCAGCAGTTGTGTTTTAAAATATTCGATCAAAGGTAATTCTGTAAAAATTGAAAATGATACTCCTTCAACAAAAACTTACAATCTACAATTTTTGAACATCGAACGAGAAACTCAAAGTTCTGTTTCAACTTCCACAGATATGTTTTGGAATCAATCGATTTTGAAAAACAGTGCTCAAGCAACCGTAGAATCTAAAGATAATGGTTCAAGCAGCACGATGTCAGGAAAAATCAAAAACAATTTTTGGTCTGAATTAGAGCAAAATTTGAAAAACATCGTTGGCGATGATGGAACGGTAACTGTTCATAAACAAGGAGGATTGATTACAGTACAAGCTCCGCAATTCAAACATGAAGAAGTTCAAAAATATATAAACCTTTTGAAAGAAGCTGCGGAATCTCAAATATTGATCGAAGCAAAAATATTAGAAGTGCATTTGAATAACGCATATAAAAACGGAATAAATTGGAATATTTTGAGATCAGATGGAACTACTTTTCGAAAGAACTCTGCAGATCACACAGGAATGATTTCATTTGGAATTCAAAAATCCAATTTAAACGCGATTGCCGGAATAATTGAAAAATTCGGAGCAGTAAAAACTTTATCCAACCCTCGGATCACTGTCTTAAACAATCAGTCCGCAATACTTAAAGTTGCGCATAACGAAATCATTTGTTTACCTGAAATACAAAGACAATACGGACCAGCAACATCTGGACGCGATACTGATTTTTTGACGACTACTTTGCACACTATTCCCATTGGTCTGATAGTTACGGTTCAACCCTCAATCGACGTAAAAAACAACACGATTTTACTAAATTTGCGTCCGACAATGTCACGAATCCGAGAATATAAAGAAGTACCATATTTATTTCAATTTTTTAATCAGACCAAAAGACTCTCTGAAGATATTAAAACTCAAAAAATTCCAATCGTAGATATGAGAGAAATGGATTCCGTTTTAAAATTAACTTCGGGACAGATCGCTGTGATGGGCGGCCTGATGAAAGAAGAATCAGCAAATGGACGTAGCGGTCTACCTTGGTTTTCAGAACTCGATCCTGTCGTCGGAGAAAACAATAAAGAGACCACTGTTACCGAGTTAGTGATTTTCTTGAAAGCAACAATCCTAAGAAATAAAAAACATCACGCTGCAGATAGAAGGTTGTACGAAAAATTTGCAAATGATCCACGTCCAATAAATTTTGAAAAAACTCGGAGTAAAAAATGACAAAAGCTCGACGCCTGTTTTTAAAAAAAGCAAACAAAGGATTTTCTCTTGTTGAAATCGCAATCGCGGTATTGGTCATAAGTTTGATTGCAACTTTTTCTTTAAAGGGAAAGGAATTAATTCGAACAGCAAGACTACGAGCCGTGATAGAACAAGTTGAGACATTCAGGATAGCTGCCAATAACTTTATGGAAAAATATGGAGCTATTCCTGGAGATTTAAAGAATGCGAAAGAATTGATAAGCGATTCCTTAGAGAATGGCAACGGCAATGGTGAAATTTCTTCAACAGAAGATGCTAAAAGATTCTGGAGCCATTTAAATCGATCGGGAATAATTAGTGTTGAGCTGGTTAACGGATATCCTATCAGCAAAATTGGAGGTTTTTTTTCGGTGTCATCCAATATCGCAGGTAAGCCTGGAACTTGGCTGATTCTATCCAAAGGCACTACAGACAATCGAAATTTTTCAGGAATTATGTCGACAGAAAATGCGTACTATATCGATAGAAGTATGGACAACGGTTTACCAACAGAAGGCGATGTTCAAATTTTAAAAGGTCAATATGCATCAAGCGAATGTATCGTCGGCTCAAAATATAATTTCCAAAACAAAAATGAAGACTGCGCAATTTTGTTTAAAATTTGGTAAAAATTAGCGGAAAAATGAAAAAACTCATCGATTTATCCAAACTTTCTCGAAAAAATTCAAAAAAAGGGTCAATTTTGTTGGAAATCGCCGTGGGAATTTCTGTCTTAGCGATAACATCGGGATTTATCATCCGCAAGACAATGACAGCAAATCGATATATGCGAGAACAACTAACTAAATCCAATATTGAAACGATCACCATTTCATTAGCATCTTTTGTTGCAAATAACAAACGACTACCTAGACCTGCTGAAACAACTGACGGAATTGAAAGTAATTCATCAAACATAAAATTCGGATATATCCCTTACAAAACACTGGGAATTTCATCAACTAACGCAAAAGACGGAAATTTTCAGCCTCTTGTATATATTGTCGAACCGGCGCTCACTGCAAATTATTCCAAAATTTACGGAAACGAATTTGATTCAAAAGTTTTCTGTTCTGATATTTTTGTCCCTAAAATTTTAATGCAAACAAACTCAACAAACAACGACAATAGCGTAATTGCTTTTGCAATTGATACTAAAAATCATAGAAACTTAATTGGAGAAACAATTATTCTTCGACCAACTGCTCACACCTTTTGGATCACTCGTGATATGCTGCTTATGAAGTATTTGAAAAATTCTCCGTGCATAACAGAAAATCCCAAACAAAATACATATCGGCATTTACAAGAATTCGATGATGATTTTTAATAAACAAAAAGGGTGAAATCATGTACGACAAAAATAATATTTTTTTTAAAATTCTACAGAAAGAAATTCCATCGAAAGTTGTTTATGAAGATGAAGTTTGTTTTGCGTTTCACGATATAAATCCGCAAGCAAAAATTCACGTACTGGTCATCACAAAAGGGTGTTATACAAATTTTGCGGATTTCGTAAAAAATGAGTCTGCCGCAAACGTTCAGAAATTTTTTCAGTCGGTAGCTCTTGTCGCAGAGAAATTAGGAATCGCAGAGTCTGGATACAAAATTTTATCAAATACGGGACGCGATGCCGGGCAAGAAGTCGAGCACTTCCACGTCCACATTCTTGGTGGCGAAAAACTCTAAGCTAAAAATTTCGTCCACAAATTGTAATATAGATTAGGATGTCGATTTTGCATAATTTCGAGACAGAAAAAGATGAATTTACTGTATCGAGGCTGTCAGCGTTAATCAAAAGATCGCTCGAGGTGAATTTCGGAAAAATCAAATTGACGGCAGAAGTAAATGCGTTGAAAATTCACTCGTCTGGGCATGCTTATTTCTCTCTGAAAGACGAAAGTGCTGTTATTGATGCAATTTGTTGGAGAAGCGCTCTTCAAAAGATCAAACATCCTCTGGAAAATGGACTGAAAATTACGTGTTTTGGAAAAGTCAGCTCGTATCAAATGCAGTCAAAATACCAATTTGTTGTGGAAAATTTCGAACCAGCAGGAATCGGAAATTTGCTGAAACTTTTAGAAGAACGGAAGCAAAAATTAGAGAAAGAAGGATTATTCGATCCCAGCATAAAAAAAATCATTCCGAAATTTCCAAAAATTATCGGAGTGATTACTTCGCCAACAGGGGCTGTAATTCGGGATATTATTCACAGAGTGCAGCAAAGATTTCCGACCGAAATTTTGCTTTGGCCTGTTCTGGTTCAAGGAAACGACGCATCGAATCAAGTCGAAAAAGCTATCGATGGAATGAACTCTCTGCCAAATAAAAATCGTCCTGATGTTTTAATCGTTGCACGAGGCGGAGGAAGTTTTGAAGATCTCATGCCATTCAATGAAGAAAATGTTGTAAGAGCCGTTTTTCGAAGCAAAATTCCCGTAATTTCTGCAGTAGGACACGAAACAGATACAACTTTGATCGATTATGTGTCCGACCTTCGTGCACCTACTCCAACTGCTGCGGCTGAGCTTGCAACTCCTGATAAATTAAAATTAATACAGGATCTCGACAAATATTTATTTCAATTAAATTCTCTTATTTATAGTGCTCTAGAAAAAAATCGACTTCGTTTGAAAGCCGTTGCCTCTTTAAATGTCAATTGGCTCCTTTCGGAAAGAAAACAGCGAGTTGACCTTTGCTCTGAAAAGTTAGAAAAAAATATTTTGAATTTCGTCAGCAACCAAAAATTTCGGCTAGCGAAAATTCAACTAACTAAACCGACTCCGCAACATAATCTTAATGAATTGGAAGAAAAACTAAAATTTGCATTCGAAAATCTTCTAAAAAATTCAAAACATCGATTAAATCTCGCCATAAATAAATTGGAATCTTGCTCTTATTTAAATATTTTGCGCAAAGGATTTATTTGGGCGGAAACTTCGAATCAT
>JAZLGP010000034.1:0-5583 GCA_045616365.1 Alphaproteobacteria bacterium | reverse complement strand
ATCCATTGTCAATAGCCAGTATAAGAGGAGTGTTTCCATCATCATCCGCTAAATTAACATCAGCTCCATTTTTGATCAACAGCTCTGCAATCTTTGGGCGTTTGCTGTCAATAGCCAGTGTAAGAGGAGTGAGTCCATCATTACCCGCTTTATTAACCTCCGCACCATTTTCGATCAACAGCTTTGCAATTTTTGTGTATCCATTGTCAATAGCCAGTGTAAGAGGAGTGTCTCCATATTCATCCTCTTCATCAACATCAACTCCTTCTTCTACCAATTTGTTTACAAGATCAATATCTCCAGTTTTTATTGCTCTCACGAATTCAGTATAGGAACTACGGATAATCGAGAAGAAATCGTTGCTATCACTTGAATAATCAGATCTACTACTCAAAGAGGAATTACGGCTATCACTTGAATCGAAGCTACTTGAGGAAAACCTTCTGCTACTCAGGCTTTCAACTTCAGAACCGGAACTCAGTGATGCATCAGAATATTCTCCAAGAACAGCATCATTCTGGCTGTTGGACTGTTTTCCAGTCAAACAATTGTAGGTATACTTTGCAATTGCACGTTTAGCTTGTTTTTTGCTAAAAAAGCATTCCTCTTGTTCAAAAACTTGCTCATCTAGGATCGCTTTGCATTTGAAAAACCCTTTGTTAGTGGTCTCAAATTCAAAATTCAATCTATTACAATACCTATTTTTTATACAATATTCATACAGCTTCGTTATGTAACTAATCTTGCTGCTACTCTGACCTCCTGTTTTTAATGAGGGATTCATCATTGCACCGGAATATTCTCCAAGAAACAACGATATTACTGAACACATTGTTAAAAATTTTAATCTTTGCATTTTTTTCACCTATACCTATAGTATTTTTATTTCTCAATAACTGTTACAATATTTTACTATTTTTTACAAGTGGTTAATACGTTTTGCTTATATATGCATCTTTATAAAATTTCCAAATAGCTTTAGAAAAAGCTCGGAAAGAAAACGAATCCTTACTCGAGAAAAACAAAGGTTATGAAAGGTTTCTGGCTAAAAAAGACGGAGTCAAATCAGAAAATACTAAGGAGAATGAGTCAAATTTTGACGCCAACTGAAAAAAATTCATACAACACCGTTCCGATGGCAAGTAATTTATGTGGATTGCTGGGGCAGACTTCGAGTTACACAGGCAATACAATTTTGAAAATTCATCGTATAACAGAGATGTAAGAGAAGCTTCGTAATGGATTTTTACCGATCTATTCGTACCGAAACTACTTGCATTGAACCATTCGAATCTGATTGAAATTATCCGACGTCTATTTTGTAAAGACTGCTGTATCCTATAGGAAACAAAGCATGATGCAAAAAATCCTCTCTGACAGAATGATCAATAAGAAGCAATGTTATAGAAGGGATCAAAGAATCAATTCACGAAAATTTAAACTTGTGAGGCTTATCTTCGATAATTTAAAGATAATTCCGCTAACAAGAAAAACCTCTCATGTCGACTGCTTTCTTCAGCTTTTGGCAGGTCGCTGATTTTGTAGACTAGTTTGTGCGCTAAACTAAAAATTTTCCCGTCTTACTGCTTTTGCAAAGACGGATTTCCTCGGGTGTTCCTTCGAAAACAATTTCGCCACCTTGATCTCCGCCTTCTGGCCCCATATCGATTATGTAGTCAGCGTTTTTGATCAAATCTAAGTCGTGTTCGATAACAATGACTGTCGCGTTATTTTCGATGAGCTTTTGAAATACTTTGATCAAAGTCTGAACATCCAACGGGTGTAAGCCTATGGTCGGCTCATCGAATACGAAGATAGAATTATCTTGTTTTCGTCCCATTTCGGATGCCAATTTCAATCGCTGAGCTTCCCCTCCCGACAGACTTGGAGTTGCCTCTCCCAAAGTTAGATAGCCCAAGCCCAAATCGCTTAATATTTGAAGTCTTTGTCTTACAGAGTTGATGCCTTTGCACGCAACAAGTGCACGACTAATATCCATCGCCATAATTTGCGGCAAAGTATAAACTTCACCTGTCTTCGTCATATATCGTATCTTCTCAGATATTTGAGAATATCTCGATCCGCGGCAGTCGGGACAGGAAATGTCGACATCTGGAAGAAACTGAATATCAAGACTAATACTTCCTGTTCCGTCGCAGATTGGACATCTCAATGAACCAATGTTGTATGAAAAATCTCCTGATTTGTATTTCAAATTTTTCGCATCTTCGGTTTTTGCAAAAACTTTTCGTAATTCATCATGGATATTTGCATAGGTCGCAACTGTTGAACGAACATTTATTCCGATCGGTGTCGCATCAATCAGTTTGATTTGATTAATCCCGTCTGCATGGACTTCTTTGATATGTTCGGGTAATTTTTTCTCCAAAAATTTGTTTTCCAATGCAGGGATGAGGCTTTCTAAAATCAAAGTCGTTTTTCCTGATCCTGAAACTCCTGTTACGACAGTCATCCTGCCTTTCGGAATCCTTACTTCCAAAGGCTTTACTGTATGGATTTTCGAAGTGCTTAGTTTGATCTCGCCTTTTGCAAACATTTTGGATTTTTCAACGCGAGGTCGAATGACTCTATTGGTTTTATCGGATAAAAACGCTCCTATTTTTGATTGTGGATTACTAATCGTTTCAAATATCGTGCCTTCATTTATGATTTGCCCGCCATTCGTTCCCGATTCAGGACCAAGCTCGATTATCCAATCAGATTCCGACAAAATTTGCGTATCATGATCGACCAAGATGACAGAATTTCCGTCTGCTACAAGATCGTGCATAACAGCGTTCAATCCTTTGATATTTGCTGGATGCAGTCCGATTGATGGCTCGTCAAGGACGTACAAAACTCCTGTCGTTCGGTTTCTGACGGAGCGTGCCAATTGCATTCTTTGCCTCTCCCCTGTCGATAAAGTTGAAGAGGCTCTGTCAAGAGTCAGATAGCCTAACCCTAAATCGATCAATCTTCTTGCAGTTACAAAAAATGATTCGCAAATAGATTCAGCCATAGGTTGCATTTCAGTCGGCAGAGAGTTAGGTACTCCTTTTACCCATTCGATCAACTCGGACAAAGTCATTTTGCAAACTTCGGCAAGAGACATTCCTTGCAATTTTGGATCTCTCGCCTTTTTCGACAATCTCGTTCCGCTGCATTCGGGACAAAGATCTTCTTTCAAGAATTTTTCGACTCGCTTCATGCCCTTTTCGTCTTTAACTTTTGCCAGAGCATTTTCTACGGTATAAATGGCATTGTAATATGTGAAATCCAATTCACCAGCTTGATTTGTAGTTTTGGAATGATAAAAAATATGCTTCTTTTCAGCAGGACCTCTGTAAACTATTTCTTTTTCTTTATCTGTCAGATCTTTAAACGGAATATCTGTTCGAACTCCCATTTCCCGACAAACGTCAGTCATCAAAGACCACATCAGGGAATTCCACGGAGCGACAGCTCCCTCATCGATAGTCAAATTTTCATCGGGAACAAGAGTTGATATATCAACTGTTCTAACTGTTCCAACTCCGTTACATTTTGGACATGCTCCTTGTGAATTAAAAGCTAATTCCTCAGCTCCTGGCGCATAAAAATGTTCATCACATTCAGGACAAACAAGTTCTCGTTCTGCCGCAACATTCAGCGACGATTCCAAATAGTGACCATTCGAACATCTGTGATTGGCAAGCCTCGAAAACATCAATCTTAAACTATTCAAAAGCTCTGTACCTGTTCCGAAAGTCGAACGAATTCCTGGAACAGAAGGTCTTTGATGCAAAGCCAAAGACGCTGGAACGTAAAGGATTTCATCAACATTCGCTTTTGCTGCCTGAGTCATTCTACGTCTAGTGTAGGTTGAAAGAGATTCCAGATACCTTCTCGAACCCTCGGCATACAAAATGCCAAGAGCCAATGAAGATTTCCCCGACCCGGAAACTCCAGCAATTCCCACGATTTTATTCAACGGAATATCAACATCGATATTTTTAAGATTATGAACCTTTGCTCCTCGAACAAGTATTTTATCTGGTTTTGAGTTTGTCATTTATCTTGCTCCCTTTGATTACAGACTATCATGAAAATGTTGTATTGATAATGCAGAACTAAATGTCATATATCCATGAACATAATCAATTTAAGGCTTCGGACCCGCAGTAAAATAATAACCTAACAAATATCTTCATTCGTTTTGGAGCACCAAAAAATCGGCATCGCGAAGGCAAAGTCGGATGGAAAATTTCGCGTTAGATCGAAAAATGAAAAATTGCTCAAACGCATGGACGTTGAAATCGTCATTTGCGACCGCAGCGATCCTCGAGCCCTTTCGATTAAACAGATCGCCGAAAAACTAAACACTTCCTAGAGTTAATAAAAGATATAAGCAAATATTCAGATCATTCAACTATGGGCGGGCAAGTCATTGCTCAACGAATCAGAAATACGATAAAAAAAGGGAATCTGAGTGACTCCCTTTTCGCTAAAAATAAGCAAAATTATTTCTGTCAGAGGTCTCTGCCTTTTCAGTAATTATTTTCCGTTGAGGATTTATCGTCACTACAAGGTTATCTAATTCTTGTTTAAGCTGTTCCTCATTTCGATTCTTTCTCGCATGTAGGAGCGATACAATATCACCTCGGCCTTGTTCATTACGGCCATTTACTTCAAAATCATATCCTTTCAAAGGAGAATCTTTTTGGAAGACTAAATATCCATCGACTTTCAATTCTTTTAAATCAGGAAGACTTAACACATCCTCCAGCGATTGCTGGCTTATCACCTTAAAGTCAAGTTTATTTTTGCTTATGTCTAAGTATTCCAAATTCTTTAAGTGATTAAAGATCTCTGAAATAGAGTTCAATTTGTTGTTGCTCACATTTAAGTATTTTAAGTTAAGATCACCCAAAAACTCAGGAATAGAAGTTAATTGATTATGACTCAGATTTAGATATATTAAGTTTTTTAAATCTTTAAACTTCTCGGGAACAGAGTCCAATTTAAGGTTGCTTGCATCTAAGAATTTTATTTTTCTCCAATCAGTTTGATCATTTATATCCGACCACCGATAAAACCCACCAAGGTTGTTCGCTTTTTTTATCAACAGATCTATAATCTCTTTGTGTCCGTTTTGGGCAGCCAGTATAAGAGGAGTGTTTCCTTTATTATCCGCTTTATTAACCTCCGCACCATTTTTGATCAACATCTTTGCAATCTCTGTGCGGTTAGCCAGTAAAGCCACAATAAGAGGAGTGTATCCATCATTGTTCGATGCATTAACATTCGCACCATTTTCGATCAACAGCTTTGCAATCTCTGTGCGGTTAGCCAGTAAAGCCACAATAAGAGGAGTGGTTCCATCTTTATCCAATGCATTAACATCAACATCATCTTCTACCAATTTGTTTACAAGATCAATATCTCCAGATTTTATCGCTGCTATTAATCTGTCCACGTTAATAATGGAAACCTCTTTAGTGTTCTTACGAGTACTAATGTTTACCTGTTTGCTTGAACTAGCTTTTGTGTTCTGATCAAAATTTCGCATCGCGTTGGAACACTCTCCGAACAGTAACGAAACCA
>JAZLGP010000033.1:0-2108 GCA_045616365.1 Alphaproteobacteria bacterium | reverse complement strand
TTTTCAGAAGACACCGGGGCATCAATTTTTGAACCTAAGAAGTGTTTGGAAGAAAAACTAAATCAGTATGAGAATACTGTTTACAAATCATTGATCATTTCCAGCATTTTGATGTTTATATTGCTTTTCATTTTTTACAGAAAAGTGTTTTCGTACATCGTTCCTTCTTTGTTAAGTGTATTTTGTGTGCTGAGTATTCTGAATCTTTCTGGTATATCCATCCATTTGTTTCATTTGCTCGCGTGTTTTATAGTTATAGGAGTCGGCATTGATTATACTATTTTCAATCTTTCCGGTTTTTCGAATAAAGCAGTTGTTTTTTCATTTTTAAGTACATTAGTAGGATTAGGGATGTTATTTTTCTCAAGTTTTCCTGTGTTATCATCCATGGGGTTCGTTTTCGGGATAGGTTTGTTGCTTTCCTTTTTATTTTCTTTGTGTTGCGTTCGAGATAATAAAAAAAGTTGATGGATAATAACATGGGACGATAATAATTTAAAGAAAATTGATAGGAGGATGATTATGCTTACCTGGCACGAACAAAAAGAACAGGGCGTTAGTACTTGGAAGTTGAGTTTTTTATCAGGTGTGTATCGGATTTTGGGGCGGTCTGCATTGGGATTTATGCTGCGTCCTATAGTATTTTTCATCTGGTGTTTTGCAAAGGGGAATAGGCGCGCGTCAAACAATTTTCGATCTGTGTTAAATTCATTTTTACGTATCAAAGGAGAAAATCCTCTTAAATTTTCATCCTATCAGCACATGCTGTTTTATGCCGAATCTTTGGTTGATAAGTTCGTGGCTTTCAGCGGAGGAGTACTACCAATGAAAATAATAGAAAACGATTCATGGAAGCATTTTTCCGAGATCATGTCAAAAAATCAAGGTTGCTTTTTCATTTGTTCTCATCACGGAAATATCGAAGCACTTCCTGTAATCACGCATAACAAAAAGAGTTCCATTGATAAGTGTATTCACGCCTTCATGAAGGTATCACAGAGTCCGATTTTTCATGATTTTATAAAAAAAAATACAAAAGTCTCTCAGGTAATTATTCATCCAGTTGAAAATGTGGGAGTTTTAACTGGAATAGAAATATCGAATCTCTTGGAAGGCGGAAATATCGTGATGATGGCAGGGGATAGATTAAATTCATCGAAGATGGGAATTCCCGTTAAGATTTTGGGAGAAAGATGTCAATTGCCGTCGGGAGTTTTTAAGCTTGCGAAATTCACAGGGGTTCCAGTTTTCTTTGTTTCATGCATAAAGAAAGATAAGCAGTATACGTTTGAAATGAAAAAAGGAGAAGGATCGCTTTCCGAAATGGCGGGACAATTTGCGGATTTTTTGGAACAACAAATCGTGAAAGCGCCTCTGAATTGGGCTAATTTTTATGATTTTTTTATAAATTAAGCCAATTTTGAGAGTATTCACATAAGTGTATTAAATGATAATATGGAAAGGCAAGAATGAGAATGTAAGAATGCATTGCAGGTATTGCGGATCAGAAAAGTCCCACAAAAGCGGAAAAATAAGAGGGAAACAAAGATACTGATGCAAGGATTGCGGAAAGAATCCTGGAAACAGATGGACGAACCAAGGATTCTACGAAGGCCAAAAGGGATCTGGCAGTGATGTTGTACGCCTTCTCAAAAGCGTGGTACAACTTTTTGGCGAAAAGATATTTCGTTGTTCTCCAGCGACGATAATGAATTGGATAAATGAAGCGTCGGCAGAGGTAAAAATGCCGGAAATAATAAATGATATCAAAGAGATAGAGATTGGAGAAGGATCGTTTTGCAAACAAAACTCTGCGATGACCTTAGCATCTACTGAATCAGTTTTTTGACGAATCAACTTACTGTTTCGAAAAGCCTTGATTTGCAGAGGATTAACGACACTAACCTTAAATCCGAGTTCTTGAAAAAATTCAGCTATGCCTTCAGAATAACAACCAGTTGATTCCATGCAAATGTGCGGATTTTTGATATTATTTTGGAAAATCCAATTTCGAAGAGATTTGAATCCAGATACTGAATTATCAACGATCTTCTTCTTGGTTTTCCCCTCGAAAAGAGCACAAATATCTAGCTTTTCTTTCGACACAT
>JAZLGP010000032.1:0-2079 GCA_045616365.1 Alphaproteobacteria bacterium | reverse complement strand
CCAGAACATCACGGACAGAATCGATGCGGTAAATGAGGCGGGGTTGTCATTTCCGCCGACCGAGATGGAGGAATATAAGATTCTGACGGACAAACTGAGGATATTTTTCATCGAATTGCCAAAATTTCATCCGAAACACATAGATCGTAAAAATATGTTGGACGTGTGGATGGCGTTTTTGAACAATCCGCTTAACAAGGAGGTCGAGGACATAAAGGAAATCCATAAAGCCCTTGATACGTTGAAAGAAATCAGCGCAGACAGAGAAGTTCGGGAAATCTATGAAATGCGGAAAAAAACAGAAATGGGCTACCTGAGCGAGAAAAACGTCGCGGTAGAAAACGCTCGAAAAGAGGGAAAAGCTGAAGGTGAAAAACTGGGAGCCGAAAGAGAGCGCGCTAAAGCGGAGGAAGAAAAGCGCGAATCAGCTGTAAAAATGATATCAGACGGTTTGCCAGCAGAATTGGTTGCTAAGTATTCAGGTTTATCGATCGAAGAAATCAACGAGATCAGAAAGAAAATACAGTAAGTAATTTTTCTGATTTAAATAATTTAGTGATCTTCTTTCAACAAATTTTCGCCGATAGATTTGAATTTTTCAAAATCTTGATCGGTTAAGTTTTCGGGAATTTTGTCGCAAAGGTGAGAGAGGATACCGAGCAAAATTGCGGATTTGTCGGGATGATCAAGTTGCAAATCTTCACCGAGTTCGATTTTGCAAATTGATAATAATGGTGTTAAATCGAGAAGTCCGCCGAGCTGAATTAACGTCCGAGTTCGAGCTTTTCTTTTGCGATTTTCTTGTTTTTTCATTCTATTTTGCAAAGCAGCTTTTTGCGAAAGTAGCCGGTTTATTGCGATTTTAGTTTTCTGGATATCGTTCATTTTGGGATTTTTATTCGAATCTATCTTCTTTTAAAAGTTCATCTAAAGCAATTTCGATTTTATTCAAAACTTGAGATTTATCGAAATCAAAAATATTCTTTTTTCGAATGATTTTTTCAATTTGCTTAGATAGATCTTTCACAAAATCATCTTCCAGCTTTTTCTGCAAAACTTTCAAATCCTCAATTTTCTGATTTATTTGTTTAAGCTTATTTGAGTTTTTCATGATACCTCCGTAATGCAATTTTCATATAAAAACCTAAAAATATTATCTGCGACTTTTGAGTCGTAAAAATCAATCATCAGCGCATTAAATTGAGTAATATCTTTCGTTTTGATGTTAAAAATCCCGATGCCTTCGCTAAGTAAAACGCCATTGGAAATTATACGAGATGTTCTTTTGTTTCCGTCCCAAAAGAACTGATTTAGACATCCCCAAAGAAATATAAAAATAGCTTTTTTGATAGGATCGCCGATTTTCAAAATGCGATTAATTTCGTTTTCAAATATTGAATCTAAATCTTCAAAATTTGGAGCAGTATATGATTTTGTTCCGGCAATAGACACTTGTCCTGTTCGAAACGAACCGACAGAAAGAGCTTCCTCTCGTGCTATAGCAGAATTGATTGAAATGAAAATCTCTTTGTTTGGAATAGATTCATCTTTTTGAAGAAGTTCGAAAAGCAAAGACCAAGCATTTTGAATATTCAGCACTTGTTCCACATCACGAATTTTATGACCACCAACAGTAATTCCATCGATTAAAGTTTTTACTTCGGGAAAAGTTAGTGGGTTGTTTTCAAGCTGAGCAGTATCAAAAACATACTCAGGAAGCATCCGTTTTGCTTGCATAATCGCAAGAGATTTGTTCCGGTTATATGATCGATTTTTGATTTTATAATCACAATCAAATAACATAATTTCACCATAAACTGACAAACAAAGTTTATCATAAATAGATAATATTAAAAAGTTGATAAAAGAGAAAAATAAATCATCCGCAGTCACGAACATAATGGAATTAAGAGAGTGCGTACTGATGCACACATTGAATTTAATCTCTAAGGGTATAATTCCCCGCCGCTTGCGGCGTATAATGACAAAATGAGTGAATACGTACATAAAAGCCATAATGTTAGTGTTCTGATGTATCATTTGGTATTTCCAGCAAAATACCGAAGAGTAATATTTGAA
>JAZLGP010000031.1:0-4709 GCA_045616365.1 Alphaproteobacteria bacterium | reverse complement strand
AAAAAAATGGAAGACGAAAGCATACACAGGCACGACATATCAGATGAATTTTGGCAGAAATTGGAGCCACTGTTGCCCGGCAGAGAAGGCAGCTGGGGAGGACAAGCTAAGGACAACCGTAGGTTTATAAACGCAGTGTTTTGGATTCTGCGAACTGGAGCGCCATGGAGAGATCTGCCGGCATCGTATGGATGCTGGAAGAATACGCATCGCAGATTTTGCCGCTGGCGAGATAAAGGCATCTGGGAGAAACTAATGGAACAACTTATAGGCGAACATGAGCTGGAGTGGATCATGATTGACGCGAGCTACGTCAAGGCACATGCTCACGCCTGCGGGGCACGAGGCGGAAATCAGGGAATCGCTCGAACAAAAGGGGGTTCAACACCAAGATACATCTGGCCGTGGATGCGCGCGGTGTGCCGGTCCGATGCGTTGTTACAGACGGTGTCACGGCTGATTGCGCAAAAGCTGGCGAACTTATCGAAAATACCGGAGCGCGAGGGCTAATCGCCGACAGAGGATATGATTCTGATAAAATTGTGCAAAATGCTGAGAATTTAGGCATGAAAGTTGTTATTCCTCCGAGAAAAAATCGAAAAGTTCAACGAAATTACGACAAAAATACTTACAAAATCAGAAGGTTAGTCGAAAACGCCTTTTTGCATCTGAAACGCTGGCGCGGAATCGCTACCAGATACTGCAAAAATCTGTCTTCATTCCTTGCTTCTGTTCAGATCAGATGCTTGGCTGTTTGGGGAAATATCTTATGACGACAGGATCTAGGAAAGCGTCTCAAATTCAAGAGATTAGCAGAGCTCTGAATACACTGCAAGAAGTCAGCGAAGATGATGAAATCCGAGAAATTTACGAGCTGCGCCGAAAAACCGATGATGGAATCATTAGCGAAATGACCGTCAAAACCATCGAAGCAGAAAAGAAAGGTCGAAATGAAGGCCGTATAGAAGGTCGTAAAGAGGAAAAAATCGAGATTGCGAAAAGGATGATTTTGGCAGGGCTGAGTGTGGAACAAGTGTCGCAGATTACTCAGTTGTCGATCGAAGAAATCAGCAAAGTTCAAAAGGAAATCTTGTAAATATTTTCATTATTCTTATTGTTTAAATTATCAACGCAGACCTACGGTTGTATGGTTTTTCAAATTCGATTTAAGGTATAACAAAACGTCCGTTTAAATGAACTTTTTCGAACGGATTGTGAACAGATCGGTTTTTCTCTGAATTCGGTACAGAAAACGCGTCTACGAAATCAAGATTTAAAAAACTAAAGGATAAATGGGAAAAGTAGACAGGAGGTTTGATAATCAATAATTGTATGATGCATTATATTTTTATCAAGATAATTTTGTGATATATGATAGATTTATCGAGGAAAATCGAAAGGACAAAAGTCAGATGAAACGTATATATGAAGATTTGATTTATAACAATCTAAAAAAATTCAATCAAATGGCTTTTTTAATAGGTCCTCGGCAAGTGGGAAAAACAACTATTGCAAAATCTATTCAGTCTAAATATAAAGAATCTGCTTATTTAAATTTTGACTCCTTTGAGGATCGAAAGAAGATTATGTCAGGTCAAAATTTTATCGAAAAGATATTTCCAACAACTATTTTGAGAAGCGAAAAACCTTTAGTTATCTTCGATGAGATTCATAAACGTCCTGATTGGAAAAACTATATTAAGGGATTTTTTGATTTATATAAGGATTTTTTCAGCATAATTGTAACTGGTAGTGCTCGCTTGGATGTCTATCAGTCAGGTGGAGACAGTCTCATGGGACGATATTTTCAGTATCATATACATCCATTGAGCGTTGCAGAATTAGAAAAAACTGGAGCGCCGACAGAAGAATTTCGAGAGCCAACAGCAATTTCTGAAGATGACTTTTCAAAATTATATAAATACGGAGGATTTCCGGATTTGTACTTAAATCATTCGGATCAATTTTCGAATCTTTGGCAGGAGGCGCGGTTTAAGCAGTTGATACACGAAGATATAAGAAGCTTGGCGAATTTGCAGGAAATTTATTCGCTGGAGATGTTAGCTTTGTTAATCAAGGAGCAAGCTGGACAGCTTTTGAATTATTCAAGCTTAGCGAAAAAAATCGGAGTTACAGCCCAAACAGTATCGAGGTGGATTCAAATTTTGGATCGATTTTATTACTGTTTTACTTTAAGACCTTGGCACAAAAATGTCAGTAGATCATTGATAAAAGAGCCAAAAATCTATCTTTGGGATTGGTCGGTGATACAAGATAAAGGAGCCAAAAACGAGAATTTTGTAGCATTACATTTATTGAAATTTGTGGATTTTTTCAACGAACAAGGATTCGGGCATTATGCTTTGTTTTATCTAAGGGATTTGGACAAGAAGGAGGTCGATTTTCTGATAACCAAGGATCAGCAGCCATATTTGATGATCGAGTCGAAGGCATCAAACACAACCATTTCGAAATACTTGTTAAATTTTGCAGAGCAGCTCAAGCCGAAATATGCATTTCAGTCAGTTTTTAACATGGATTATATAGATAAAAATGTTTTTTACTTAAATAAGCCTATGGTTGTTCCAGTGAAGACTTTATTGTCTCAATTACTGTGATTAACTATTTGGAAAAGGGATATAAATGAATTTTTACTTTTTTAAGGAGAAAGTAAAGGCTATCGTCTTAACCTTTACTTTTGTTGTTGCCTTGTAAAGGTTTGTTGATATTGTTGAGAGTTATATTCCGAAGTTAAAATGATTTTCTTTTCCCAATCTTTTGAAAAATTGATACTGGTTTTGTTGATTTTCTCCAGAAGGTTTGATGTTGTAAAACCAATTGGAGAAAACATGTTATATTCTTTTGATGATTTAGCTTTAAAGTTTCAGGACTATGTCGATATAAAAGGGAAAATTCGTCGGGAAATTCAGTCAGGGCGATTAGTTCCTGTTGCGCGCGGATTGTATGAATCAGGACAAAATATCTCGGGAAAATATCTTGCAGGAAGAATTTACGGTCCGTCATATTTATCGTTTGAATATGCGTTGGATTTTTATTCGCTGATTCCCGAATCCGTTTACCAAACCTATACTTCAGCGACTTTTCAAAAGAGAAGATCGAAAAAGTATCACAATGCTTTCGGTACTTTTTTGTATAGAGATATCCCCGAAAAGGTTTATCCTTTGGGAATTGTTCTTCATGAAGAAAACGGATACTCATATCAGATTGCAACTCCTGAAAAAGCCTTATGTGATGAACTGTATTCTCTGTCCCCAGTTAAAAATATATCCGAGATAAAAGCGTTGTTATTTGAGGATTTACGATTGGATGAACAGGAATTCTATAAACTGAACACGATAGATCTGCAGAAGTTAATTCCGCTGTATCATTCAACCAATCTCAATTTGTTGAACAAGATAATTGAAAGGATTCACTAAATGAAAACAGTTTTGGATCAAATGTTGAGCAAGTATACAATACGGTCCGTAGACGACAAGAAAAATGCGCTTAAAGAAGTTGTGCAAGAAGTCGCGCTTTGCGGATTATCAAGAGGTGGATTTTTTAAGCATGCGGCATTTTACGAAGGAACGGCGTTACGCATTTTTTACGGATTGGATAGATTTTCCGAAGATCTGGATTTTTCATTGATTGAGCCCAATCCAGATTTTCAATTGCAGCCTTATTTCACGAGCTTGGAAAATGAATTAGCTTCGGTTGGGTTGAAATTTTCGGCAGAAGAAAAACCGAAAACGTCAGACTCAGCGATTAAATCAGCGTTTTTAAAAGGTAATACAAAAGAACATATTTTAAGTATATACGGCACAGAAAACGTACCGATCAGCTCAAATGAAATTATAAAAATTAAATTGGAGGTAGATATTGATCCGCCGGCATATGCAAATTTTGAGAGCAAATATCGATTATTGCCGACTTCGTTTCGCGTGAATCTTTATGACATGCCTTCCTTATTTGCGGGAAAAATCCATGCGACTCTCTGTCGTTCATGGAGAAATCGCGTAAAGGGACGAGATTTTTACGATTACGTTTTTTATCTGTCGAGGAGAACCAAAGTAAACTTGCGGCATCTGCGAGCCAGACTGCAAGCTTCAGGAGCTTTAACTGAAAGAGACGAGTTTTCAAGAAAATTTTGATCGATATGTTGAATCAACGCTTTGCTATGGTGAATTTTGAACAAGCAAAGGCAGACGTGCTTCCTTATATCAAAGATTCAAGTAAATTAGATCTTTGGAGTCAGGAATTTTTCGCAGAAATAAGCAAAGATTTGCAGGGTGTTGAGGAGGCGCAAGGAGGAGTAACCAATGAAACTAGGCTGCGCGAGAATTTCAATAAAAGAATATGATTATGAAATTGCAAAGCTGCTGATCTTAGAGTAGATCAGGTCGCTTTCTCAATTCCTCTTTTCCTTCACATATTTCGCGTATTTCCGCTTTTTTCGTTCGAGAAATTGGGCGGCGGAGTATAAACCTTCATCGCCGTCGAAAACGTTTTCGATTATGTCGCGTTTGAGAGTTCTGTGACGGATTTTCTCAGGAGCGACTTGTTTCATTCGCCGATACACATACACGTATGAGATTCCCAGCTTTTCGGCGATTTGTTTAATCGAGAGCGAGCGCGGGTCGCTGCGGTCGTAGGCTACGATTTCTGCGTCCATGCGTTTCAGCAGTTTCTCATTTTTGGGTCTTCCACGA
>JAZLGP010000030.1:0-24274 GCA_045616365.1 Alphaproteobacteria bacterium | reverse complement strand
CAAATACAAACATTTGGGATAATCGCTTTTTGATTAAACTAAAATTAACAAAAAATCAGTATATATACTCATCAGAAAGAAAATTTAATGATACAATGCTTTATGATGTTTTAGTTGGATTTCCTTGTTTGTACGAAGATGGCAAAGAGAAATATAGTTTTAATAAATGGGTAAAGTTTGTAGAATTTATAAGGAAACCTGACTTACTTGATGTTTATTGCGGAGTGAACTGTGAATAAAAATTACAAAAATTTGATGGTTTGGTTAGCGATAGGTTTTGTTCTGTTTTTGTTTGCGGAATCCTTTTCCGGAAGCAAACATACGGTACCTTATTCCGACTTTTTAACTGAATTAGACGCAGGTAGAGTATCTTCTGTTACTATAAAAGGATTGAGTGTAGAAGGAACTTATTCCGATGGAAGAACCTTTGCAACTTATGATCCGCAAGATCCTGATTTGGTAAAAAAACTTATCGATAAAAAAGTAAAAATAGCATCTGATCCAAATGATGGTATGCTTTTTAAAATATTCATAAATATTCTTCTTCCTTTTTTGTTGATGTTTGGTTTGTGGTTTTTTTTGTTCCGGCAGGTGCAAGCAGGAGGAAATCGAGCTCTCAGCTTTGGAAAATCAAAAGCGAAATTAAATGAAAAAAAAGTCAAAGTCACTTTCAATGATGTCGCTGGAATTGATGAAGCAAAGAGCGAATTAGAAGAAATCGTTGACTTTTTGAAAGATCCTCACAAATTCAAGAGATTAGGCGGAAAAATTCCTAGAGGTGTTTTGTTGGTCGGACCTCCGGGAACAGGAAAAACTTTGTTAGCAAAAGCGATCGCTGGAGAAGCCGACGTTCCTTTCTTTAGCATTTCGGGATCCGAATTTGTTGAGATGTTCGTCGGAGTCGGAGCAAGTCGAGTTAGAGATTTGTTTGAGCAGGGCAAAAAAAATGCTCCCTGCATTATTTTCATTGACGAAATCGATGCAGTCGGACGACACCGCGGATTCGGACTCGGCGGAGGAAATGACGAGAGAGAACAGACTTTAAACCAACTTTTAGTTGAAATGGATGGATTCGAAGAAAACAACGGAGTAATTGTAATTTCATCGACAAACCGTCCTGATGTACTTGATCCAGCATTACTACGCCCAGGACGATTTGATCGTCAAGTCGTTGTGCCATCTCCAGACATAAAAGGAAGAGAAAAAATTCTCAGAGTACATCTAAAAAAAGTTCCTTTATCGGCAGATGTAGACCCATTGGTGATAGCAAGAGGAACTCCGGGATTCTCAGGAGCAGATTTAGCAAGTCTTGTCAATGAAGCAGCGCTGTTAGCCGCTCGCTACGGAAAAAAGAATGTAAGCATGGATGACTTAGAAGAAGCAAAGGATAAGGTTATGATGGGAAGTGAAAGACGTTCCATGGTCATGACTGAAGATGTAAAAAAACTCACGGCATACCATGAAGCTGGACACGCTATCGTTGCACTAAATATTCCAGAATCCG
The DNA here is from genome assembly GCA_045616365.1 of Alphaproteobacteria bacterium. GTDB lineage: Bacteria > Pseudomonadota > Alphaproteobacteria > UBA3830 > UBA3830 > UBA3830. The sequence goes on along the minus strand of JAZLGP010000030.1, from coordinate 22,770 downwards.
ATCCAATTCATAAAGCGACAATTATTCCAAGAGGAGGTGCTCTAGGAATGGTTATGCGTTTGCCGGAAAATGACCGAATTTCCGTATCTCGAGTAAAATTGGAGGCCGATTTGTCGGTCGCTGCCGGAGGTCGAATCGCTGAAGAAATGATTTTCGGACATGATAAAGTTACAACGGGAGCCTCTTCAGACATTAAACAGGCCACAAAAATTGCAAAAAGGATGGTTATCGAATTGGGAATGAGCGATAAACTCGGATTTTTGTCTTATGAAGGAGATAGCTCACAAGAGGTTTTCTTAGGACATTCTACTTCAGCATCTGCGAATATTTCCGCAAAAACTGCACAAGTAATTGATGAGGAAATCCGAGCAATTGTTGACAGAACTTACGCCAGAGCAAAAAAGATTTTAGAAGAAAATGCTGATACTTTGGAAGTTTTAGCTCAGGGATTACTTGAACACGAAACTCTGTCTGGAGAAGAAATTCGAAAAATTCTGGAAGGACAAAAAATCGAGAAAAAGAAAAAACCAGTAATCGTAAGACCAACTAAAAAGTCAAAGATGCCTTCTTCTACCACAAAAAGAAAGCCTAGAAAGAAAAAAGGAGAAGACTCATCAAACTAATTGTTGATGTAGAAAAAGAACGCTTAGATAAGTTTTTATCGAGAAAAATTAGTGACATCTCAAGAACAAAAATCCAGTCGCACATAAAGAGTGGATTTGTTAGTGTTGATTCGGAAAAAATTTTGGATTCTAATTTCTCGCTAAAATCTGGCAATGTCGTTCAGATTGAAGAAAACATTCCATCAGAAAAAATCGAAATTCATCCTGATGAACAAGTTCCATTCGAGATTCTCTTTGAAGATGATGATTTGTTAATAGTAAACAAGCCTGCCGGAATTGTAGTTCATCCAGGAGCAGGCAATCGAGACCATACTTTAGTGAACGGATTAGCTTATCATTGCGGAAAAAATTTATCCACAGTCAATTCTGAAATTCGTCCAGGGATCGTCCACCGAATCGACAAAGACACCAGTGGAATTTTAGCAATAGCAAAAAATGATTTTGCTCACATGCAACTTGCAAAACAGTTCGAAATCCATTCTATAAAAAGAAAGTATATCTGTTTTTTGTTTTCTGTTTTGCGACCACTAAATGGGAAAATCGAAACTTTAATTTCCAGGAGCGAATCAAACAGATTAAAAATGGCAGTATCTCAGTCGAAAGGAAAAAACGCCATTACAATTTATAAAACTATAAAAAATTTTTCGAATTATGTTTCAAAAGTCGAGTGTGAATTACTGACAGGAAGAACTCACCAAATCAGAGTTCACATGTCACATCTCGGAAATTCACTAATAGGAGATCGAACTTACAAAATAAAAAATTATTCATTACCGAAGGAATTCGCAAAAGAGATAAATGAATTTCCCCGACAGGCTCTTCACGCGTATTTTTTGGAATTTATCCATCCTCGTAACGGAGAAATTATGCACTTCGAATGCGGTATGCCCGACGATATGAAAACCTTAGAAAGTTTATTAAATAAGATTGAGAAAAAGTCGTGAAATACAAAATAATAAAATTAAAAGAAATAGATAGCACGCACAATCTCGCAATCAGAATGATCGAAAACAACTCAGCTTTCGAGTGCGGAATTATTGCAGACTCACAAACAAATGGAATTGGACGGTGTGAAAGAAAATGGGAATCTGCATCTGGAAATTTATATTCATCCATTATAAAAAAGATTTCCAAAAACGAAGATATTTGCAAAATTTCCCTAGCAACTGCATGTGTTGTCCATAAAACTGTAAAAAATCTGCTTTATTCTGAACCCGTTGAAAAAAAAGACTCTCTATATTTACACTGGCCCAATGATATATACTATAAAAACAAAAAATTAAGTGGTATACTGCTCGCGGTCATTAGGGATTGGATCGTAATTAGTGTTGGTTTGAATATTCATTCAGTTTCAGTACCTACAGCCATCAGTTTAGATCAAATTGTCGATGTTTCGGATGTTTCTGCGCAGAAGTTGTTTTTTTCTGTTTTAAATAATCTGGATGATGAGCTGAGTTTGTTGCAAGCTGATAATTTTCACGATATACGAAAATATTGGCTTCAAAATATAGTCGGAATGGATTCCGAAGTGACCATAAAAAACGGAAATGACTGTCTTTCGGGAATAGCCAGAGGAATCGATGAGTTTGGAAGATTAATTTTGGAATGTAACGGTAAGAAATTGTACATCTCAAGCGGAGATATGTTTTTAAACGAAAAGAGAATAGTGGTGAATTATGACAAAAAAAAATAAGAATTTAACAGGATTAAATTTTATTTCGATCGGAGGATGTTCTGAAATCGGAATGAATTTGTATGCATACATTTACAATGATCAATGGATTTTGATTGACATGGGAATGGGATTCAACAACACTCTTGGACGAGAATTAATAGTCCCCTCTCCTGATGAATTGATCAGAAACAAATCAAAAATAAAAGCTCTTTTTATCACTCATTCGCATGAAGATCATATCGGAGCCATTCCTTATTTATGGCCAATGATCGAGTGCCCGATTTATGCACGTCCTTTTGCAATTGAGATAATCAAAACAAAATTGGAAGAATTTAATCTTGCAAAAGAAGTTCCTCTTATTAAAGTTTCCCCAAACCAGAAACCAATAAAAGTCGGACCGTTTGGTGTCGAGTTTATCTCTGTCGCCCACTCTACTCCGGAATCATGTGCTTTCGCGATTAAAACTCCAGAGGGCACTGTCGTTCATTCCGGTGATTGGCGAATTGATAATGATCCGGTATTGGGAACGAAAACAGATGAAAAAAAGTTGAAATCCTACGGAGAAAAAGGCGTTTTAGCTCTGATCTGTGATTCAACAAATGTGTTCAAAGAAGAACGTTACGGAACAGAAAAAGAAGTCCGTAAAAATCTGATAGATTTAGTAAAACAATACAAAGGACATCGAATTTTGATCACCTGCTTTGCTTCAAATCTAGCACGATTAGAGTCTTGCTATTACGCAGCAAAAGAGACTGGTCGAAAGTTGGTTGTTGCGGGAAGATCTCTAAAAAAAATCGAAAGAGTTGCAAAGGTCGCTGGATATTTTTCGGACATCCCTGCTTTTTATGGAGATAAATCTTTAAAAGATTTTGACCCATCAGAAGTTTTGATAGTCTGCACAGGCAGTCAGGGAGAAATGAGTTCGGCTCTGAACAAAATATCGAATGATGCACACCGATATGTAAAACTGGAGCATGACGATGTCGTCATTTTTTCATCACGAACGATTCCTGGAAATGAAAAAGCAGTTTCTGAGATACAAAATTTGATGATCGAAAAAGGCGTTAGAATTATTACGGATCTTGATTGCGATATTCATGCGTCAGGTCATCCAAGTCAGGAAGAATTAGAGCATCTTTACAAGTTGGTTAATCCAAAAATTTTGATTCCGATCCACGGAGAACGAATGCATCTTCACAAGCAAGCTGAAATCGCCAGAAAAATCGGCATCGAAAACGTATTGATTCCTCATGACGGGCACGTAATAAATATTAGCAAGGATGGAGCAAAAGTCATACGAGAAGAAGAAAGTAAAATATTAGCGGTTGATGGAACTCAATTAGTTCCTATGGAGGGAAATATTTACAAGTCTCGTGAAAAACTTTCTACAGATGGAGTTGTAAGCTTGTGCGTAAAATATTCAAAGGGTCTCTTTAAATTGCTCAGCATTGACTATATCGGTATTTTCGAAGACTCCGAAAAACAAGAAATGAAGGATGTTGAAGCAGATATCGAGTCAGAAATTAAATTATCCTTAGAACATATTGTTCGAGAAAAAGTTTTAGACAAAGGAAAAGCAAAAGATCTGATAAAAAAGATTGTGAAAACAGTGTTTCTGGATCATCGAGGGAAAAAACCTGTCGTAATTTCGCATATCGTTGGTTAATGGATTATAAAATTTTTCCAAAAAGGAGTTTCAGAAATTCGAAACTCCTTAACTTTAATATTTGTTTTTTAATAGATTAACTTGTTTGTTTTTCACTCTCCGCGAAAGCTTTTTCCATTTCCGCCAAATCAGCATCTTCCGAAAAATTTACTTCTTCAGAAAGTTTTGTATCTGAAGAATCCTGAGACAATGTTTTATTTCCACTATCAACGACGACATTTTTTGTTTTCTTATTTAACTCTTCCTCATCAGAACTATCTTGAGCCGAAAATTTTGCTGGATTCACTTCGTTTTTTTCTATGATAATTTCTTGAAAATCTTCAAAACCTTCCTTTTTTGCATTGTTATCATAAATCGCGATTTTTTCGAAAATCTTATCGATATCTTCGTTTATATTGTTAATATCATCTATATTTTTCAATTTCGGAAGGCGCCCGTCCGCTTTCAAAGACGTCACTGCTATTTTAAAAAGATCAACTGTTTTATTGAACTGCGATATGGAATCCTTCAACAAACTTTGCTTCCCTGATAATGAATCAGTTGTTCGAAAAGATTCTATATTGCTTTTGTATTCCTTGCCTGAATAAGAAATTCCTCCCAACATCTTACATAATGATTTCTTTATATTCAAAGCGGCCAATGCTTCGGAATCATTTTCCGCTGTCGCTGAATAATGTTCTTCATCCATCGTGCGCAAAGTATTCAACATCTTTTCGAAAAAAATATCTTCAATCGCTTTTAATGCCAACGTCTTCATACTTTCAGAAGAAATCTTTTTCAATCTAAATGGAATGGATTTCAAATCATTGTAAGACTCGACCAAATGTTTCAAAGCAGAACATTTCGATTCAAAATTTCCGCTTATCGGCTGATGAATTTCCTTCAAAATCTTCTCAACTTTCGCATACTGCATCGGATCAAGCAATTCATTCGGTATTTTCTCCAGTTCTTTCAACAACTTATTCGAAAATTCTTTTACTTCATAAGTCGGAATTTCTTTATGAACATTTGATATTGAATTTTTCAAATTATCGCTGATCTGTGTTTTGAAAGTGTAAGACAAACCATCTCCCAACGAATCGATCTCGGACAGAAATAGCGCCTCCTGAACTTTATTTATTTCCTGCTTATCTATATCCGAAAGAAAATGCACTGAAATTTCACTAACGGAATTATAATCCATAAGAACTCTCTCCATTGCACAAATTTTATCATACGCCAAAGTTGATTTCGCATACTGCTCTTTTGATGCCAGAATTTTTTGTTTCTTCTGAATCAATTTATTGTAATCATCATTAGACATTCTTCCGAAAGTCAGGCTTTCAACATTGGTTTGGATATTTCTCAGAAGATCGTTCAGATTTGTAACTCCTCTAAATGAATTCACAAAAACTTCATCGATTTTATCCTCTTCAATTATATCTAAAGGTGGATGATCCTCTTCCAATTTCTGTTCAGTAATTAACGGAGATTCTGTTATTTTATCTGAAAGAAATGGAATTTGATCAACTGGAGAGGACTGATCTTCAACCGAAGGCTGAACACTTTTAGATTCAGAGTTATCTTTTCGATTTATGATTGTCACCTTTCCATTTTTAACCTCTTTTGATGAAGTTACATTTTGTCCCGCCGGACCACTTCTGAAAAAATCCATAAGACTGTGACGCTTTTGAACATCAGAGGTCTGAGTATCGCGCGCTATAGATTCAAAAAACATAAGAGAAACAGTTAAACACAAAAATACTTTCTTCTTCATTTCATCTTCCTCAACTACTCTAGCTAATACTAACACAAAATAATAGCCATGTCAAGTAACCTATTGATTTTCAAAGGAATTTTAACTTTTTGTTTACTTTTGCTACAAAAAAGTAAATCTTCCAATGGTCAATCGACCCTCAACTGTAATATTATACCGATAGTTTATTGAGATATCGTTAAAATGAAACATTTTGATAGAATGCTGCTTGATGCTTTTCGGAAGTGTGTTAGAAAAAACTCTCTTGCATCTCTGTCGTTGATGATTTTTGGAATGATAATATGTATCTTTATAGGAATCGACGACCGTGAAGCTATTGATCAATATATACATAAACTACAGTCACTTTCGGAACATAAAATTCATTCTGATCAGGTTAAAGGTGTAATAAATTTTTATCTACATAACAATAATAGGCATCCTCAGAAAAAACATCGCCATTCGGTACGTCGAGAATTCAATAAACAAAAAACTATCTTAAAACGAAATTGGGAAGCTCAATATAATATGGTCTGGCCCAAATTAACTCTCACCAAAAAAGGTATTTCTAAAAATTGTTCTTTTGAAGCCCATCATATAATTCCCATAAACGCTGGAGGCATTAATCACTGGTGGAACATAACCCCCCTGTCTCCGAAAAATCATAAATTGTTGCATAGTTCTACAGAAGAAAAAGCGTGTTTTTCTCACAATATTTTTGAACAAAAATACCTAAGACTTTTTCTGAAGTTCAGAAACATATACAGGAAAAATTTCCCAAAATATTCTCAGACATTAAGATTTATGCCGAAGTGATTAAGTCGTCAACTAAAAATTAACTTTTATCCACTAAAGCTGTGGATAATGTTGTGGATAAGTCTGTGGATTACCTTATTTTTTAGTATTTACTACCGCATGCTTAAAAATATAGCAACATACAAACAAAAATTAACCATATATCTTAACACATTGAAAAATAACGATATTTTTCTGACAAACAAAATTACAAACTAATTCAGATAGTTATCCGCCTTAAAAATTTATATTAAATTTTATCGATATATTTCTCTTAAATTGTCTGTGGATAACTTTGTGATTCAATAATGGAAAAATCATCAAAAAAACATCTATTTACAACAAAAATCAACAGAGAATATGCACTTTGCGACAAAATGCCACCATCATAATCGAAATTTCCTCGGACTGTATTAACACATTATCTACCTGACAATTTGCGAATAGCGTCCGAATAACTGTCGCTGTTAAATACGTATGACCCTGCTACACAAGCAACTGCTCCCATTTGTTCGCAAGCTTTTACCGTTTCGGGATTGATTCCTCCATCGACGCAAATTTCGATACTATCCGAAACCATTTCTGCAATATTTCGAATTTTTTCCAACTGAGAATAAAGAAACGATTGCCCCCCCTGCCCTGGATTTACAGTCATTACCAAAATTACATCCACAACATCTGACACATACTGAACGAAATCAGGAGAGGTCGAAGGATTAAGCGCAACCCCTGCCTTGCATCCGTATGATTTTATTAGATTTAGTGCCGCATGTAAGTGCGAAGTAGATTCCTCATGTATGGTAATAATATCAGCTCCGGCTTTTGCAAAATTCTCTATATGTTTTTCCGGATTCGCTACCATCAAATGTACATCAAAAATCTGACTAGTAACTTCACGATGAGCTTTGATAATTTGATCCCCAAAAGTTATAGCTTTTACGAAATTTCCGTCCATCACATCCCAATGAATACCGTCCGCTTCAGAAAGCTCTCGCAACTCATCTCCCAAACAACAAGGGTTCGCTGCCAACATAGAAGGATAGACTTTCATTTCACTCTCCGACACTTTACAATTAAAATTGTTACTTATATTCTGTGAATAATCAAGAAAAACAGAGCAAGAGTGTTATGTTTTTGTGTTGGTTTTAGTGATAATTAAGTGAGGATCAGGTGAAAATAGTTTCTTGGAATGCTAACTCAATAAGAGCTAGGTTGGATAATTTTATAAAACTTGCAGAGATTCATAATCCCGATATTATCCTACTTCAGGAAACAAGAGTTGAAGATCACCAGTTTCCGCGGGAAGTAATAGAAGATTTAGGTTATAATTTTGCACTTAAAGGACAAAAAGGAAGAAACGGCGTAGCGATTTGCTCCAAATATCCGATTGAAGAAGTATATTCTGATTTTTGCGAAGAAGCTCGCTATATAGAAGCATTTACTGGAGGAATTTTCGTTGCATCGATTTATGTTCCAAATGGTCAGGAAGTGGATTGTCCGCAATATTACTACAAACTGGAATTTCTGAAAAATCTGATAAACTACCTGGATAAATTTCGAGATGAAATTTTCATTATGGGTGGAGATTACAATGTCGGGCCTTATCCACAAGACATTTATATAAAAGGATATAACGGCATTGCGGGAAGCCAAAGAGAAAGAGATGCAATTGCGGAAATTCGAAATGCTGGGTATAAGGATATGTTGGAAAATAAGGGATACACTTGGTGGAGTTACCGCCAACGCGGATTCAAGAAAAATAATGGATTTCGCTTAGATCAGTTTTATATGAATCATCGTTCTCAAAAATTGTTCAAAGAAGGTCAGGTTTTGATTGATATTCGAACACTCGAACGACCATCGGATCACGCTCCAATCATGTGTGAGATTGAAATTTAAAAAGACTTGAAAAAACAAAATACCAGAGGATCCCCTCATAACGCATGATTTTTATTTAAAATTTCCAAAAAAAACACTGGCGTGCTAAGAATTTTTCTGATATACATACAGTGTTGTTCCTCGGTAGCTCAGTTGGTAGAGCAAGTGGCTGTTAACCACTGGGTCGGCGGTTCGAGCCCGTCCCGAGGAGCCATTTTTTTTATTAGAGCGAAAATTTCACGTTAATCTTTAATGATCAAGATAAAATGAAGAAAAATAACGAATGTAGTTGTTTAAAAGTAAAGCATAATTTATCTATAATCAGCACAGCAAACCGTCCCTATCTAAATTGGCTTGCCGACGGAACAAAAACGGCAGAGGGAAGAGTAAATACTCAAAAATACAGAGAAATGAAGGTCGATGATTCTATTTCATTTCTGGACAAAAAAACTGGATGCTACATACTGGGAAATATAAAGTTCAAGCATGAATACTCCTCTTTTGAAGATATGTTGATATCGGAAGGAGTAAGCAATATGCTCCCTTTTTTAAAGGATCACGAATTATCCAAAGGAATCGCTATCTATAATGCCTTCCCGGGAGCATCAAGAGTTGATAAATTCGGATGTGTCGCAATCGGAATATCTGTTACAAAGTTTTATGAAGGATAATACAATGGGAAATTAACATTTGAAAAATATGATTCAATCAGGAGTACGCTCTCACGACACTAGATTGTATTCCTTAACTTTTTGTTTATTTGTTCTCTTGTCATTTTATTGAGTTTTCAGTCACTAAATGCACTTCAATGTATTTTTCAAAGAGCATTCACGTATAAATCCAAGAAATCGCTATCTAAAACCGCTCATATCAAAAATCTGATTTATACCTATCGATTTTATGAAGTCTTCATCATGCGAAACCAAAATTACCTGTGAATTATAAGCATTCAGCACGGAAACAAGGTGATTTCGCGTTTCAATATCTATGTTATTCGTTATTTCATCGAGAATCATCAACTCAGTCGGAGCTGCAGCGATTTTCGCCATAGCAAGTCGCGCCAATTCACCTCCAGACAGATATTTTATAGAAATTTCAACCTCCTCATTCTTCCGAAACAAGAAGTCATTCAAATGTTTTCGTATTTCTCTCGGAGTCCAATCAGAAACAGCATCTCTTATCGTATCAAAAACTGTTTTTTCTCGATCAAGCAATGAATAATATTGATCGATGTAACTAATACTTTTTGGAACAAACCATTCCCCCCTTTTATAAATATTTCCGTCTCCACATATTGCTTTCATCAAAGTTGATTTTCCTGAACCATTTCGTCCGACAATTGCAAAATTCTCTCCTGTTGAAATATTTATATTATTCAAGATTATTTCACCGTCACAATATCCAACTTCGCCGTCAACAATACCCACAAAACTCTTTTCTTCTCTACCGGTAAAGTAAAATTTAGGAGTTATAACTTTCGGAACAAAAACATCCTGCAACTGCTCTGACAATTTTTTCTTTATATTATCGAAATCTCGCATGACCTTTCCTTCGGCTTTTTCTGACTTCATCCCTCTTAAGTCACCCGCCATTTTTGATAAACTTCCATCTCTGACTTTTTTCTTCCCGTATGCTTTTCTTTTCGATATGCGTTCCTGATTTTTTTTGATTTTTTCTTTTAAAACCCTTTCCGACAACTTTACCGCTGATCTTTGATTCTCTATAGACTGTTTCTTCCGAATAAGCTCATGCATGTAATTGTCATAACTTCCGTGAAATACACTTACATATCCCTGATCTATATGCCAAATTGTATCTATACAATTTCGGAGCAATTCAACATCATGTGTAACAACAATCAGAGCCCCCCTGAATTTATTCAGCATCCTAACAAGGCTTTTTCGGTTAAAACCATCAAGGTGATTCGTCGGCTCATCGAGCAATAAAAACGATGGACATTGCCCCATAGCTTCCGACAATTTTTTGTTAAATCGCTCCCCACCACTCAAATGTTCAAAATCTAAAATCATTTGAGGAATATAAGCGACATCAATCAACCTTTCACTGATCATTTTCAGCAATGTAGACTTTCCTGCCCCGTTTCGTCCGATTACGCCAATACGACTACCTTCCGTAATTTCCGCATCAAAATCACTGAAACAAATTTTTTGAGAAAATTCTGAACTTAAATCCTTTATCTTCAAGATATACTTTCCAACTTGGTCGCATCAGACCATAAAACTCGCAAAAAATAAAACGATTTTTTCGAAAAAATGTCTTTTTACCTCAGCATTTTTTCTGGAGCTTCGATTCCAAGTAAATCCAAACTCTGAGCTAGAACTTCTTTTATAATTTTGCAGAGTTTCAAACGAGAAATACGAACATCGCGGTCATCTGCACCGTTGATCGGAAGTTCGGCATACAGACTGCTGAATTTCTGAGCTAATATGTAAACATATTCACTTATAACCGATGGTTCTCTGGCAGAATAAGCCTGCTCTAATGCTTCTGAAAATCTGTTCAACTGAAGAAGAATCTCTCTTTCAATTTTGTGCGAAATTTTTATCTCATCACTTTCGCTAAGCTCATCAAAACTTTTTTCTAATATTGAATTTATTCTCGCAATTGCGTATTGAACATATGCCCCGGTTTTTCCTTCGGATTTTGTGAAATTTTCAGTATCAAAAATATAGTTTGAAGTACGCAAATTTTTCAAATCCTGAAACTTTAAAGCTCCGATCGCGATTTTATGAGCTTGGTCTTCGGTTTCCTCATTAACTTCAGATAAATCTTCTCTGGCTTTGTTTTCCGAAAACTCTATTAAGTCTTTCAAATTCATCACATTCCCTTCACGAGTTTTGAAAGGTTTTCCGTCTTTACCGTTAACTGTTCCGAATGCGATATGTTCCAGAGAAACGTTTTCGTTTACATATCCTGCACGTCTCACAACAGAAAACACCTGCTGAAAATGCTCTTTTTGACGTGCGTCGACAACATATAAAATTGCATCAGGATTATAATTTTTCATCCGCTGAACGATAGTAGCGATATCGGTAATGGCATATGTGTATCCCCCATCGGACTTTTTCAAAATTAGAGGAGCCTTTTCTTGCTTCGATTTAGCATCATCCATAGGCACGATTATCGCACCATTGGAATGTACAGCAATCCTTCTAGCAAGCAAATCCTCTACGATTTTCGGAAGCATATCGTTAGTATCGCTCTCTCCAAGCCATAAATCAAAAGTCACTCCAAGCTTGTCGTAGTTTTCTTTAACTGCTTCAACGGATTTATCGCGAAGTATTTTCCATAATTTTCTGTATAATTCATTTCCAGCTTGAAGCTCAAATGTTGCAACCCGGGCCGCTTCTTTGAAATCGTCGTCGGATTTAAAATTCGCATTGGCCCTCTTATAAAGAGCCGAAATTTCCGAGATAGTCATGTCGAATCTTTCAAAATTCGTTTCGAATAAATTCGGACTTTCCTGCTTTAATTGGGTAATTAGCATACCAATAGGAGTTCCCCAGTCTCCAAAATGAACGTCTCCAATCACTTCATTCCCACTAAATCTCAAAATACGTTTTAAACTTTCCCCGATAATTGCTGATCTTAAATGTCCGACGTGCATTTCTTTTGCAATATTCGGTCCGCCGTAATCCAGGACTATCTTCTTCGAAAATCTTTTTGGAGAAGTATTAATATTGATTAGTCTGTCATCAGAAAAAGTTACATTGATAAAGCCGGGACCATCTACTGTGATTTTTGAAAACGCAGGATCTTTTTCAAGTAATTCTTTGATATTATTTGCGATTTCCGTCGGAGCTTTTTGTTCGATTTTCGCAAAAGGCATCGCAATATTGGATTGATAATCAGAAAGATCCGGACGATTGGAAACCGAAACCAAAGTGTTGGTCGCACTGTACTCTAATTGCTTCAACACCTTCATGATCGCCGAATCAAGATAATCTTTTAAGTTCATTTTATTCCCCGCTTATTTCTCATATCTTTAGAAGACACAGCGATAACATTATATATAAATAGTTGTGGTTCGACAATTATCATAATACCATTTCAGTTCATAGGATGAACAAAACAGGAAAGGTATTGAAATTCGCATGCACAGAAAAAATCTAGTAGAAAAATTGGAAAAATATCGAACATCTTGCAATTCAGAAGAAAAAGATCGAGAAAACATCTTAACCTTTGTAAAATCGAATAAAAATTGCTTCGAGAGATCAAATTTATCGGGTCATATTACAGGGTCCTGTTGGTTAGAGGATTACTATGGCAAGAAATTTCTGCTGACCAAACATAAAAAGCTGAAAAAATGGCTACAATTAGGAGGTCACGCAGATGGAGATAACGATATAATTCAAGTAGCAATGAAAGAAGCTCTCGAAGAATCTGGTTTAAAGAACATCGAACTAGTGTCTGAAGATATATTTGACTTATCCGTGCATCTAATTCCCAAATACAAGGATGTCCCTGCTCATTATCATTATGATATTCGATTTCTGCTACGAGCATCAAATAAAGAAGAATTGATACGGATGTCGAATGAATCGATAGACCTCAAATGGTTTGATGATATTCCCGAAGATAATCCACAAGCTGATAACGAAATTTTAACTCGCATGATGAACAAATGGAGAAAATTTCGTAGATTTTCCAAAATCTCAGCTTGATTATTTTTAAGAAAGTTCAGCGTTTTTCTTGACAATGGAAATTGTATGTAGTAATAGCTATACTCGAAAGGGAGTTTATTTATGAAAGTCGTAAATTCATTAAAGACGATTAAAGCTAGGCATAAAAATTGCCGTATGATCAGACGTAAAGGGCGTGTGTACATAATTAATAAAACGAATCCTCGTTTTAAAGCGAGACAAGGTTAATTTTTTGGTTTTTTTCATTTAACAATAATAGGTAAAATTTAATGTCAGAAGAGTTAGTTACTCAAGAAAAGAGCTTCGCAGAGCTTTTTGAGGAGTCCTGCGAAAAGTCTTTGTGGGAAAATAAAGTAGTAAAAGGAAAAGTAGTTGCGATCGACAACAATTTCGTAACAATCGATGTTGGTTTAAAATCTGAAGGTCGAGTTGCATTATCAGAATTCAATTTCAACGGAAACGCCGAATTGAAGACCGGTGATGAAATCAACGTATTCATTGATCGATATGAAGACAAGAGCGGAAGCATTGTGTTGAGTCGTGAAAAAGCATTGCGTGAAGCAGCTTGGGATGATCTTGAGAAGTCCTTCAAAGAAGGTGCAACCGTAATGGGAACCATGTTCAACCGAGTGAAAGGTGGATTTATGGTAAACTTGGAAGGAGTTACTGCATTTTTACCTGGAAGTCAAGTCGATGTGCGTCCAATGAAAGATATTAGCCCGTTAATGGGGATCGAGCAACCATTTTTGATTTTGAAGATGGACAAGGTACGTGAAAACATAGTTGTTTCTCGTAAGGGGGTTCTTGAGGGAGCAAATGCTGAAGAGAGAGCTAAGGTAATCGAGAAGTTAGAAGAAGGTCAGGTTATCGACGGTGTAGTTAAGAACATCACTAGCTATGGTGCATTTGTTGACATCGGAGGAGTTGATGGACTGTTGCACAACACAGATATTTCTTGGAAGAGAATCAACCATCCTTCTGAGGTCTTAACTCCAGGTCAGGAAATCAAAGTAAAAGTCATTAAATTCAACAAAGAAACAAAGAGAATTTCTCTCGGCATGAAGCAGTTAGTAACTGATCCATGGGAAGGTGTCGATGTTGAGTTTACTGTCGGTTCAAAAGTTAAAGGGAAAGTCACCAACGTTACAGATTATGGTATCTTTGTCGAGGTTAAAGAAGGCGTCGAAGGATTGGTATACGTTTCCGAAATTAGCTGGAAAAAGAATGTTGCTCCGTCAAAAATTGCAACTGCAGGAGAAGAAGTTGATGTTCTCGTTCTTGATGTTGACGTTGCAAAAAGACGTATGGGGCTCGGAATCAAGCAGCTTCAGGACAATCCATGGATAAAACTTACAGAAGAATTCCCTGTCGGAAAGGTATTTGACAGCGTCATTTCTAATATCGCAGAGTTCGGTTTGTTTGTAAAAGTATTAGATGACATCGATGGTATGGTTCATATCAACGATATTTCTTGGGAAAGAGTCAAAGACGAAGATTTTGCAAAATTCAAGAAGGGTGATGCAGTTACTGTAAAAGTCCTGGAAATAGATTCCGCAAAAGAGAGAATTTCCCTCGGTATGAAGCAGTTAACGGAAAATCCTTATGGAGATTCCGATATTGACGTCAGAAAGGGCGTTGTTGTTACCTGTCTCGTCACGGATGTAAAAGAAGACGGACTTGAGGTTACATTGCCTAATGGCGTACACGGATTCATCAAAAAAGCGGATCTAGCAAAAGATCGTCAGGATCGGAAGGCTGATCGTTTCGCGGTCGGCGAAAAAGTCGATGCAAAAATTATTTCTATCGACAAGACTGGAAGAAAGATTGGATTATCCATTAAAGCTCTTGAAATTGAGGAAGAAAAACAAGTTATGGCTGAGTTCGGATCTTCTGACAGCGGAGCAAGCCTTGGAGATATTCTTGGTTTAGCTATTAATAAAAACACTGAAGAATAAATTTTCTTCGAAAATCTTTAGCCTCGCTTCGGCGGGGCTTTTTTTTTGCGTAAAGCAGAGATATTTTTCATCAAAACAGCTTCTCCTTGAGCAATTTTACTTGCGTTTTCTCGTTGAGTTATCCACAAATTATCTGAGAAATTTGAATATTGAAAAATTTATGTAGTATTTTTGAAAAAATTAATTGATTTATTTATATAACAATTCTATTTGTAACAAAATTTTCTTTATTTTTCAATATATTAACAAAATAAACGATACCCCCTTTTTGGAAGATGACTATTTTTTAATCACATATGTAAATTTGCTGAAAATAAAGCAAATCCACAGATTTATCCACAAAGTTATCCACAAGATTGGTGGATAACTTTAATAATTTGTTAACTACCTTATTCAAAATACATTCAACTTAAAAAATCCGAGAAACCGTAAATTTTTAGAAAATTAATCTGTTCTTAATTATCTTCTGATAGCATAACCTTGTTTAGGGAGTATAAATGTGAAAAAGAGTTACGCAATTGCAGCGGTTTTTTTCATTGTTTTGTATGCAATAGCTTCGGATAAAATGCCTTTTTCCGGTGTTCACACTACTTATAACGAAGAATATAGCAACTTTAACGATGCCTTTTCACAACGATTCAAAGATAAAAAGGAAGTGTGGCTTGTTTTAGGAAACCGCGGAGCAAAAAATTGTTACGTTGAAAGATTTTCCAAGAATTGGATTTTTTGGGATGATCATTCGTCCTCCGACAACATCGGTATTTCAGGTAACTTTTTTGATCTGAAAAATTGGAAACAAGTTTCCAAATTGCTTCCTGAAAAAATCGATTACATTGCTGTAGATTTTAACGATTTAGTAAACCATTCAAAAAGAAACGACATTATTATGGCTTCAAAAAACATCCTGAAACAAGAAGGAATGTTCTGTATAGAAGATGTTTACAACAACCGAAAAAAACTATTTCAACATTTTTCAAACAAGGATTTTCAACAGTTAGCTAAAGATTTTGATATCGAATATATTTATTGGGATGGTTACATTTCTGCTCTTCCTTATACCAGCGACCGTAGCATAAACAAAAAGTCTGATATGTACAAAGGACTCGAAAAAATGATTTTACGTTTAGCATCTGGGAACGCTGAAGACAAGAAAAAAATGCTACCATATATTACACCTACTTTGTATGATCGATCATTCTTAATCCCTAAAGATCTAATAAAAAAACTAATAAGAGATATTATCGATTCAGCTGAGATAAGAAAAATAATAGCAAATTACGAAACCTCTTTAGAAGAAGAAAAGCGTATTGAAGAAAGTATCAAACAAAAAAAAGAGGAAATCGAATCTATAAAAAAGGACATCGATAACTACACGAAAATGACGAGTTTTTCTAAAAGTTTATCCGATAAATTTTCAGCTCTTTCTAAAAATATTAATGCTTTCGCAAAAGGAGTTAATTATCTATCTAGCAATCAACAAAATAACAATTCATTAATAAGTAAGATGTCCAAATTTTTAAACAAGCAGGGAAATGATAGTACTCAAGATCTTAAAGACAAATTAGAAGAAAAAAAGAGCAAACTTCGCGAATACGAAAGAACCTTATCAGAATTACAAACGCAGATAAATGTAGTTAAAACAGGTATTAAAGACTACGCTGATAAAATTTTGAAGCACAATGATGAAGTTTTCGCTGACTTCGAAAAAGATAGATTCCTTCAGGAATATGTTTCATACAAGAAGACAAACTTGAACGATATTATCGAAGATTGCAAAGAATCAAATAAAGATTTTTGGAAATCCTATGATAGTTTTTGGAATACTATCTCAGAAACTGAAATTTTAGCGAAAGAACTGGAAAAAAGCTGGTCTCCAGATATTCTCACTCGAAATACCATGTCTCTTCATCAACTAGAAACAAATGCTGAACACAGAGTGAACAACACGAGTCGAGTAGTAATACTTTTCATAAAAAAATAACCTCGTCATATAAAAAAATGGCCATGCCACTCACACAGCCATCCAACAAATCAACCGTTTCTTTACTACATTTTTCTCTTTTAAACTCTTCTAAGTTCAAAAAAACTCTTTAATTTTCAGTTGGAGAACGATCCTTTATAAAGAAAGAGAGAATTATTCCAAATCCAAGGAACGCCAACACCGGCAACAGTCCCCACTGGAAATCGCTAAGCTTGTATACCTGTACTCCATTTTCCATAGATCCATCCCAGAAGTATTTAATAATGAAACCAATAGTTGGCATCAATATAATTCCGCTGACCATACTCATCATATTCACGAATCCAGTTACAGTTGCTCCAATAGTCTTTGGGAAAATAGCAAGAGCTAGCGGGTAAGCAAGCATCGATCCGCAAGAAAATCCTGTTAAGAAGAACAAAACAAACAAAACCGAGGTATTAACATAATTACTCAAATAAACGATGGAAAACAAAAACGCGAAAGCCCCCATCGCTCCGACCATCATCGGCTTCTTAAAGCTTTTGCAAAGAGTTGCACTGTAAGCAAATAAAGGCGATCCGACAACTACACCCAAATAAAGCATATTATTAGCCCAAGCGGACATTTCTCCATCCAAGCCGTAAGCAACCTTAATAAACATAACCCCCCACATGTCGCCCAAAGCGCTTAGCGGAGCATAAATCGCCATAGTTATCAAACCTAAAACCCAAGCTTGTCCTGAAGATACAATAAGCTTTATCGCGTCCACAAAGCCTACCTTCGGAGATTCTTCATGGATCTCTTCTTCTTTATCTTTTACGATAAAACCAATCAGCACGGCTAAAGCAACTCCGACAAGACAGTAAACCCGTATAACATCGATCCAATTGTATGATTTTACAACAGATGCAACAGCAGGTCCTCCAATCACCGGTCCTAACGTTCCCATAGACATCGACAACGACGTCATAATCGCAACTTTATCGGCAGAGAACCAAGTAATAATCGCCTTCACTACTAATACAAAAGCAAAAGAAGATCCAAAGCCCATTAACATTTCACCAAATCCGGCTACTACGCTATTAGGCGTAAGTATCAAAATAAACAATCCAAGAGAACAAGCTAAGGTCGCAAATACTGCAACTAACTTTGTACTGAACTTATCAACGATAATACCTGCAGGAATTTGCATCAAAGTGTAAATCCAGTAGTAACAACTGCCTAAAAATCCAATACCCGCTGTATCAATGTTAAAATATTGCATAAACTCATTGGTTAACACCGTAATGAATGAAGACCGCGAAATAAATTGATAAAAATAAAACGCAGACAAAGTTGACCATATCACCACAGCAAACCAATTATTCTTCTTGGCAGTGTCATTCATAGAAATCACCTATTCCCTTTCCTACGCGAGATTTTAGCTTGTTTTTAAGAAAAATCAAGATTTTTTAGAGTCACTTTACTTTTAGTTAAGAAATTTTATGCGAAATTAAAATTACAGGAGGATATCATGAAGTTGTTAGTAATTTTAGTTGCATTTTTTAGTTGTTCAGAACTTCTTGCAGGAGGTGCGGCAATGACAGCTATTGCGGGTATATCTGCAGCAGACTCCATGGATCGAATAACCAAAGGCAAAAACAAGGGCTGGGTTTCGTCGTTTCTTTCTGATAATGAGTTTCCCCTGGAAGAAATTATGGTAGTTACAGAAGCAGATATGAATAATCGAGGAGCAATGAAAGCTCATTTGGTTATTGTTTACGATAAAGAGTTGCTACATGAACTTAGTACTATGTCATCTCGCCGCTATTTTAACATGGTCGACCAGTTGATAAGGGATCACCCGGATAAGATGAAAATATATTCTTGGGATTTAATTGCTGAAGATAGAATCCGACCTTGGCAAAAAATCAACACTTTGAAAGAAACAATGAATCCACTCGGTGGATTTATGTTCGCGGACTACAACAATAGCATGATGGAGCAACGGGCAAGAATTCCCTACTACGAAAAAATAAAAGTCGTCTTCAAGAAAGATACTTTCAACATAGTATATGAAGATCAAAGCTGGGATACTGGAAAAATCAACGATATCACAAAACATAAAGAATATGACGATGATGATAGTTGGTTTTAAATAATTCCTCAATGATATTGAGAATATACGTTTTTTTTTGTATTCTTTCACAAGCGTGCGATCGTAGCTCAGATGGATAGAGCACAAGATTCCTAATCTTGGGGTCGTGAGTTCGAATCTCGCCGATCGCACCATTTGTTTTTTATTAATCGATGTTCGAATAATTGTTCAGTTGTATTTAGTGGGAAGATGATGGAGATGTTTGTAATCAGCAGGAACAGTGCATATTATCTCAATGTTTTCAAAAAGTTGGACGAAGGTCATGACTGTTGGAATTGGGCAGCATTTTGTTTTCAAGGCATGTGGATGTTTTATCGAAAAATGTATCTTTACGGACTTTTTTCTGTGGTCATCGATTTCACAGTATTTTTTTCGGTTATGTCGACATTGTCTTTATCTTCAGCAGTCGGTTTGAGTTTTGTTTTTAGATTAGCTTACAAATGCCTTTACGGATATTTCGGAAACAGAATTTATTACAGTGTTGTTAAAGAAAGAATCGCAGATGGATATCATCTAATGAATCAGTATAAATCGACATCAAAATCTCTCGCTATCTTGTTTTTATTTTTACCATCAATTTATTTTTATTACCTCGCAGATATTCTCGCTAATGACGCATTTTTCAAAAATAGATCTCGGAAAAATATCATAGTAAATGAAGAGAATATTGTGAAATATTTATCGCAAGACAAAACCAATCATATTCCGGGAAAGATCGCGATTATCGCCAGTGTGATTTTATATTTGATGTCTTATTCATTCGTATTTAATATCTACGAACAAAGATTCAAAGTACATACTCACAAAATTGATACAAAAATCACATCCAGCAGTAATGATCATATTGAGTTTTTGGAATAAAAACATATCAACAATCAACGTTACTATGTTTTACAAGTGTTCTGAAAAAATTTTAATCTTTCTATTGCTTTGTTAAGAAAACTTGATATTATGTTCTCGTCATGCGGGTGTAGCTCAGCGGTAGAGTACAACCTTGCCAAGGTTGGTGTCGTGGGTTCAAATCCCATCGCCCGCTCCAGTTTTTTGCATGAAAGATTTCATTTGTTTAGTTTTTTTCTGGATCGTTATATTTCTGTTTATATTTATATCAAAATTTACTAAAATAAAGACAGTTTATTGAAAGTAATGAAATGCAGACAGAAAATGTTTTAGTTGCGAGAATATGTCACGATTTAATAACTCCCTGCAATGCTATAAATTTAGGTGTAGAAGCTTATGAAATGTCAGAAGATAAAAGTTTACTGTCGTGCATAAGAGACAGTGCTTCCAAGGCAAATATTATTCTAAAATTCATGAGAGAGCTCTTTCTTACTAAGGAAGACGGATATCAATATCCTACCAATTTTATCCAAAAATTACTTGTAGAGTTTTTGAGAATTTATAATATAGAACCTAGTTTAGTTACCAATAACAAAGAAATTTCTTCTTCCTTAGGACAAATAATTCTGTATGATTGTGCAGTCATGAAAGATCTTATGCCTATGGGAGGAAAAGCTATGTTCAACGTCAATGATGATTACATCAATATCGTTTATTCGGGAAATGGAATTGTCGAGTTTGATACCTTTATCCCTCAAGAACTGACTTATAAAAATGTATTAAGATTTAAGCTCCTAAAACAACTGAAATCATCGGGATTTTCAGTTACTTCCTCG
This sequence comes from Alphaproteobacteria bacterium, assembly GCA_045616365.1. Lineage (GTDB taxonomy): Bacteria > Pseudomonadota > Alphaproteobacteria > UBA3830 > UBA3830 > UBA3830. The sequence continues at coordinate 2,006 of JAZLGP010000030.1, read as the reverse complement.
ATCGAAAAGAATGAAGGAAAAATTGTGGAAACCCGCAACTAAATAATGGGGGGGCCCATTTAGAACTTTCCGAACATTTTTCATCATTTGCTTGAATTTACAGCAAATATGAAAGGATTTTTAGCAGACAAAGGGTATATCAGTAAAGAACTTTACTTCCCCAAATAATGGAATAAAACGCTTAAAATAAGAGGAAGGAAAAGGCTAAGCTCAAAAAAACACAACTGGAAGTTTGAAAGCCATTTCGGTACCAAAGAGTCCATACAAATTTCCATTGGATGCTGGAAGAATAATCCTGACGCATTTTTGAGAGAGATAAGAGCGCATTTTAATTTCGGAAAAGATGCAGTGGAGAGAGCTTTGAAAAAGTTGGGATTTACTCGAAAAAAACAAAAAATTTACAAAAAAAAGGATGAATCGCAAAGAAAAATATTTATTAACAAAATGAAAGAAACGCCTGAAGATCAACTGGTTTTTCTGTGTGAATTTTGTGTGGAAAAATCATTTAGCTCCGTTTGAATATCACGGAACTTTTGACGCAAATTATTTAATTTTTTGTTAGAAAAAATGTTGATTTCGCATTTAAAACCCGGACAAATCGTAATTATGGACAACGCCTCTATACACAAATCAGATACACCCCAAAGTATAATCGAATCAGCTGAATGCAAATTGCTTTTTCTTCCTCCTCATTCTCCGGATTTAGATTCTATCGAACATCTTTGGGCGAATACTAAAAGAAAACTCTCCAATATCTTGTCTGATTTCTCTTTTGTTCATAATGCTTTGTTTGCCTGATTTTCATAGGGGAAATACCATATAAGAGAAATCACTTCAATCTGAGTTACAGAAACCATTCTAGAGGTAAATCAATGCATTGATTCTCCAAAAGAGACAGCAAACTCTCTAAAGAACACATTCCTCAAAACGCGAAAGGCTTATTAAAAAATTAAAATAAACAACTTAGGATCGAGCTTTCACCCAAACAACACCAAGAAAACCCCTTCGGGTTTCTAGGTGTTTAAACAAATAGCAACCAAGCTTATTTTTTAGCAGTTACTTTAATCAAGTGCCATCCGAATTGAGTTTTTACTGGCTCAGAAATATCCCCCACATTTAACGAAAAAGCCGCGGTTTCAAATTCTTTTACCATCATATTTTTTCCAAAAAACCCAAGATCCCCTCCATTGACCTTTGAGGGACATTTTGAAGATTCCTTAGCGGCATCTTCAAAGGTTATATCTCCATTCTTAATTTTTACGAGTAAATCTTTCGCTTCTTGCTCTGCAGATACCAAAATATGACTTGCTCTAACTTGTGACACTTCTGACATTTTATTCTCCTCCTGTTGAACTTCTGATTTCTTGTCTTGCGAAACCTCAACAGATTCTGCCGTACTTACAAAACTAAAGGCACACAAACAGGAAACCACTGATAAAGTTTGGACCAATAAATTCATAATTCACTCCTTTTTTTTCACCTTAGGATACAAAACCGTCAATTGCAACAAATTTTTGAAATCCATAAACTTTTATTTTGCAATTTTATTGATTTATTAACCTTTATTCTCTAGAGTACTCGTAGAGAGGCGTGAGAATTTGTTTGCAATGCATATCTCAGTGGCCAAATTTTAAAAAGGGAGCTGTCTCTGTTCAGATCGTGGTCTGATTATATGGCGCCCACCTGGGAACTCGCCACTTGTGGATTCCTAGGCGACGGTTCTTAGGCTTCTCTTTTTTTGCATGTACATTTTGTCGGATCCCGTAATTTAAAAATTAAGAAAAAATATTACCAATTGTTATTAAAATACAACAAATCCCCTCTTGTCCGTTGCAATTCTATTTCGAATAGGCAATATTGAAAATGTTACGTGATAGAAGGAAAGTCATGTTTAGCGAAATTAATCTATTCGATAACAAAAATAAAAGCTTGCTTAATTGCTTTTTGTTCTTTTTCATTGTCGCAATCTGCGGATATCTTTCCATCATGATTTCATCATGCCCTCA
>JAZLGP010000029.1:0-13714 GCA_045616365.1 Alphaproteobacteria bacterium | reverse complement strand
AATACAGTGAGTAAACATGGGAATGAACAAGTAATAGAGAGATATATAAAGGAGCAAGGGAAAGAATACAAATCACTTCATAAAGATTATCAACTTTGTATGTTCTGAATACCCCGCTGCTTGCGGCGGGGATCCTTTATTTTTAAAGAATCCTTACTTGTCTGTTTTGTGTACTTTATTTTCCATTTTACCATGGCAATGTGTCCGAACACTCGTCTAAAGGGGTTTTTAATCCTTCAAGAATATCGCTGCGGGTCTTGGGATTGGACATTAAATACGAAGTTTCTTTTATGGAGTTCCATTCCTCTTCGGAAACCAGCACGCAATTCCCTGAGTTAGATGTAATTAGCGTCGGATCTCCGATTGATGTGCTGGCTAGAATGCTAAATAAGTTGCGGCGCGCGTTCGTTGCGTTGTTTGTATTCATATCATATCTCCAAATAACAGTGTTATTGTACTACATGTTGTACATTTTTGCAATAATTTGGAGTTGTTATAGATATAAAAACAAAAAAAATAATGCTTTAAAAAAAAATTATAAAAAAAACAGCATATATACAAAATAGGAGGCTGTTTCGATGTATACAAATAATGATTTGATCGCGATTGAAAAAGCGATATTAGATTTACAGTCAGGGAAACGAGTGACTTCTGTTTCCTATGGTGACACGCATGTTCAATATGCAGTTACAAATTTAGATGATTTGATAAAGCTGCGTAACCAAATTAAGGCGAATATGTCATCTTCATCTAAACGTCAGGTTATTTTTTCAACATCGAAAGGCTTGCAATGAAAATTTTTAATTCAATTGCAAATTTGTTTAAGAAAAAAGCGAGTGCGGCTTATGATGGGGCGGGTCGTGGTAACCGTCTTGGAAACTGGTATGCTTCGACATCTTCGATTAATTCTTTATTAGCTTCGAGTTTAAATACATTAAGATCTCAATCTCACCATCTTATTCGAAACAATCCATATGCGGCAAATTCTGTCGAATCGATAGTTTCAAACTGCATAGGCACGGGGATTAAACCTCAATCTAAAGCTAAGAACGATGAATTTAGAACGGCAATTCAATCTTTGTGGCTGAAGTGGACGGACGAATCAGACGCGGCTGGAATTTGTGATTTTTATGGCTTGCAATCTTTGGTGATGAGAAGTGTGGTTGAGTGTGGAGAATGTTTTGTTCGAATTAAAATTGATAAAAAAAACACAACGGTTCCTCTAAAATTACAGGTGTTAGAGGCGGAACATCTGGATACTTCAAAAGATTATGTATTATCGAACGGGAATGCTATAAAAACGGGAATTGAGTTTGATAAATCAGGAAAAAGGGTTGCATATTATTTGTATAAAGAACACCCGGGGGATTCTTACCGAGGCGAAAGTTTGGATTCTGTCCGTATTCCGGCGTCAGAAATTTTACACATATACAAGCCGTTGCGCCCTGGCCAGATTCGTGGTGAACCATGGCTATCAAATATTCTAGTAAAGCTCCGCGATCTTGATCAGTATGAGGACGCCGAGCTGGTTCGGAAGAAAACAGCAGCAATGTTCGCAGGTTTTATTACTCGATTGGATCCGGATTCTTCAATATTTGGAGAAAAAGATGCAAATGATCAAGGGGTTGCTTTTGCGGGCTTAGAACCAGGCACTATGCAGTTTCTTGATCCCGGAGAAGACATTAAATTTTCTAGTCCGGCGGATGTTGGTGGGACTTATGAGGCGTTTATTAAGCAGCAGTTGCGGGCGATATCTGTGGGGCTTGGAATTACGTACGAGCAGTTGACTGGAGATTTGTCCGGGGTAAATTATTCGTCAATTCGTGCAGGGTTGCTTGAATTTCGTCGCAAATGTATGGCATTGCAACACAATTTGATGGTTTTCCAGTTTTGTCGACCAATTTGGAACAAGTTTGTTGAGTTAGCTATACTTTCGGACTTGATCAAAATACCAAATGACCCTGACTTTGCCTTGGTTAAATGGATTCCGCAAGGATTTGCGTGGGTTGATCCAGTCAAGGAACAAAAGGCTCAGATGAATGCCGTTCGATGTGGATTTAAATCGAGGGCGGAGGTTGTGTCTGAACTTGGGTACGACGTGGAAGAAATTGATGCAGAAATTTTTGCAGACAATGAGAGGGCGAAAAGTTTGGGATTAAATTTTGATACATCAACAATTTTTAATAGTGGAAGTGAAGAAGATGCTACAACTGACGAATAAACCTTTAATGGTGGCTTCAGAGGCTTTTGAATCCATTTCCAATTTTGAGTGGATTACAAAAAGCATGGCTGAACCTTTGAAATATTCAATTGACAACGGTGTTGCTGTTATACCGATTCGAGGATTGTTAACAAAACGTGATGAATTATTTTGTGATACAACAAATTACTTAGATATTCAGTCGGCAGTGTCTGATGCACTTGAAGATCCGGAAGTGAAGTCAATTTTATTAGATATCGACAGCCCCGGAGGAGAGGTTGGCGGACTTTTTGATTTAGTCGATTTTATTTACGGGTCGAGAGATAAAAAACCTATTTGTGCGTACGCAAACGATTCTGCCTTTTCTGCTGCGTATGCCATCGCTTCGGCTTGTTCGAAAATTTTTGTTAACAGAACTAGCGGGGTTGGAAGTATTGGAGTGATTGCGACTCATACAGATATTTCAGAGTATGATAAAAAAAATGGAGTGAAATACACAACAATTTTTGCGGGAGACAAAAAAAACGACTTAAGTCCTCATGAGCCATTATCTGATAATGCGAAAGATGAGTTGCAAGAAGAAGTAAATCGATTATATGAGATGTTTTTATCAACTGTGGCTAGAAATCGCGGAATTTCTGTAGAATTGGTTCGAGCAACTCAGGCGGCAACATATTTCGGAGAAAACGCTATAGACATTGCGTTAGCAGACGAGATTAGTGGGAATCCGATTAATTGTTTGAAAAAAATCGGCGTGGTTGCGTCGGGTATATCGAAGTTAGAAGTGAAAGGAGAAAAAAATATGACTGAAGATATAAAAACAGAAGAATCTGGCGAGATGAGAGAATACAAGGCAGAAGTTTTAGAAATTGCTCAATTGTGCAGGCTTGCGCATTCTGAGAAAAAAATTGCGGAATTCATTAAAGAAAATCTCACTGCGGCGCAGGTTCGAGAGAAATTATTGTCGCAGATGCAGACTGAAGAGGAAATTTTTAGTGCGAACTACCAGAAAGAGGAAGTTAAAGAAAATCCGGTAGTTGCGGCAGCAAAGAAAATAGCAGCTGGAAAAAGATAAGGAGGACAAAATGGCTATTATAGAAAAAGACAGGCTGGGATCGTTATTAAAGTACGAGGCGGATAAAAATTATTGTCGTGAAGTAGTAACAATTGCATTGGGGCAGAATCTTAAGATGGGTGCAATTGTGGGTGAAAAAAGTGCTGACGGTACTTATAAAATTGTTGATTTGGTTGATGCTTCTGACGAAGGCGCTGTATTGGATGGAAGTGAAAAGCCTATTGGGGTTTTGCTTGAAGATGTTGATGCGACTAGTGAAGCTAAAGAGGCTCTTGTTGTTGCGAGAGACGCCATTGTTATTAAATCGGCATTGGCATATCCAGACGGAGCAACTGCGGATCAGAAAAAACAGATTATTAAAGGGTTGGAAGCTCGAGGCATTGTTGCCAGAGTGAACGCATAATTGAGGGAGAGAATAATGATTGCGAATCCATTTGATACGGACATTTTTAGTTTAACGACATTGACTGAATCTATCAATATATTGCCAAATAACTACGGCAAACTGGGCGAGATGAACTTGTTCCCGTCCAAGTCAGTCAGAACGCGCACAATTTGTGTTGAAGAACAGAATGGAATTTTAAATTTGCTGCCGACGCAGCGTCCAGGTGGTCCGTCGACTTTTGAGGGAAGAAGTGCAAGAAAGATGAGATCCTTTACGATTCCTCATATTCCTCATGATGACATAATTTTGCCAGAGGAAATTCAGGGGGTCAGGGCGTTTGGTTCAGAGTCTGAATTGCAAGCAATGGCTAATGTTGTAACAGACCACTTACAGTCCATGAGAAACAAGCATGCTATCACTTTGGAGCACTTGAGAATGGGGGCTTTGAAGGGAACTATCTTGGATGCAGATGGAAGTGTTTTGTATAACCTGTTTGATGAGTTCGAGATTACTCCAAAGACAATTAACTTTGCTCTTAATTCAGCTTCAACTGATGTGAAGAAAAAGTGTTTAGAACTTAAGAGATACGTTGAAGACAACCTCCGCGGAGAAATCATGTCAGATATTCATTGTTTGGTTTCATCAGAATTTTTCGATGCATTAACCTCTCATTCTAAAGTTAAAGATGCTTACGAGAGATGGCAGGAAGGTGCGGCTCTCAGAGACGATATGCGTTCAGGATTTACTTTTGCGGGAATTACTTTTGAAGAGTACAGAGGCCAGGCAACTGATATTAACGGAACTGTTCGACGTTTTATCGCGGAAGGTGAAGGTCATTGTTTCCCTCTCGGAACAGCGCAGAGCTTTGTTACTTACTTCGCTCCGGCAGACTTTAATGAAACAGTTAATACTCTTGGTTTGCCTTTGTACGCTAAGTCGGTTGCGAGAAAGTTTGATCGTGGTATTGAAATTCATACTCAATCGAACCCATTGCCATTGTGCTTAAGACCATCTGTATTGGTTAAAGTAACTGCGAGCTAAATATGTTTAAAGAGGCGTTGATTAGAGCATTTGATGATATGTTTAATCACTTGGGGCAGGAAATACAATACTGCCCCAGGAATGCCGCTGTTATTAACGTGGTTGCGGTGATCAAGCAGCCAGAAAATCCGTATGATCTTGGTGGATCTTCATTAGTTAGTCAGGTTGCGGAAGTAACTATAAAATCAAGTGAAGTAACTCCGAAAATAGGAGACATTTTAATTATAGATTCTAGAAAATACAAAATTTGTGAAGAGCCTTTATTAGATGCGTCAACGCGATTATATAAATTTCATGCCGTTTTAATGAAAGATAAGTGATGCAACAAAATTATGAAAAGCAAATTAATAATATACTTGAAACCATTAATGCATTGCCTTTTCAAGTTCAAAAAGCGACAATTCTTGCTCTTAATCGAACGGCTGAGTGGTTGAAGGGGCAAGTTTCGAAAGAAATATCTAAAGAAAAAAGAATAAAATTGAAAATTATTCGTGATAAAATCAAGATACTTAAAGCGGATCGTAGAAATACAGAGGCAAATTTAAATTGTAGCTTTAAAAATGTACCGATAATTCAATTGGGTAAAGTCAGTCAGAACAATATTGGAACGTCTGTCGGAAGTATGATGTTCCCGCACGCATTTATTGCGACTATGCATAAAGGTGGAAGGCAAAATGTGTACCGTCGAACTACGAAAAAAAGATTCCCGGTAAAGGTTGTTGGTATTCCAATTTACGAATCTGCGACAAAAATTGTAGGGAATTTGCTTGGTGTAGAAGCTCGGCAAGTATTTGAGAAAAGATTTTTGCATGAAATTACGAGAATAAGTGGGGCGATTGCATGATTAAAAATTTGCTTTCAAATATTCAACAACAAATTAAAGAAATTTCAGATATTGAAAGCTGTTTTGTGTATCCAGTTCCTCGTGACGATATTGAAGCGCCGATGGTTTGTTTAGAAATATCAAATTTTTCTACTGGAGAGGACCCGGGTACAGGTGAACTCGCTCTTACTGTAAACATGGAAGCTCGAGTTGTTGTTGATTCTGCAATTGAAGAAGCAGAAATAACGTGTCAGACTATAGCTTGTAATGTCGCAAACCTTGTTAATCTAAATTCGTTCGGTTGTGCTGTGTCGCCGGGAAAAGTTACGGGAATTTCGCGAGACTCTTTCAAACCTGAATTTGATGCGTATATCTGTTGGCTTGTTGAATGGGCTCATGAGTTTCATCTGGGGCAATCCGTTTGGCTTGAGACTGGTGCGACTCCTCATTTGTTGCATATTAACGGAGATTTGGTTAATGGATAACGGTTTTTTATTCACCGAGGTAGTTCGTAAACTTGCTAATTTGATTCGAATCGGGAAAGTGTCTGAAATTAAAAATAACGAAGTTAAGGTAAATATAGGTCGAGTAACTACGGGCTGGTTGCCTATAATTTCAACTGCCGGAGATACTTCTTGTTGGATTCCTATATCCCAAGGTGAGCAAGTTATTGTTTTTTGTCCTTACGGTGAGGCTGCGCAGGGATTTGTGTTAAGATCGATTAATTATAACAAATATACTGTTCCGGACGATAAAGAATCAGTGCAACTTACGACTAGTTCAGATATAAAAGTTGTTGGAAATCAAAAACTTACAGCAAACACAAAGAATGGATTCGAGTTTGTAACGGGAAATTCAAACATAAAAATGTCTGAGGGGAAAATTGAAATAGTTTCCAGTGGAGTTCATGTAAACGTTTCCTCTGATTTAATTAATTTATCTGCAGGAAATTCAAGTATTCAACTTTCTTCTTCAGGCATTGCTTTAAAATGTGGAGCGTCAACAATTGATGTTAGTGGAGGTAATATTTCGTTGATTTCTGGGTCAATCACGACCAGTCCTCCAGTATGTAAGTGTGAGGGGGGAATATAAATGCAGGGAATGAGCAATCAAAATGGTCGTTATTTGGATGATTTGGAGCATTTGAAGCAATCTATTATCGATATTTTAACAACACCTATTGGTTCAAGAGTTGTATGTCGAGACTATGGATCTGCTTTGTTTCAGTTGGTAGATCAACCCGTTAATCGTGATTTGTTTCCGAAAATTTATGCGGCGGTTGCGGATGCTATTGACAAGTGGGAACCTCGTTTTAAAGTTGAAAAAATTACAATTAGTTCGATAAAAGAGGGGCATATAACATTATCTTTGGCGGGGAAATATCTTATTACAGAGCAAAAAATTAGTTTGGAGGACTTAATAGTATGAATTTATCAGATCTTGCAACCCCTCAAATTATAGAAGAATTAAGTTTGAGTGAAATTCTTAACGGAATGAAGACTAAATTTATGGAAAAAGCTCCAGAGTTTTCTTCGTATGTAGAGAGTGATCCGTTAATTAAGTTGATGGAAGTGTGTGCGTACCGAGAATTGTTATTAAGACAGCGTTTAAACCAAGCGGCTAAGGCAAATTTGTTGGCGTTCGCAACATCTTCAGACTTGGATAATCTTGCGGCTTTTTATGGAATAGTTAGAAACAAAAATGAAACAGATAATGAGTTGAGATCTCGAACTCAGTCAAAAATTGAAGGCTGGTCAACGGCAGGTAGCCGTGCTGCGTACAAATTTCATGCTTTGAATTCAGATGATAGAGTTAAGGAGGCTAATGCGGACTCTCCAAAAGCCGGTTTGGTGCGTATTTCTATTTTGTCTAAAGAAAATAACGGGGTTGTGTCTGATGATTTGTTGGAGTCTGTAAATTCTTATATGCAGCGTGAAGATATTCGGATGTTAACTGATACTGTAGAGGTAGTTGCGTGTAATCTGATAGACATTGATGTTAAGGCGAAAATAACGTTAATGTCGTCTACTCCACCCGAATTTTTGAGTACAATAAAGGCTTCGTTTAAAAACGCTTTTAATAAAATCGCGGGCATGGGAGTTTCAATTTCGCGGAGCTGGATAATATCGAATTTGTTTCTTGACGGAGTTCAGGATGTTTCGCTTTTATTGCCGACATCAGATGTTAACGTGTCTGAGACTTCTTGTGCGAGGTTAATTGATGTGGAGTTAAGTATATGAGCTTGCTTCCTTATAACGCTACTAAATTAGAAAAAGCAGTTGAGTATGCGATAAAATATAATGTTGATGTGTCTCTTTTGAGTGGTTTTAAGTTTAAAACTGCCGGAGACAATATTAATCTGGCTTTGTCATGGGAATATTCTTTGTCTCAAATTGCAATTGATGATTTCCGGAATAGAGTTATAGAGGGTTTAAAATTTCATCGGCTGCAGGGAACTCCATACTCATTGCGGCAAGCGTTTTCTTGGTATGGGTTTAATAACATAAAAATTGAAGAAGAAGTTCCGGGTGAGCATTTTTCTGAATTCCAAGTCGGTGTTAATGAGATTCCAAACAATTTAGATATTGAAAAAATTGTTTCAGTGTCAGAGCTTGCTGCGCCTTTGAGATCTCGACTCAGTCGAATGTATAACGATTTATATGACGTGCGCCGATTTGTTCTCGATGAATCTGAATGGGGTTGTTTGTTGTCGGACCATTTCGGAAACGAATTATACCCCGGATCCCCAAAGTTTTCGTTTGGGCGTGTAAATAATTTCATGTCAACAGTCAGTCAGCCTTCTTTGAAGAGATATAACGTTCGAGTTCATTATGCGTTTGCAGAAAACATGGACACATATAAACTTGATTGGACGATTCTTGGAGAGAGTGATGTTGGGACTCTTAATCATGATATGTCCAGAAAGGCGCATCGATTTATGTTTAATACAGATTCGGTCTGTGATGCTATAGGAGACGTCTTTGAGACAAGAAAGTTTGCAAAAGCTCTTCCTATATTGTCGGAGGATGCGGTTCTTGGAGATATAAATACTTGTTTGTCTGGCGGTTATGAGACAGTTGAAGAGGAAAGATTTATATTATCGTATAGCTATCTTTCAGAACACCCTGTGATAAGAAATCAAGTATTGGTCGCGTGTCGTGAATTTAGAAGTCACTTGCAATATTTGAAAAGAGAAGACTCTTGTGTGGCTATACGTGGATACAAAACCAATGTTACGTGTCTGATGTGCAATCTCAACTATACGATAAATTCGTACGGTTTGGGTAGTAGATATAGTTCGGCTACTTACTATGGTAACAATAAGTGGCATGATCAAAAGCACTTTGATATTCCGTGGTGTGAGCAGAAAAATTGTTTGGGGAAATTATATAGCGTCTAAATTAGCAATTCTACATCGATATTTAGTGCTGCAGATATTGCTTTTATTGTACTAATGCTACCGTCGCTTTCTCCGCTTTCTAATTTTCGAATCATGCCAACACTTTTTCCAATTTTGTTGGCTAATTCTTCTTGTGTGATCCCTCTGTATTCTCGAAATACTTTTATAGCGTTTTCGTCATTAATCATGATGGCATCTACAACATTGCGAGGAAAGCATTCAATATCGCCACTGGCTATTTTTGCCTCGATTTCTCTTGCGTCTGCTATGTCTTTAATGTCTTCTAGAAGCTCCATTATTTCTTCGAAATCTGCGTAAGGAATTACCGCGTATCTTTCCCCATTTAAATTTAAAATTTCAGTATTCATATTAAACTCTCCTATATACGTCGCCTCTATTTCCTATTTTTTCAATTTTCATTATTGTTCCATTTTTGGAAAAAATGATTCGGTAGTCTCCAACTCGAAGTCGATAACTTCCGCTATTTATAAGCTTTTTTACTTGGTTCTTTAAGCTTTCAGGATCACAAGCATATTGATTGATTTTTAATACAATCTTTTTTCTGTCTGATTTGTTTATTCTTCTTAAAAACTTTAATGCCAAGTCAGAATATGTTATCTGCAACATTTTTTAACGCATAATTTCTTTTAATCTGTTTATATAGTACCACTATAATTATATTGTGTCAAACAAAAACATACTAATATTGTTACTTTTAATTCTAAATGGCAATGAATTTTTTAGCTTAAGTTTATTATTGTGGATTGAAATACGGATTGTAAGATTAAAGAGGCATAAATAAATTTCAAAAAATTCAGTCATCAATAAAATTCTTAAAAAAAAACGGCATATATAAATGTAGAGAGAGAGTGAGATTTTATTTATGGCTATATTGACGACATCAGGTCGAGTTGGAATAGCTCGAAGTATAAAAAAGCAGCAAATATTTTTAGCATGGGGAACAGGTGAGGATTCTTGGGGTGCGATTCCTCCGACAGACGGGCTTTTGGGGTCAACTGAATTGGTTAATGAAGTTGGTCGTAGGTTATGTGAAAATGTTGAATTTTGTGCTCCGGATGATGACGGTGAAATTATTACTCCAACGGGGAGATTTACTCATTCTGATGAGCCAACTAATAATTTGCATTTTGAAGTTTTGTTTGATTTTGAAGACGCGGAAGGTTTAGAAATCCGTAAATTTGGTTTATTCACAGATACGGAGTTGCAAGAAGGGCTCCCGGAAGGGCTGAAATATTTCACTCCAGACTTAGTTACTGATAAAGGGTCTTTGCTTGTTGTTGAGCGTGTTGCTCCAATTTATAGGCAGGCAATGACTCGAGAGCAAGAAAATTTTGTAATTTCATTCTAGGGGAAAGAAATGGCGATATTAGATAAATATTACAATAGATTTGATTCATCAAAAAAATATACAAAAACACTTTTTTTGGCTGGTCGTGGTTTGCAGTCTGCAGAAATGAACGAAATTCAAGAATATGCGGCGCACGCTATTCAAGAAGTTGGAGACGCGATATTTAAAAGTGGAGATGTTATCAGTGGTTGCACATGTGTTGTTGACAGCGAAACTGGATTGGTGACCGTTGAGTCTGGGAAAATTTATTTGAACGGACTAGTTCGAGATGTTCATGAAGGAAATTTGACTGTTCCTACAGATGCTACAGTAAAAATAGGTGTTTATTTTAAAGAGCGTGTTATAACAGAATTGGAAGACTCGACATTGCGTGATCCGAGTACTGGAACTCGAAACTTCCAAGAAGTTGGAGCTGTAAGAACTCAATATGTATTAACCTGGGGATATCAACTGACTGAAACATCCGATTCAGATTCTGAACTCGGGGAATTTTATACAATTTATACTGTGGAAAACGGAGTCTTAGTTCAAAAGGCGCTGGCGCCACAAATGGATTCGGTGAGCACAGCTCTTGCAAGATATGATAATGAGAGCAATGGTTCATATGTTGTTAACGGCATGGAAGTGACGTGTGTAAGTGCTGATGATGGGTCTCAAATATTTTCCGTTAACAAAGGAAAGGCGCACGTTAATGGTGAAGAGATTAGTTTGACTACTTCTTTAAGATCAGTTTTTGATAATGAGTGTGATATTCAAACGGTAGAATCTGATCCATATGTTTTTGATCCGGATGCTTTAGGGCAAATGACTATTGATTTAAATTATGCTCCTATTGATGCGATATCGAATGTTGATATAACTGCAGAAAAAACCGTGACTCTTACTCATGGAAACTACTCAGGGGTTCTTGACCCTATTCCATCAACATCAGTTTTGGAAATCATGAAAGTTAAGCAAGGTACGACTATTTATGTGAAGGGTACAGATTATAAACTTACTGCGGGTCAAGTTGATTGGTCTTTGTCTGGGGCAGAGCCTGATCCGGGAAGTTCCTATGAAATAACATATCGGCATAGAACTCAGATAACTCCGACAAATATTACTGATACAAGCATGGATATTTCAGGTGCTGTCGATGGATCTATGGTGTTGGTTTCTTATTCTTGGAAAATGCCTAGATATGATTTAATAACTCCAATAATGGATTAAAAAGCTTGAAATAATAGGAAGAAGACTTTGCCCAGGAGCTTTTCTTTCGGCGCTTAGCTTTACCGCAAAAATGCAATCTTTCATAGGAAAAAATATCCATAACTGAAATTATCTAATTTTTATTGCTGTTTTTCAAAAAATTCAAAAACGGAACTTGCAATACGTTGTGCCTTATGGTACAAAAACTAGTTTTTAATAGACGGCATATTTGTCGACAAAGGTCAAAAATCCTAAGGGCTGGACGCCTTTAGAAAAATGTTGGCGGGTTGTCAACATTTATATAAATGAGTATTCTTATTTATTTTTAATTATGAAAGGAGAATATGCAATGAAGTATGCATTAGCTATTTATGGTCTATTGTTGTCATCAACAACTGTGTTCGGAATGGATACACCTGATCGAAAAAATCAAGATCAGGAAGCGGCGCGATGCTTCGTATTACGTGGTGAAAGCGATTGGAATGTAGTGGAAGACACAACAACAAAGGGAGTAAGTAAAAATGATAATGTTGTTTTTACTCAGAATAGGTACGAATTAATGCGTTACCAAAAAAGATTGCAAGCTGGAATAAGCCAAACAAAAGATTTTGAGGAAAAGCAAAAACTGATCGATGAACTCGACATTGTAAGAGAAGCACAAAATCATGCTTCTAATGTTACTGAGTCTCTGGTTCCCGGTAGCGACGATATTCTGAAGACTGTTACAACAGGTCTATTGAGATTCGTCAAAAACACCATAAATGACAAAAGATAATGATAATACTTTTTTTCAGTCTCAGACTGGATAGATCAGGTTTGATTGTATACCAATTTCATAATGAAATTGGTATATTTGTTCATATTTGCTCGATTTTATCCATAGTCACTGTTCTTGTCTTATATTAAAAACAACAGAATATTATATTAATAATAATTTAATATAACATAAATACCTTTTTTCTCCTTAGAAATTATCTGTCTCATAATTGTTGTATTTTTCTGGATAAGTAAACATTCATAGAAAAATCCGGTTTTTTGCTGTAGTACCGATAAAGTTCTGTTTTGATTGATGTGAACAGTTGTTCTAGATGTACTAAAATGCAGCCTCTGCATAGGCTGTTTATGGATTAGATAGCGTATACAGAAAGGTTTTGATATTTTGATCACACTGACGAAAGACCAGTGTCTAGAATGTTCAAGTATTTTAATCCATTAACGGAAGCGTCTCCGGTTGGAGATGGAGTTGAAGAGCACGTGCATGTGCTTCAAAACTACAATCGAGACACGGTGCGTATCAAAATTGTTTTGGAAGGAAATGTTTTATATAGACCTTACGTAAAGAACTTAAAGGTAACTACAGTATAGGTTGAATATGATCGACGGAAAGACGACAAACAAGAATTATCCGCTGCCGCATCCTGAAAACGTAGCTAGTCAGGATGTGGATCGGATAGCGACATCAATTTCTATGATTGATTCGGATATTAATGCATGTGCTATGGCGATTAATAATATAAATTCACTGATTCAATCATCAAATGACAGGGCGTTGCGTATTCCTGAAGAAAAAGTTGGAATTGTTAATACTGAACTTCAAAATTTGGAGGCAAGAAAATACATTACTGTTAACTCTGATGGCACAGGATTTACTACTGTCGAAGGTGGCGGAGGTGAAGGTGGGAAAAAAGGTGAAATCCTTATAAAAAATAGTGATGAAAATTTCGATACTACTTGGGTTGACCCTCGTGCGGTTCTGTCAAAAGCGTTTAAAGTTCGTACGTTTTCATCTGATGTTAATGCTGAATCAAATACTTTTTTTAGAGTAAATGATGAAATAGATAATGATGATTCAGATCAATTACAGCGTCTTGGAATATCTCCAAGACAAATTACGGAAGATATAACAGCAGATACTTTTTCTGGCTACATTCTTGCCGATGAAGTTGAAGACGATGTTGAAGAAGACGATGATATAGCAACAACAAAAAAATTTGGTCGAGTTAAGGTTGGTTCGGGTATTAATGTTGAAAACGGAGTTATTTCTGTTCCGACAATTGGGGTTGCGTCAAAGGAAGAATTGGGGCTGGTTAAAATTGGTGGCGGAATCGATGTGTCAAAAGGCGTTATTTCCGTGCCTGAGTACAAACAAGCAACTGCTGAAGAGTTTGGTACAGTAAAATTGAGTGACGACTTCATGATTGGAAATAACGGCGAATTGCGTTTGGCTCAATTG
>JAZLGP010000028.1:0-2802 GCA_045616365.1 Alphaproteobacteria bacterium | reverse complement strand
ATGATAATTTTTCAAAAGATGTCTTGAATCAGGTGATTCTTTATCGAAAAAGTGGAGACTTTGAATTTTTAAACCAAATAGCAGATATCACTTTAAATCAATACTTTGACAAATGTCTGCAATTTTCAGACAACGAGGTGTTTATTGATTGTGGTGGATTTATCGGAGATACCACTCAAAACTTCATACTCAGACATCCGAAATTTCAACAGATTTTTCTTTACGAGCCTATTCCTCAACATTTCAACATCTGTAAAAACACACTTTCACAACATTCTAATGTTGTTTTAAAGAATTGTGGTGTTGGCAATGAAAATAAAACCGTATACATGACTGAGTTAGGAGGATGCTCCCTGATTAATAAAAAAGGAGATATACCTTGTAAAATCATAAGGTTAGATAAGGATTTACAAAATATTCACCCAACATTTGTCAAAATGGATTTAGAGGGGTATGAAATGGAAGCCTTAAAAGGTATGACGCGCATCCTCAAAGAAGATAAACCCAAATTAGCTATTTGTGTTTATCATAAACCTATGGATATTCTTGAAATTCCAGAATTCATCAAATCAATCAACCCCAATTACAAACTATCTTTAAGACAATATATTTTTAACACGAGATGTAGCTCAGAATTAGTTTTATACGCTTACTGAGGAAAATAATGTTAATCACAATAGAAGGAATAGACGGATGCGGTAAAAGCACCCTGCTGAGAGGACTCAGAATTAATCTGAAGGATTTACACCCTATTTTTACCAAAGAGCCAACCAACTCTAAAATAGGCAAATCCCTAAAACACATTTTGCTCCAACCAAACGCAGACCCCCTGCTGGAAGCCACCCTCTTCTTAGCTGACCACGCCGCGCACGTCTCAGGAACAATTAAACCAGCATTATCACACAAGCGTGTGGTAATTTGCGACAGGTACATAGATTCGAGAATCGCTTATCAGCAGGTATCTTTGAAAAATTACATGGTCGACCCCAAACAATTTCTGAAAAAAGCCCATGAAGGATGGACGGTAATCCCAGACCTCACCATCTATATTGACATCCTCCCAGAAACCGCCATTGAAAGAATTAGCCATCGCACAAACCAAGAACACTTTGAAAAACTCGAACTCTTACGAGAAATAGAGGAAAATTACAAGGAACTAATTAGAGAAAATCCAAAGAGATTCGTGGTGATTAACGGGAATAATCCTAAAGAACAAATCCTAAAAGAATCCGAGCAGGAAATCAGGAAAAGACTGCATTAACCGCGTCTCTCTGAATCATACCTTTCTCTATTATATTTTTCAATAAGCATAAAAATATTTTTGAGGGCAAAAATGTCGATTATCACAGCTACGATTAAACCGAAAAAACTATAGTTCGTGACTAATCCGATTGTAACAATTAAGCCTAAGAATCCGAGGAGAATACTCCTAATCCAAAGTCCTACACTTTGCATTTTCAAAAAAGAAAAGTTGTCAGACTATTTAAGGCTGACTTTAAGAATCGAGTGGGAATACTAACACTCTGTAATGTAACCGCTGAATGTTATATCCACCTGCAACAATGGTTTCAACGCGCGCGCGTCTTCCAGTTTCACCAACAACAATTCCGTTTAAGCTTCCACCTACAATGTCGATATATTTCATATCAACAAGTTTTCCAACATAGTCTGCACATCTGGAATAAATGTCGTATCTGAAAGACTCGCGGTAAATCTTCGAGTATTTCTCAGCTTTTGCATAAGCATCATCAATCGTCTGGCAGTTTCTCAGGTTAAGCATCTGGGCGATTGCACCATAATTCTTTTCCCAAGCATTCCACTTTGTGTGGATTTCTTTTTCCGCGCGTTTTTCAGCAAGAAGCTGTTTGACAGACTGCTTGAGTTCTTTAACAGAATTTTCAGGAAGGTTTTTGAAGTCTTTAACTTCCTTATCGAAATCCTTATTGAGTTTGTCAAGTCTTTTCTTGTAATCAAGACCAAAATGTTCCGCACGAATAAACGCTCCGTGCGGAAGTTCAGGTTTACTTGCATACATCTCGTCCCAAAGGGCATTAATCGGCTCTCGATACTTGCTGATATAAGTACTCGTGTGGAACTTATCGGTGCGCTCTTCTCTCTCACGAATTTCACGTCTAAGCAGGCGTTCCTCAGCATCAAAATCACGCTCTTCAACAATCTTCGGAAACTCAGCGACTTCGTTCCAGTGCTCATCTACGAATTTTTTAGCAACTTCGTAGCGTTCTGCTTCAATGCCATCAAGGTATTTCTCGATTGAGTCAACCTTGTACTCGTAGTCAATCAAGCTCATAGAAGCCTTGTCGATAAATTCTTGGAGTTTTCTCATCATTGCACTTTTCTCCATAACATAGTTGTATGTATTGATATATAAACCCATCGAATTAAAATTCAAACAGAGCCAGATTTAAGCTTATTTTTTTCAACTTCTTATCATTTTCTATAGAAGCGCGGTTTTCGCGCATTAAACTGGAGGGTGTCCTCAACTACATTTTTGGTTTCAATTATATATCTTCAGTTTTACGCGCGCTCTCATTTTTTCAAAAATAGCCCTAAATAAGCTGAAAATACTCGTTTTGAAAATATTACCTATAAAAAATTCAAAAACAACTAAAAACAGGAGTTTTTTTGAAAAAACGCAAAAGGGTTAGGTTTAAATATAAGATTGAAAATTGATATGATGATACAAATGAAGAACACTATGTTTTCTCAGGCACTTGCACAGTTCCGTGCAGGTGAGCGCGCAGTTGGCGCAGTTGAAATGGTTGTTGGTCTCGGTGTTACCGT
>JAZLGP010000027.1:0-2636 GCA_045616365.1 Alphaproteobacteria bacterium | reverse complement strand
TGTTTTTTCGGCGTAATCCAACTGAGTTTCCATCGTTGCCTTGCTTACAAACGAGTCCTTCGCTGCCTCATTTATGAACTCTCGATGCGATTTGTAATCCTCCGTGATTTCTCGCGCCAACTCGTTTCTTTCCGAGCGAATTTCGCAATATTCCGCGTATTTTTCGTGACGTGTTATATTTTGCGATTCTTCCTTCATCGAATTCAACAATTCGTGCGCAGTTTTTGAAACCTGAACATATTCTTCAACTCGATTTTTGGCCTCGATTTCGAGGTTGCTCAACGGACGTTCTTTCAGCTTGCTCTGGATTTCCAGCTTTTCCAGAGTCAATCCTTGTTGTTCTAAATAAAGCTTGTGGTTGGAATAATCTTTCGATATTTCTCTGCCGAGTTCAGTTCGTTTTTCGTTGATTTTTGAGTAATCTTCCCAACTAGCTTCACCTTTGCGGATGTCCCTCAAAACAGAGAACCTTTCCAACGACAGCTCAGTGTATTCTTGGACTCTTTCGCGATATTGGTTGTTTCCGCCCGCGTAATCTTGGACTAAATCCTTTTGATGATATTTCGACAAGCCTGACATCAGAGATTTCACATCCTTAAAATCAGAATTTCTGTAATACAAATCGACATTTTCACGATGCCGAGTCATCGCGACGTAGGTATTTTTCGCGTCCATAATCGGGTTCGCGACGACTATCGTGTTGTCGTAGGTCTTTCCCTGAGATTTCGTGATTGTAATCGCATAGGCGTGGTCAATTTTGTCATAAGATTTCGTATCGATCTGTTTTTCAATCTCGCCAGATTCGCCCGATTTTACAGTCAGAATTCCGTTCTCAAACTTCTCGACAGTTGCTGTTTCCCCGTTTTTCACATCGAAAGTTTTGTTGTTTTGCATGAAGATAATCTGATCGTTTTTCGCGAAAGATTTTTCTCCGAGATTGAACAGATTTTCGCCCAATTCGCCGTTTGCCTTCTTCAAATTTCGGATTTCAGAATTAATCTCCGCGCATTCTTTTTTCGTTGTACAAAGCACTGCCGCAGAGCCGATCTTTTCTATTTCCAGGAACTTTTCAGCAATTTGTTTTGCGTCCGTCATCTCGTGAATTTTTCCGTGATGTTCGTAAATAGACAGAGCTTTTGCCGTGTTCAATTTCGAGAATTCAACACTCGCTTCCTTCTGCCATGATTCGTTTTGTCGGCGGATTTCGTTAAGCTGCCCGACATTTTCCAAACTGCTTATTGCCGCTCGGAAACAGTCTCCGCTGCTGATCGGTTTGATCTGATTGTCGTCCCCGACCGCAATAACTTTCGCACCCGTTTTGCTTGAAAGTTCAAGGATGTCGTGCCAGTCGTGAGTGCCTACCATTCCCGCTTCATCAACGATAATCACATCGCCTTTTTTCAAGTCTGCCCGCTCGAAATTCTTTAGCTGCGCGTACCAATCCAGCTGTTTTAACATTCCCTCGGACAAATAATTTCCAATGGCATTTTTCTTAGCGAAGGTATCGGTATTTTCAATAGATATTGCTCAATTTAATGCGCTAATGATCGATTTTTACGATTCAAAAATCGCAGATAATATTTTTAAATACTTATATGAAAATTGCATTACGGAGGTTGCATGAAAAACGCCAAAAAACTTCAGCAAATTAATCAGAAAATTGCAGATTTAAAGATTTTTCAGCGGAAACATGCATGCAAACACCTGATCCACTGGCCATAGAAGTATTCGCATAGGAGCATCGAGATGATTCAAAATCACGTGGTTGTTGATTTCTTCAGACATAGTCTCCTCTCCATAAGTTACATTTGAAAAAATTGAGAAGCCGTACTCAAAAGTGATCCAGTTCCCGATGATGCATAAAGCTTTGCTGCTGCAATGAAAATTGATCCTCCTATTGCACACTTAGCTATTCCTGTATTTCCGTACATAAAAAACCCTCCTGCCGCAAATAAGGATCCAATAATAAGTGGAACAGACCAATCACTGGCTAGAGCTATTACTTTTTCTGTAGCTCCTCTAATTCCTTCATTTAAGATTTCGCAATATGTCGGTTCTACTAATACCACCGTCAAGACGAACAGTATCAAACCTAAACACATATATTTTCTATCCATAAAAATTCTCTCCGCATTCTAATCATAAAAATTGAAGCGGATTTTTTTTTAATGTATGTCGCACGATTAGCGTGTGATAACCTAAAATGCTCAAATTTAAACAAAATTCGCTCTTAATTTTTTTCGTTTTTTTATGTGTAACACGGTGTTTTTTCTATGTCACACGCTTGTCACACGGCATCATATCTCTTACTTCACCCCATATTATAGATGCTGAATTTTTAGTCATTGTTTTAGATATTTAAAAAGAATGTTATTGAAATATGAGGCATAAATATTTATTCGAAAAGGTTATTAACGCCTTATCTTGAGTGTAATTTCGTAATATTTTTAGCTTCTAAGCTTGATTATTTGACATAATGTTTTATTTTTTGAGCTTTTAATCTCTAAGGGTATAATTCCCCGCCGCTTGCGGCGTATAATGACAAAATGAGTGAATACGTACATAAAAGCCATAATGTTAGTGTTCTGATGTATCATTTGGTATTTCCAGCAAAATACCGAAGAGTAATATTTGAA
>JAZLGP010000026.1:0-7495 GCA_045616365.1 Alphaproteobacteria bacterium | reverse complement strand
ATTGCTATTTTTACGAATCGTAGTAGTATCGATGAACATCCGCTTCCTTAATACTCCAATAATATTGAAATAAAACAGTTGTACACAAAGGCAAGGCTAAGCTCAAAAAAAATCCAGGAGCAAAGCCACGAAAAAAGATATCATGAGATTATTTTGTTCGGTCAATGATTTTTGGAAAATGTTGAAATACGAGAGGAAAAGTAGCTCGAAGATGGAAAACCACTGAAAAAACCGAAAAGAAATCCCTGATTAAGCGAAATATCGACGATCGTACGATGTTTCAGAAATCTCCGTGCCGGAATTTCAAATATTTTTACAAGTCGCATCTGCATCAGTACAGGTCGTAATTTCCGAAAGTGTCAAGTTGCGAAAGATTTATTCCGCTGATGCTTCAAATTTGTATCCTCTGACTCCGATATTTGATTGTACATTTAGGCAGCGGAGCGCAGTCGTATGCATAAATTCTACATCTGTCAATGTGTGCTATCAGAAAAAAATTTTACAGAAACAAAATATTCAAGGAATTAGCGAATTTTGCGATTGCTTGCCCAGGGATTGAAAATCACCATGGGCATTAAGCGCACAATGAAAAATGTCCTAATATTTTTGAAGAAAAAATCCTTCTGCATAACCGCTCTTTCATCGAGACGATTTTCGACTTTCTCAAAAATAAATTCATCCTCAAACATACCGGATATAGGTCTTTTATCAACATACTCATTCACATAATTTCTACGCTAACTGCTTATTAGTTGAAAATACCCCTCCCTGGATCAACTCTTCCCACTTATTGTTTTATCCATAATTGGGGTTATATTACTCCCATTATTGGTGGTTAATTGAATATCATGAGCCCGCTAAAACAAAAAATAGATGCACTTCAACGAAAATTTGAATCTATTTTTAAGCGCTATCCAATATGTTTCAGCAAGTAGTGAATGGTATAAAATTAAATCATGATGCATTTTTCTTTCGAATCAAGTACGATAGCGGGTAAACTTTGTAATTACGGGTAAAGATAGTAAATCATGAAAAAAAGCTTAAAAATTCAAAATAAAAGTGCTCCGATTTCTCCTAAATTTTCCTTGAAAATTTGGTTGATAGCATTGTTTGGGTTATTTTTAAGTATGTCTACTCAGATGCTTTATTCTCACTTAGCATTATTTTTAAAATTTAATTGTAAAATTTCAGTGTCTCAAATAGCTGCTATTGACGGTTTTGTAGAATGCTTGTCATATTTTACTAGAATATTTTCTGGAGCAGTTAGCGATTATCTTCATAACAGAAATTTGTTATTGATAATCGGGTGTTCTGTATCGATATTAATTAAGCCAATTTTTGCATTTGCTCATTCGATTTCTATTGTTGTTTTTTCGGAAATAGTAGAAAGGCTTGGCAGTGGAATACAAGCTTCTCCTCGGGACGCACTTATCGCAGATTTAAGTGATAAGAAAAAATTGGGATCTTCTTTTGGTTTTTGCAGGGCATTAAAAACTACCGGAGGTGTTATCGGAAGCATAACGGCGTTAATCATTATCTATTTTTCCGATAACAATTACCGACTTTTGTTTGTATTATCAGCACTTCCTGCCATTGTTTCTCTTTTTTGTATTTTGAGGATCCAATCTCCTTTAAACAAACGGCAACAGTTGAAAAAATTTGACAATCCGTTTCAAAAAAAATATTTAAAATCGTTAGATAAAACATTTTGGTTGTTAATTCTTCTTGCATTTATTTGTGAAGCTGGGCATATAGGGGAATCTTTATTGACTCTAAGATCTACTCATTTCTTTTCTCAAGTTTTAGCGGGTATGACTAGTATCTTTGCAACATTCGGACAGATTGTGTTTGCGTATGTATTCGGTATTGCATCGGACAGAGTGAATAAACTCACTCTTTTAAAATTAAGTTTGAGTTTAGTTGTTGTTTCTTACCTAGTAATGTTTTTCGATAACACTGGTATTTTGTTTTTATTGGGAGTGTTGATATCGTGTGGACAATTTGCTGTCATGCAATTACTATTTTTATCAATGATAAATATTCATGTTAGTCGACATTTGAGAGGAACAGCTATAGGCGTGTTTTATTGTGTAGTAGGGCTTGCATATGCGGTATCGACCAATATAGGCGGATTTTTATGTGAAAATTTCGGATATAATTTCGCATTTTTGTATGTGTTAATCCCTTCTTGCATTGCATTTATTTTGGTTTGTTTGCTCAAAAAAGAATGAGATTGATAATTTCCGTTTACACTGAGTTCGCTTTATAAGCCAGGATCAAGTTGAGCAGTTTATTAACCCCAGTTATGGATAAAACAACAAGTGGGAAGTATTGATTTTAGATGTTTTCAACTGATAATCAGTCAGCGCTGAAACTATGTGAGCGAGCATGTTGCCGAATTTTGTAGAAGAAGTTATCAGAAAAGGGGAATAAAACTGTGGAAACAACGATAAAACAAGGTAGACAGGTTGAAGAATGGGTATTTACACTGAAGGATTGCGAAGTTGTAACTCAAAATGAAGGCAATTTGGTAGTAAAGGTTCATTCTCGTAGTGGAGGAGCGAAATAATATGTCGAATTATAAAAAAATAGATGAAGAATTGCTGTTCGCATTCAAATCCTTTGAAGAAGGGAAATTGTCTTTAGGTTCATTAGTGTCGTTGATTCAGAGTTCTGCTCATATCATAACCTCGTTGGAAGATCGAGATTTACGAAATGCTCTTTTGAACGCAGATGGAGAAATAGATGTTTTGGTTGCTATAAAGTATGGAGAGGAAGGTTTTCGAGATATGTACGTAATGTACAATGACTGCATCATTTTTAAAGATGTTATGGCGATAGTTGAACCAGTAAGGAATTTGATAAAAGAAAATTAAGAAAAATTCAGCAAGAGAGAATTTTAATCGAAGCAGATTATCGAGGTGGCATGGGCTCAGAAAAATAGATTAAATATTGAAGCTGTAAAATTTCCCTGGTTCAACTGCTGATTATTATATTGTTCCATGGGAAAATGCTGGATATGAATATAGAAGCCAATAAATCTTGGAAAAGATATAGAAAAAGTACTATATTTCCGACTACGGTTTGTGACTATATCACAATAGTCGTAGAGTCTAGTACCAATAAATTGAAAACAGCATTTTCATCTTCAAGAACGTCTGATTTTACACGGAGGCCGTAATGTCTTATAAACCTTATATGTTTGATAATGTTGATTTTTATAAGAGATTATGCGAAACATAAAGATTCGATTGTAGTATTGGTGATGTCTATTTGTATTCTGATGACGAAAAGAACATGTATTTATTAACCCCAATAATGGATAAAATACTTGAAACAAGAGGAAGGAAAAGGCTGGGCTCAAAAAAAACAAGGAGCATAGCCATGAAAAGAGATATCACGGAGTTGTTTTGTTTGGTAGATGATTTTTTGAAAGCGTAGAAAGAAGAGAGAAAAAAGAAGCAAATCAAAGACTGAAAAAGAACTAGAAAATCGACGAGGACTTCCTGTTTAACCGAAAGAGAAATAGCTACGATAGTGCTGATGTTTCAAAAATCTCCGTGCCAGAATTTTAAATACTTTTACAAATTCTATCTGCTGCAGTACAAGCCTGAGTTTCCGAAAATGCCGAGTTACGAAAGATTTGTTGCGCTGATGCCTCGAATATTGTACTTCTTAACATTATGGTTTTGCTGTACTTTGAGGAAACAAAGCAATATCGCGTACATAGATTTGACGTCTTTGAACGTATGCCATTCTTACAGGACGCTGTAAAGACATTAGGACGTGCAACAGGATCAGTACTAACCATGTTTTCTGTTTTTCAACGAAAGCCGATTCTGACTGCTTCCGAAATAATCAGTGATACAGGTTTATCTAAACCAACAGTGATAAAATCAATAAATCATTTGATAAATCTGGGAATTGTTACGAAGAATTCTGAAAAAAAGTGGGGACAGATATACGCATACAAGGCTTATGTGGATCATTAATGAGTGAAGAGGATCTGAAATGAAACTATGCCATGTGAGTAGTTTAACGAATAGATATTATTCTGAAGTAGCGAAGCTGCTGATCTCGGAGTAGGGAAAGGGTCTCTTTTTAACTTTCTTTTTTCTTCACAAATTTTGCATATTTCCGCTTTTTTCGTTCGAGGAGCTGAGCGGTAGAGTATAGTTTCGCCATCGAAAACGTTGTTGATGATATCTTGTTTAGACGTTCTGTGCCGAATTTTTTCAGGAACGACTTTTTTCATTTTCTGATAAAGATCTCCTTGAGAAATGCTTGATTTTTCAGAGATCAGTTTAATAGAGAGATTTAGAATCATTACGATCGTAAGTAGAGATTTCGGCATCCACGCATTCAGAAGCTCTTTATTTTTAGGACGGCCTTTAAATTTTCCGTCAGGTTTAGCCTTTGCGATTCCGATTTTCTGTCTTCCAAGCAAGAGTTTGCATTCGAATTGAGCGACGTAAGCAAGCACGCCCAGCACCATCTCACCCATTGGAATGGAGGTGTCCAGATTGAAATCGAGTATTTTCAGAGACACAGTTCTTGCCGCAAGCAATTTCTGAATCTCTAAAAATTAGCTACAGACCGAGCCAAACGATCTAACTTCGTCACAACAAAAATGTCGCCATCTCGAGAAAAAGCGATGGCTTTGTCTAACTCATCGCGTTGACTAACGGAACTAACCTGTTCAGAAAAAATCTACTTGCAATTGCAGCCTATAGAAAATTATACAACAAAATAAAACAATTAAAGAACCGTAAATTTTTTACAGATCGATGGAGTGGTTTCTCGAAAATTCTATCAAAAAATATACTTTCACTATCGAACAAAACAAATTAAATACGAGACATTATCTGGTCAAAAGTGGTTCGAAAAATCAAAATTATTTCAAACTACAAACTTATGCTCAACGCTTCTTTAAAGTTGCTTTTCTCTTTCTTGATTCTTTTCCTTTTCAACTCCTTCTTCAATACTTTGATATATTTATATAAATAAATACTTTCGAAAATGGTATGAAACTTTCAAAGTTATCACTCTTTTAAAGATGTATTTCTAATTTTTCACACCGAGATTTTGCCAATTTGCATCGCAAATAATCAAGAAAAAGGTCTAATTATATAATAGTCAAAAATTGTTTAATATTACCTTGAAAACAATATCGATATATGCTATAAGTCATCGCACTGGTAGTGAACGTAGTTTTTTGTATTTAAAAATTAGTGTGTTTTTATGGTCTATTTGGTCATAGAAAGGTGTTGGTAAGTGTTTTATCAGCATCATGGGGGCAGACATCCTTGCAAGGTGCGAGTGTTGTCTAATTCATTGAAGAAAGGAGAGTATACAATGAAAAAAGCCTTAATTGTTTCAAATATGTTGTTCGCACTCGCAACTACGTTTTTCGTAAACGCAAATACGAATGCGTTCAATGCAAAAGCGTATGACGGTTGGGAGATTGTTGATACGCCAATTATAAAAAAGCCAATATCCGAGGATTGGCAAATAGTTGAGGATCAAGAGGCTTCGGGAGATGATATGTTCTTCTTGCTGACAGGTTCTTCAGAGAAAGAAAATCGAAAGAAATATAATAGTGTTAAAACATCTGGCGTGACTTCATTAACTTTTGAAGATAAACAGGGTAAAACTAATACAGTCTTTTTTCCTGATATTGATCGTTTAACAGTAACAAGTCAGGTAAATTTTGGATCTTGTCCTACGGCGATTGCAGCAATTGCTACGGATCAACAATCACAGAGTTTTATTCGTACACTGCGCCAGAGTTGCAGCCTTGCTTACGATAAAATAAATCAATTTAAAAATCCAAAAAAAGTAGACAGCTCAGTAGATGTTACTCCATTCTATAAGAACGGAGAATATATGGGGGTTGTTCAGCAGGTTGAAAATAAATTGATAGTATCCTTCCCTGGAACAAGATTCGGCAGAAAAGAAGGTTTAGTTGACGCTATTAAAGACGCCAAGTTTGTAGGAGACAACAAGGGATATTCTTCCGTGAAAGGTGTTTATACCCATGCTGCATTTTCGAAAGACGTTATGGAAGTTTTTGACGCCATGATAGAAACAATCAAGAGCAAGAGCGATAACGCCAGTGAAATTTGGTTTACTGGACATAGCAAGGGGGGCGGTGAAGCCATATTGGCGGCTTATCAATTTGCGTCATACGTAAAAACGAAAATAAAAGACGATAACGTGCTTTCTAAATTTCGGGAGAAAAATCGGGTAAAAGTATTTACATTTTCTGCTCCTAGTGTTGTTAACGAAGCAGGAAAAGAGTTATTTCATAATACTATAGGTAAGCAAAACATTATATGTGTTCATGTGAAACCCGATGCAGTGCCAAAAGTGACTGATTATGCAGGTTTTGTTCCTGTCGGTGTCCGGATGAAGATAGAAAAACCGACACTTGAAGGCGGCATATTGAACTATGCTAAAGGATTGTTGTCTTCACACTCTTTAAGAAACTACGACGAGCCTGCATACAAGAAGATGGCTCGTATGGCTCAATATGTAAATGCTAATTATAGTGAGGATGAAGCAGAAATGCCAATCTCCGATGACTGGCAAAAGGTTGAAGCTTCTGAAGTATTCTTTGATGCTCGAGATGGTTCTGAAGGTGATGAGTTGTTCTTTGATGCTCGAGATGGTTCAGAAGATGATGAGTTGTTCTTTGATGCTCGAGATGGTTCTGAAGCAGGGAAGCTATCCAATGAATGGCAAACGGTTGATGCTCGAGAAGGTTCTGATGAATGGCAAATAGTTGGGGATCGAGAAGATTCTGAAGCAGGAAAGCTATCCAATGAATGGCAAACGGTTGATGATCGAGAAGGTTCTGTGAAAAAAAAGGGAATTGTAAAAACGGTCAATAAGCTTTTTAATAACTTTTTTTTCAAGAAAAATTGAAGAAAACAGCAAAGAGAGGCTTGTTCCTCTCTTTGTTAATTAAGGCATTTTATATGCGCTAGTTTTTTGATAATTTTTTAAAAAGATTTATCGATTGTTTGTTTCAATATAAACATAAAATGGAAAAGGACTTAATGATGGCAGTGTATAACAAGGAACAAACAATAATTAATCAGTAAATATAGTTAACAAAAAGTGAATAAGAGATTGATTTGCAATCTTCTCACTTCTTGATAGTCCTGATTTGAGAATAAGAACAGACGACTGCAGGCATTCCTCCGACATACGAGTATCGACGCAATAATTCGAGATTTACACAAGAGATTATGGAACTTTGAAAGCTTTTTCAAAAGAACTTTTAAGATTATGCTTTTTTGACACATCTTCAGCATCCTTCGACAAGATGAGACTTTTTACTATAGAGCTGCCGAAATTCAATCCGAAAAAGCTTCCACGCAAGAAAACTTTCTCCTCAAATAACATCAGAATATTTTTCATAGTTTGTTTTACTCCCGCAACGATTTTCAGTTCTCGGACAAGTAATCACAGAAAAAGATCCTTGCTGATG
>JAZLGP010000025.1:0-6917 GCA_045616365.1 Alphaproteobacteria bacterium | reverse complement strand
GGACGTTGCTAACATTAATCTGGAATTATTAATGCACATGGATGCAATATTATCTTTCCATTCTTCTAGTGTTCCGGATACTGATAATTTTGCTGGTTCTGCTGATGGGATATGAATCAATGACCCGTCTGACTTTCCTATCACTCTATTGGCAGTTAAGAACGAACGCCCATGCCAGCCAGTTTTCATTGTATAACTGATTGATTTTTCTGGATTTGCTAAATTCAAAAATTCGTTTAATTTTCTCTTGGTTTTTCCGTCTGTACCGATATCTAGTCCGTGTTTATATAAAATGTCATGAATTTTCGATCCGTCTTTAGATAGCCATGAATCGAATATTTTGACCTGTTTATTTTTCCCGTGTCTATCTTTGAACTCGACTAATCTACCGACATTTTCTTCTTCAAGTTCGCGGGTTAATGCTATCACTTTCAATGGTGAACTGATTTTAAAATAACTTTTTCTTTTATCGTCGTAGTAACTCAATGCATTTTCTGTTATTTGGAATCCATCAACTCCGGACTCAGAATAATGGGGCGATAATATAGTATTATTGTTTTGGTTGTTCAGTACTTGATTTCTTACTGATTCTTCGCCTTCTAATACAAATAAGTCATTGAAATCAGTGGGTTTTGTTGAAATGTCTTTGAACGTTGGACAGACTACTTTAGCATTAAAGTGTTTAGCTGTGTTTTGAGCTTTTAATAATCCGACATTTTTTTCTCCATATGCGTCGTTGTCTGCGCAAATTATGATCTCTTTTTCCGGATATTTTTTTCTTATGTTTTCTGTAACTGCGTATAAATTTCCAGCATCAAAAGCCACTACTGCGGGAATGTTTATCGTGTTATATAGTGTTGCGGCAGTGGCATATCCTTCGCAAATACAAATAGTCGAAGAATTTCGTAAATCGGCTAAAGGATAAAAGCAACCATTTTTCCTTCCTCCAGCTCGAAAATGTTTAGATCCGTCTGCAGATATATATTGAAAAGACCATATTTTATTATTTATATCTTGCAGAGGTATAACAACTTTGTTCATAAACTGTTTCAGACCGAAACTTTTCACTTTTTTTCTTGTTAAGTATTCATGAGTTATCAATGGAGTCATGTTACTCCAATATGACATACAGCTTTCGCTAATTTTTTCTTGGATTTGATTCTGGCTTTTAACTAATTTTCTTTTAGCTTCTTCAATTGTTCTGCGGTCGGCTTTTTTATTGTTATTAAATACTGCTTTCCCAGATTGACCGTTTTTGAAGTTTCCGAAATAGTATCCGCTTCCATCGCTGAGCTGTATTGCATAAAATTCTTTGGTTCTTCCCCATCGGGTGTAGTGTCCGGGTACCACATCCTTTGGGGGGTATGGTATGCCGGCTTTATCTAAGGCTTTGAGCAATACGTCCATAAAAGTTCGCCTTAATTAATCCTTCCAACATTCATCATGAAATCCACACATCTTGCAGATGAAAAAATTTGAATCTCTAGCGATACGTGGGAGCAATTCGTTATTTTCTGTGGCTTTTAATATATCGACTGCTCTGTCTGAATACTTTTGTGCTGTTTCTGCGTCGAATTCAATTATTTCAAAGTAGAGTTCAGACGAATCTTTATTTAGTGATGTAAACAAACAAGTGTCTAAATCTAAGTATGCCATGTACAACTGTACTTGCACGTAATAATGAAACTTTGTTGCAAATACTCCTTGTTTGGCGATGTCTGTCCAACTTCTATTATTCATTGTTTTATTTTCCCAGAGCCAGGGCAATGGGGTTTTGTTGGTATTTAATTCTTTTTCGATATCTGGGATGCAAGAAAAAATTATTCCGTCTACGTGTCCGCTTATTTTTCCATTTGCGGTTGTGAAGCCGAATTGTTTGTTTTCTGAGTCGCGAGTTCTTAATCCGAATCCGGCATCAATTAACCACTGAGCGACTAAATCTTCGAGATTATGCCCGATTGCGAAAGTTCTTATTGTTGTTGGTTTTATTGTCGGATCTTTTTTTAAATACTGATACTGGATGCGTCTAGAGCATTCATCTCCAAGTCCGGACGCTCCGAGGTAATCTCTTTTTTCTTGGTTGCGGTAATTTTGTAACAACTTGTTGTCGATTAATTCGTTAATTGTCATTATTTTTCCTTTCTGTTTGACATTCTCATTGTGCTGCCTTCGATTTGATGTAGCCTGACGTATATAACTTTTGAAACGTTGCTAAGCATTCTTGTTTAGCCGTAGCGTACTGTTTGAGTAATAAACACCCAGCTTTATTGACTCTCCATGGAAATATTAAAGAGTCTTCTTGTGTTTCACTTGAGAACTGTACGTTATCTTTTAATATTTGAAAAATTACGTCGCCATCTTCTTTTATTGATAGATTAAGAATACTGCATAATTCTTCTAGCGGAGCAGTTTGTTTTGGATCGCAAAATTGCGAATTAAAAAAATTTGATACTTTTTCTTCGTTAATATTTATCATTTGTCTGTTCCCTTGATTTGGTTGATTAGATCTTTTTGTAGTTCTTTTAAGCACTTCTCTCTTTTTTTAGAGTATATGACTAGTCGCTGAAATCCTTCAAAGTCTGTCATCTGATAGAATTTTAAATTTTCTTTGTTAGGTATTTGTGCGAAAAAGTTGTTTTCATAGTCTGGCGTATAAATATGGTCAGAAAGTATAGCCAGAGTTAAATCGTCTACAGGCAGATTTAAGTGGTAGCACAATGTTTCTATAAAATGTAGTGGTTTTTCTGCTCCGTTATAAAAAGCGGAAAAAATTTCATGTGTAGACATTTTTGGTTCTGTTCCATCGTAACTCAAGTATTCGTAACTCATATTAGATTTCTCCTTTCTTAATTATTTTTTTCTGAGACTGGAATGAATTCATTTATGGGAAAATCGTTCGTAATTTTTGGCATGATAGTTTTTCTTTCTATCGAATGAATATGTAACAATTTCAATCCCGTTGTATTCGTGAATATGGTTTCAGGCTCATCTGCTTTAAGGTAGATTGAAAATAAATAATTTTTGATAGTTCTTTTGGCTTCGTCTTCTCCTAAATTAAGAGCGGTACAAACTCTTTTTAGGGAAACAAGCGGATTTTTGGTTGATGCATGAAAAAAATCGTTATAAATTGCGTTTAATTCTTCTTTATTAATCATTTAATCCTCCTTCAAAAGTTTGTATTTGTTGTTTTATCCATTGAATTAATCCGGGTTTTTTATTTTCGAGTTTTTTCCTGGATGGTTGTTTTTCGGTAATTATTTTCAAGAGAAGATCTGCCTTTACGAGCAACTGCCGTTTTGTTGTATTTCTGTATAAGAAAAAATGATCCTCTTCTTCAGGGTTGTGTTTCCTGTAATCTGGTTCTATAAAAAATGCCTTATGCATATCTAATAACAAAAAGAAAAGTTTGTTTTTATAGATCCAGGCAGTAATTTTGTTGCCTTTAAAATCTAAGTCGAATGTTTTTGTGTTTTCTATAACGTGTTGTTTGTAGTTGTCGTTTTCAATAAGTTGGGCGAATGCTTTTAATTTATGATTGTTGCTCCACTGTATAATTTGGTTAATGCCTTCAACTCCAATTAAAACTACGGTGTATCTTGGAAATTTTATTTTTCTTAGATCGTTGGCATTTATGATTCCATTTAATTGGGAAGGTCCGATGTTGTGTGATTCTATAAATTTGAAAATGTTATTAAGTGTGTCGGCTCTAACCCAAATTTTGTCTTCGAAAAAGTATGCTTTTATTTCCATGTTTTTATAGCATAAGCTTAGTGTTGGTTCGGCTTTTACGGATTTTATATCTCTTGGGGTGTAGGTTGGTGCTATGTTTGGAGCTTTGCGTTTATTTAGTATTTTATCGATTAGTTCAGGATCTTGTTTGTTTAATGTGTCGATAACGTATTGTTTTGCTTTTGTATTTGAGACTTGAGCGTTTTCACAAACAAAATTTAGACTTTCATGTTCAAAAATAAACCAATGCAGGGCATTTTTTCTGATGTTTCCTGAGCCGTGGGTTGCGTCTTCTATTGCTTGAATTAAAACCATTCTCCAGAATGAGATACATTGTTCGTCAGATATATTCTCTGCCGCTTTTTCGTAAATGTGTGGCGTTATACGTTTCTTATTCATTTGAATGGACTTCGCTTAAAAAATTAATAATTTTCATAATGTCTCGGTAATTTAATTCTCCGAGCTTTTTGTCTGCATCAAAGTTGTCTAGTAAAAAATTAAACAAAGCGCTGGCTTTGGAAATTGTGATCTTTTCCATTTTTTTATCTCCATAAATTTATACTTTTATTTAGAGTGCCGGATTGTCCGGCGCTCGAATGGTTTATCTAATTACCATGGAATTTCCATAAGTTGTTTGTATAACGGATTTTCGGCAGTGATAACAGCGATAACTTTATTTTTATCGGCGAATTCTCCTCCTGATTCAATTCCTATTTTGATTAAAACGTCTAGACCGTCGAGATCGCTCCAGCCAGACAGTTTTCTAAACTTCTCGGATTCTGGGCTTTTTTCATATCGGCTTAATCCATTTGCGGACTCAAGCAAATTTTTAATAAAACGCTGAGAGATTTCTACCCATGTTTGGTTTCCGGATATTCCTATTTTATGAAATACTTTGCGTTTTGCGTATGCTCCTTCTAATATGGTAAACTCGCAATCTAGATATGTTCCACCATTTCTAGACACTTTTAAATACAAATCGTCAGGGGAATTTCCTGGTTTCAAAGTTAACCTGGCTTTTGCTACGGTATTTGCAGGAATTAGTTTTACTTCCGAAATATTATTAAAATCAAACATTATTTTTCTCCTTTTACTTTAATTTTGTTTAAAAGCTTGCCAAGATCTGCGTCTTCCAATTGATTCAAACAACCGGATCTATCTTTGGCTGGATATCCCGCAGGGTTCAAAGTCTGGCACACAAATTTTCTAGTTAATTCTCCGTTGTCGTCCTTTTTAATTATCATTGAGATCACTTCATCAAGGATGCCTGGCAGTTCAAGCGTTGTTTTTGCCCCTTCAATTTGTGGAATCCATGTTGTTTTATTAAACTCGTCTGTTTTTTGATCGAGCAATCCGACGAATACGATATCTTTGTCGGGAATATGTTGAAATTGGTGCAGCCAGTTACTCATTTCTGACGCTAATAGTCCATATGCAGCTCTTGCGTCTGCTCTTAAGCCCTCAGGTTGATTCTTGCACCAGTTGAAACATATTTTGGAAGCGATTGTTATTGAGTCTATAAAAATACATTTGTATTTAGAAAAGTCGCAGTCTTTGAACTTGGCTTTTGCTGTGTTGTAATGTTGTTGGCTATAAGTAGATCGGGAAGCTGGATTAACTCCACCGATTAAGCAAGCCAAGTCTCTGGCGTCTTCCCATGTTCTAACTGAAATTGAGTCGCCTTGCCAGTCTTGGACTGCGAGCATTCCTGCTTCGAAATCGAGGCATAAGGTCGGTTCGTTTAATGTTCGTAGTAAACTTGTTTTTCCAACGCCATAAACTCCGAAAATAACCATTTTTACCCCGGTTTGTTTTTGCAATCTTTCTTGTGCGGAAATTATTTTCATTATTTGGTTTCCTCTTGTTTATTCATTGAAATTTTTACTTTCCCGTATGTGGTTGACCGTGCTGGGGAAATAGCATCGGTCATCTTTTTATCTAATTTTGAGTATTGTTTCTCATCGATAGAGAAACTCAATTTAAAGATATTTTTTCTGAGTTCAGGGCCAATGGTGTTATAAATCATTTCTAATTTCTCCTGATCCCATTGTACTTTTTTGGGGATGTTTACGTTAATAACGAATCCGTTTCTTTTCAATTTACAAATTCCGAAGTCTAAACCCGTTTCATATAGATTTTTTTTAGCGTCGGCTGCGTACTTTGCGTGTAATGCCATCTCGAATTTTTCAACTAATTGTTTGATCCATGAATGCGTGTCTGATATTTTGATATGCAGATCATATAAATCTGTTTCGCTTAATCTGGACAGTTCTTGAACAGACAAAGCTTCAATACATGATATATTTTTCATTTGGCTTCTTACTCCCTTGCTTTTGATAATTTCTAATAAAATTTTTTTTATTATTTTATAATCAGAATAGTTTAATTTTGTATTTTTGGTTTGATGTTTGAATCCTTCTCTCAAGCCTTGCGGTAATGAATCGATTAAATTATTTATTTCTGCAGCTGAGCTAATAGATTTGTCTGATGTTTGTAGCTGATCGGTTCCGAGTTCGCAAAAATATAAAAATGTCTTTTTTTTCTGACGCTTGATATTTCTGGAAATTTCTGCGGTTTTGGTGTGTAAGCATTTGTTTAAAAAATCGGTAATAAGGCCGAGTCGTGGGTCGAATTTTTCCAGAGCCTGAATTGCTGCGAACATTAAATCTTGCTGGAAATCTTCGATATCTATTCTTTCTTTGAATTGGCAATATAATGAGTTTGCGTATTTTTTGACTAATTTTTCAATTGAAGAATTAATCCCAGGATAGCTATTCATGATATAACTCCTGGGAGACAGGGGTATAAATTTTTAATTAAACTGTTGCCAAGAAGTTTTTTGACGGGGGGGGGTATTTCTGTTTTTTAAATGGCAAAAAACAAAAAGTCTGTAATTATTTTTCATTTCCCCTCTCAATAATTACTATACAAAATAATATCTAAATTTTGTGAAGTTATCAATAATAAAAATAAAATTATTATAAAATACTTATAATTTAAAAATGCAATGCAATTCTAATATTTAATCGAAAATAAATTTAAATTTTTTTAGTTTCTAAAACGAGATCAAAAATAAATGCAATTCTAATATTTAATCTCTAAGGGTATAATTCCCCGCCGCTTGCGGCGTATAATGACAAAATGAGTGAATACGTACATAAAAGCCATAATGTTAGTGTTCTGATGTA
>JAZLGP010000024.1:0-56130 GCA_045616365.1 Alphaproteobacteria bacterium | reverse complement strand
AGAAAAGCGTAAGGTTTGTTTTAATATCACGAATGTAGCTTCAGGTTTTGCACTAGTGCTTGAAGCAGGAGATGGGCTACTTGTAGAGGGCCAACAAGCGAATTTAACAGCAACTAATGGAGAAAAGTTGCCTATTCAATTTTCGCTTCAAAATGGTGAAAGTGAAAATATTGATTTTTCTTGGGGGAAAGAAGTTCCCTTTGATGAGGAGGCGCATCGTGATGGAGAGTGGTGTATAAAAGCAGGTGTCGATCTGAAGAGCGATACTAAAGTGGGAAATTATAGTGGTAAAATAAAGATTTCAATAGTGGCTAGGGACTGAATTTTGTAAATAGGGAGACCAAGGTTTTCTTTAGTTTGGGGTGGTTTCTGAATAGAAAGAGGGCAATAAGTATGAAGAAAGTCATGTTTGTTTTGTGCTGTGGATGCTTTGGGTCAGTGAGTGAGGTTGGGGCATCGGGCTTTTTGGAAAGTGAAAGATTGCAGAGAAATTTATTTCAAAAGGTTAATGTAGCAAGTGTTTCTGATGATAGGGGAAGTACAAAGGATAATGTGTTCGCTGGGGAATTTTTGAACAAAGGAGATGAATTAGAAAAAGCTGTTTGTAGTGGTGTTTCTGAAAAAAGTTCTGATCTGTATGGATGTGAAGATAAGTTTTCGCGAGACGATGTTGAAGAGATTACAGGGAGGATGGCATCTATGGTTTGGCAAAGTTCTTCTTCGTATATGGATGGAGTTTGGGATGATGGAGAGGAATATAAGAATTTGATTGTCAAGCAGAGTTTTCAGCGTTTACGTAAAATTCAACAAGAGCAATTGCTGCCTCTGAGAAGAGAAAATGAGATTAATCAACATATAATAGACAAACAAAGTCAGACTATAATCAGCCAAAATGTAATTATAGATGAAAGAGATCAAACTATACGTGAGCAAGGCGAAACTATAAATAACAAGAATAGAGAAATAAAACAGCAGTTTCAGGAAGTGAATTTATTAAAAAAGAGAGTGGAGGAGAAAGATCAACAGATACAGAGAAAAGATAGTGAGTATTCTATTGTTGTAAATGAACTAGAAAGCTATAAGTCTCTCTTTAATAAGATGAAAGAGACCTCGGACATTTATGCTGAAGCTGTATCAGGAGAGTTTAAGAGAGCTTATGATAATGAAAGCAATCCTTTCAAAAAGGTTCTTATGTCACTGAATCAATTGATGAAAGAGGGGGCTGAAAGGGCGATTGCTGTTCAACAGGTGTCTGTTTCAAGTGTTAGTTCAGAGAAAAATGATTTGAATACGATACAAGACGCTACACGACATGATTTCCTAACTGTATCAGATGAGGAAGATAGTTCCTTTTCGATAGGTGAATATAAATATGAAGGAAATATAGATAACAACGGAAAGCCTTTCGGGGAAGGAGTGATTTTAGGTCGCAACAGCCGGATGAAAATTAAAGGAACTTTTAGTGAAGGATTTTTAGATATCGAGAAACCCATTATCATCGGGGGCCAAGGATTCAATGATTTTGAATTTTCGTTTCCCAAGTCGATTATTGAAGGTTATCGAAACTTGATTAGTTTGGTTGATATTTCCGAAAGATCATGTTCTTTTGGTGTACAGACTTTGATATTAAAGCATTCTAATGTTAAAGAAGTAAATTTTGTGTTTAATAAAGATTACGTGTATGTCGGTGGCATTAATTCAAATGATAAGCTTCATGGACAGGGGATAAGATTTCGTAAGAATGGTGTTGTGCAAGTGGGGATATTCTCAAATGGTTTTTTTGTAAAGGAGTCAGATACATTGGGGCAAATGAATCCATCAAAGCGGAAAAGAATGGGATGAATTATTCTCTTTTTTTTCCACTCTTTTGTGTTTTCGGAGAAGTTTGTGCTTCCTCCGAAGTTTCTCTTAATTTGACCGGATACGTTGATCCTGAGGTAAATATTGAAAGAATAGATGATAAGGGAGATGCCTTAGATATTTTCAGTCGGGAAGAATCTCGTTATCGAATTACCTCTAATATCGATAAAGGTGTGAGCATAAATTTCAGAACACAACACGATTGGCAGCTCAAACATGAGACTCAGCCCGATAAATTTATCCCTTATAAAGGTGTTTTCAAAGGAGTTAGCAAAACTGTGGAGGTAAATAATGAAACCGATTCAGTTATTGTCGATCAAAAAGACTTTACCAACGGAGAGTATGAGTTCGGGATGATATTTAAATCAAAGAGTCGAATGAAGGAATTGATCGCGGGTAAATATTCTGGATGTGTAACAATATCTGTTTCAACCGAAGGTTAGAAAGAGGAATTTTATGGGTGTTAGGTGGTATTTGTTAATTGCTCTCATGATGGTAGTAGTTTCGAGTGATAATGTGTGTGCTATGCAGAGTAACGAAACGCTAAACGAGGAAAGTGATAACGACAATAATGATTCGAAAGAGGGAATTACTGGTGATAATCTGAGCAAAGAGTTGAATTTTGCAATAAGAGCGACAGTTCCCTCATCTATCTGCATCGAGGTTGTGAAAGGTAGCGATGGTATAGACTTATTTGATGATAAAGGGAAAGTGAAGCAAGATTCTGGCGACAGGTCGTTTGTTTTCAGAGTTGACGGTTCTCTACGGAATATAACAGTGTCTTTTTCTGGAAAAGATGGTTTGGTTTTAGACGAGAATGGCTGGAAACTTCTGCACAAAAATCGAGAAGGTGTTTATCTTCCGATAGTTTTCGATTTATACGACAAAAAAAATAAGGATCTTAATACGATGAAGTTGATAAAGTTTAAAAGAAGCCGCCGAGAGCCTCTTGAGCTGACTGTTGTGTCTAATTGTCTGGAGCATTTTACTTGGGCAGGAGATTATTACGGAGTATTGGTAGTTAAGGTGAGTCCAGCAGATTAGTTTTTTGTTAGATAGATTTCATTTCTGGTTAGAAATTAAAAAAGAAGGGGAAAAAAAGTATGAGAAAGTTGGTTTTTATTTCAGGGGTTGTATTTCCTATGAGTTTGTTTGGGATGGTTTCTCCAGAAAAAAATAAAGGGTCAAGTCCGAATGTTCTAACTACAATAGTGGGTACTGAACAAATAAACAAAAGCGAGAATAATGAGAATTTAAGTAAAGAAAACGAAATCTTGAAAACTAAGCTAAAGTCGTTAAAAAAAGACGAACAAGAGTCATTTGAAATGATAGAAAATTTGGAACAGGAAAATGCTTTATTGACAAAAAATCTAGATGAAAAAAAGGAAGAACAAAAATCTCAGAAGCAGAAGATCGAAAAATATGAAAAAATGATATCTTCATTAGAAGAGCATCAAAATGAACAGGAAGAAGACAAGAATAAAAAGATAAATGACCTGAAGAATCAGATAATAAAGTTGAATGATAAAATTGGTTTCTTGGAGAAAGAGATAGAAGAAAATAAACGAAACAGCAGTAAAAAAAAGGAAGTAGAACGAAAGCCCTTTGATGGGCAGGAAAGTCAATATTCTGATGAGATGAATGACGATGAAAAAAAAGCCTTTGAGGAAAAGATCAAAGCCTCTGAGGAAGAGATCAAAGCCCTTAAGGAAGAAAACGACGACCTTGAGGAAAAGATCAAAGTCCTTGAGGAAAAAAACAACGATCTTGAGGAAGAAAACAACGATCTTAAGGAAGAAAACAACAAACTTAACTCTAATCTTTCCCAGATTTTCATATCTGCGGGATCTCCAAATTTGGCAGATGAGTTTGAAAATTTAGATAATGTTAATTTCATTGAGGATAGCTGCGCTAAAATAGAGGAAAATGAAGAAATCATTTCCTCTGATGGGAACCCGAAAAGTTTCGTTGAAATTTCGGATTTTTTGGATTGGGGATTGTTTCGTAGAGATCAAATAAAAGATGGCGAAGGGATTTTGTCTAAGCAAGGTGGTGCTCCAATAGAAATAAAAGGTTGTTTCGTTGAAAATACATTTAAGCTGTGCCAAAAGGATGATGCACTTGTGTACGGTTGGAATATTGAGGATGCTAGTGCTTATAAATTTAAGCTAAATAACGATATTCAAGAGCATTTTTCTCTGTCGAGAGAAGATTTCATGAATAAATGGGTTGTTGATTTTCCGAATAGAATATTGAAAATAGCTTCGGAACTTGATGAGCAATCCGAAGCTATTATCATCACGGAAAAATATATATACAAAGGAGAACGGAATGTTGTGACTCCCCATGGAAAAGGCACAATGCTGAAAAATACAGGGGAAGTTTTGAGTGGTATGTTTTATCAAGGTCAATACAAGGAATAGATCTACTGATCTCCCAAGTGATTAGTTTAATCTAACTGCGTGTTGTATAGCGATGCATAAATTCCATTTTTCTTTTTGATAAGTTGTGTGTGTGTCCCGATTTCAACAATTTCTCCGTAATTAACGACGGCAATTTTATCTGCGTTGCGGACTGTTGACAAACGATGAGCAATCACTAAAACAGTTTTATCTTTCATAAGGTTATCAATGGCTTTTTGAACGATAGCCTCCGATTTATTATCCAATGCGGAAGTTGCTTCGTCCAAAATTACAATCGGAGCATTTTTTATGAAGGCACGAGCAATTGCTACACGCTGTTTTTGTCCTCCAGATAATAAAACCCCTCTTTCTCCGATTTTTGTATTCAGTCCTTTTTTTAATTCCCCTACGAACTCATCGAGACATGCTGACCTTACAGCCGATTGAATTTCTTCTTCGGTAGCATTTTCTTTGCCGAGCAAAATGTTTTCGCGAATCGTTCCATCGAATAAAAAGTTATCCTGAAAAACAACAGAAATTTTATCTCTCAACGAATCTATTTCCAAATCACGAATATCTTTTCCATCGATTAAAATGCATCCTTCGTTTACATCGTAGAATCTAGAAAGCAAATTAACCAAAGTTGTTTTTCCTCCTCCAGAATTTCCGACGAAAGCTACTGTTTCTCCTAATTTTATATTCAAATTTATATTCTTCAAAACAGGACGATCTTGTACATACTCAAAACAAACATTTTTGTATTCGATTCCTTCAGAAATTTTTTTCAAAACTTTTGCTTTTGGTTTGTTTCTGATTTTCGGATCGGTATGTAAGAGAGAAAATACTCGCTCCATCGCTAAAAGGGATAATTGTACTGCGTTGAGATCATTTCCCATCGACTTTATCGGTTGATACAGCATTATGACAGAAGTTGTAAAAGCTACGAATCCTCCTGCGGTGAGCATTCCCTTCCCTATTAAATAATTTCCCGTGAAAATTATTAAAGCAATTCCGCATCCAATTACAAAGTGCATGATAGGAGACAAGATGCCTGTTCGTTGCACCATTTTTATCATAATTTTGAAAGTTTCAGTTAATACGTTTTTGAATTTTTTTGTTTGATATTCATAAAGATTATAAGAGGAAATAATTCTATTTCCGCTGAAAGACTCCAGATAGTGTGCAGCAACTGCTCCTCCCGCAACAACTGATTTCCCAGATAAATCGGAAATTCTTTTTCTAATAGTTGTAAGAGGAAACAGCGCGATTAACAAAATAAAAATGGCAACGATTGCTAACTGCCAAGAAATCACCAACAGTGCTATGATAAGAGCTAATGAATTGAAAATTCTTGTAGAGAACATCTTCAGGTTACTTAGCAAACCTGCGCAGGCTGTATCAACGTCGCCATTGAATCTCATTTGAATTGTTCCTGAGACGCTTTGATCAAAAAATGCTGCATCACATCTCATTAATTTCTGAAAAAGATCGCATTTTAATCCGTTGCTGATCTTTGTTCCAACCCAGGCGTTCATGTAAGTAGCAAGATAAGTAAAACTACTTTGTAACAACGCAAATCCGATAATAAATACAGGCATGAGTTTGGTTAACGTCGATATACTTCCGTTTGTTATGGAATCCATATAAGTTTTTAACGCCCAAGGAATCGCTGCATCCAAAGCTCCTCCTGGAATAGTTACTAGTACCGCTAGCAGAGCTCGTACCCAATACGGTTTTATATACGGAAAAATATTCCTATAGTTTTGAAACACATACGATTTCTGTATTTTCTCGATAAAATTTTTTAACATAACAAACTATTTCATACCGCAGAATTGTATCATGACAAAAGCCTGTTGGTCCAGCAATTAAAGTAAGTTATATGTCTTGAGGCAAAAGAACGACGGTATCTCCTGGATAGCAAAATCCGAGAATCTTTGAGGCTTGTTCTTCTAGCAAATCTAAATCCAAGCTATCAGATCTCATTCCTTTAATTTTATTGTCCAAAAAAG
This sequence comes from Alphaproteobacteria bacterium, assembly GCA_045616365.1. Classification (GTDB taxonomy): domain Bacteria; phylum Pseudomonadota; class Alphaproteobacteria; order UBA3830; family UBA3830; genus UBA3830. The sequence goes on along the minus strand of JAZLGP010000024.1, from coordinate 49,856 downwards.
CGTTTTCCTTTTTGATTCTTCTTAAATCAGATTCAAGCTGATCTGCTTCACGGCTGAGAATTGTCCAAGATACAACCCCCCTTGCTCCGATAATGATATGATAAACAAAATACCCCGCGATGCAAACCCAAATCAAGTTCGAGAAAATAGATTTCAGATTGCTCTTCGCGGACAGCGACAGCATTTCAGCAACTCATGTCTTGATAAGGAGTCGATTTCGCAAGCTCATCAAATTTCTTCATAGTAACTAAGAAATCTCTGACTATATGCAACGGAACCATATTTGGACCATCAGAATATGCATTCTTCGGATCGAAATGAGTTTCAATAAACAATCCTGCAACCCCAATTGACATTGCAGATCTGGCTAATAATTCAACATAATCTCTGTTTCCTCCAGAGGCGCCACCTAACCCTCCTGGTTCTTGAACGGAATGAGTTGCGTCAAATATGACAGGATATCCAAAATCTCCCATGATTTTTAGGGATCTCATGTCCGATACCAAACGGTTGTATCCAAAGCAGGAACCTCTTTCACAAAGCAAAACATTTTCATTTCCTGAAAGGGTAACTTTTTTATAAACGTTTTCCATGTCCCAAGGTGCGAGAAATTGTCCTTTTTTTATTTCGACAACCTTCCCCGTTTTTGCCGCGGCTATCAATAAATCTGTTTGTCGACACAAGAATGCAGGAATCTGTAATACATCAACGACTTCCGCAACTTCTTGGCACTGCTGTGATTCATGAACATCTGTAACGATCAGGCATCCAAATTCTTTCTTCAACTCCTGAAATATTTTGAGAGCTTCGTCCATAGGTACGCCACGACGAGCGTTGAGGCTAGTGCGATTAGCCTTGTCGAAAGAACTTTTAAAAATGAAAGGAATTTTTAATTCATCAGTAGTTTTGATCAGGGATTCTGCACACCGAAAGGCAACATCACGACTTTCCAAAGCACACGGACCAGCGATAAGAACGAACGGCAAATTATTTGCAATCGAGATACACCCTGTTTTCACTACTTTCATTTCATTCTCCTATTTCTTTTGATCAGACTTCGTTGTTTCAGCCTCCGCTGACTCTTGTTTGCTCAAATCATGTGATGGAGCCAAAGATGGTTTCTCATCAGTAGTTTTTTCTGACTTTGGATCTTCTTTCGGAGGAAGGACACTTGTCTTTGCAACTCTATCAATAACAGATGTTTGAGCAGGTCGATTTTTCGTAATCTTAGCCATAACCAGGCAGTTAACCATGAAGATAGTCATTAAAATAGCGGTAGATTTTGTCAAAATATTTGCTTGACCTCTGACCGAAAACATTCCACTGGCAGCCCCACCTCCGCTAGACCCCAATGCTCCATCAGAATCGTGCTTCTGCAATAAAATCAACCCTATAATTGCTAACGTAAGAGCAAAATGTAATCCCAATAAAACTGATAGCATGATAACTCCACTCTTTCTCTATTCAAACTCAATTGCACCATTGGGACAAACCGAGGTGCAACATCCACAGCTTAAACAAACCTCTTTATCAATAACAACTTTTCCATCTTTTTCCGAAATTGCTTTCACAGGACAAACCTCCGCACATTCCAAACACTTTTGGCATTTTTCAGTAATAATTTTCACAGTCTTACCTCAAATTATACAGTGCGATGATAACTGTTTTCAAATTAAAGAGCAAGAAGAAGTATTTATCAGTGGAGGTCTTTTTAACTTTTCGTTATGAATTAGATTTTCGATTTTCGGAAACGCATAATTACGCTTAATCATTTGTTAATTAATCTTTAAATATAATTAGCGTTATTGATGAAAGATAAAAAAGGATAAGAAAATGAAAAAGATTTTTGCTGTTTTTGTGTTTTGCTCACATGCTTGGGCAATGGATTCATCGATATATGAAACACGATTAAGCAAAGTTGAAACTTCTATATCGGAAATTCAAAATATTCTCAACGATAAGCAAGATCCCGATGATGCTACAGCGAAGATTCCAGGGCTAATAACAAAAGTTCAAGATGCTATAAACGATATCTCTAATGTAAAAACATCTGTAGATGCAATTCAACAAAGCACTATAAGTGTATCAACAGGAATGAGCTCATTGAGTGCTACTGTCTCAAATCTTTCTACTCAAATAGGAGAAATACAAGCGACAGTAACAGATATTAATACTCGTATGAATAATATTGACGCTAGTATCGATGAAAAAATGAAAACGTCTTGGGAAGTTTTTATAGAAAATAAGTTTCAGGAATATATGAAAGAAAAAAAGAAAGTATTAGATATAATCACAGCCTGTAAGATTAAAGGAATTTCGACTCCGACGTATATCATGGAGACATCAGAACAATTACAGCTATTAAGTTTGGATGTGCGGCGTTCAACTCTTTCAGAGATCTTAACTAAATTTAACGTTTTTGCAACATTGTTAGATAACGATCAACTGGAAATCATTCAAACTTACTTTGATAATACGAATGTTCCAAAACCTCAGCTGAAACCTGTTAATGAAATTATGCAGGGCGTTATTATAGAGGGAGAATACTTAAAAGTATCTGGTGCAACCAGAACATTTACCAGATCTTCAGGATTTAAAACAGGTCTGCCAAAACAGAGGTGGATGGATCCGAATTGTGATTATTTCGCATATGGATTGCGTCCTGTTCTGGAACAAGCAATAAATCAAGAAAATCTTGGTCGCAGAACAAGTAATGCAGCAATTGAAAAAGAAAATGCACTTGCTCAAGCGGCTTATGATTCGGGAATTCATGCTGCAGAAAGAGCAACATTTCCTGCTGATGATTTAACATCTCTTATCAATGACTATAACCGATTGCTGACTTGCCACGAGATTTAATTGATTAAAATAAGCATGAGTTAAAATTTGCTATTCTTTTTCGCTTAAATATCTTCTTACAAAATTTAAATTAAGAGGCTTTTTTTGCTGTAACGATAGCTTGTCCAGAGTTTTTAAGATACAAGAAATCTCAGGAATATCTCGTTTGCATCGCAAAAGAATATATTCCACGACATTATCTGCAACTTCGATCGCATAATCTTTTGCTAGTTTTTTTGTAACTTTAAACAATAATTCATCGCTATGGCTGGATATACGCACTACCGGCAATAAGCTTAATCTGGATTTCAAATCTTTTAAAGAAATATTCCAAAGAGCCGGAGGAGTTGTATCAGTGATCAAAAAAGAGCGATGTTTTTCTTTCGCAATATTATAAAAATCGAAAAGCCAATGTTGATCAACCAAAAAATCCTGAAAATTATCGAACACAAAATTACATTTGTTATCCTGAGTATAATCGAATAAGCTTCGAGGATCATTATTTAAGCAACTTTTTAAAACGCAAACTGCATTGGACGATTGAGCCCATAGAGAAGCTAAGTGTGTTTTTCCGACGCCATGTTCTCCAACAATTACCAGTCCAATGGAATTCCAATTCGGCCAACGTATCAGATAAGACAACGCTTCTCTGTTTTCATCGCTTTCGATAAAATCGTTCCAACTTAAACTCTCTTCTTTTGAAAAATCAAAAACTTTTTGAACTGTTATCATTGCTTATACAACTGACTAGATTTGAACTTATATATAGCGAAATTTATCAAGTCTCGAAGCATCGCAATTACGGGAATAGAAATCAGCACTCCAAGAATATTTAATAATTTAAATCCGGCGAAAAAAGCAAACAATATCCACAGAGGATGTAATCCTGTTCCTTTTCCTACGAACTTAGGTGATAAGATGTATCCTTCTACAAATTGTCCCAATGCATAAACAATAATTAAAATCCAAAGTTTTGTAACAGTTAAAGATGAAACTGACAAAAAGATCACGATGAAACAAGAAATTATTGCTCCAATGAAAGGAATAAATGAGAGTAATCCCGAAAATAATCCGAAAAACAGACTGTGATCTATTCCGATAGCCCATAACGAGGCAGAGTAGTATGCAAATAACACTGCGACTACGGAAAATTGCGCATGAAAAAACCGGCGAAATGACTTTCTGATAATTAAAAAAATTTCAGTTATCAGTTCGTGCTGGCGTCTTGGTATTACATTGTATACTTTGGATGAAAATCTCTCCCAGTCTCTTGCGAAATAATAGAATGAAACTGGTGCGATTATCCAAAATGACATCCATCCCGCGATTGTATTTTTTTGAGATACAATTTCTTTAAGTACGGAAGTTAATATAAGTAATTTTTGATCAGAATATTTTTGCAGTTCTTGTTTTAAACTTTCTATTTCATTTTGATAAGGAGCCATAGTTTCTGACGAAATGAATTGATCTACGAATTTCAGAAAATTGTTATAATATATCGGCAAATTATCGGCTATATATGATACATACTCTGTTATTTTCGGAAGAAAAACGAAACCTGCAGTAATGAACAAAGCAATAAATAATCCAACAAAAATGAGACATACCAAAGATCTATTGCAGTATTTTGAAGAGAAATTTACTGCAGGAGCAAATAGATAAGCTAAAACAAAACCAAAAACAAAAGGAAAAGATACATCCGAAAATATATAAAAGAACGAAAGTATACAAACTAATATAAAACCAAAAAGAAAAAATTTCCTGTTATCCGTATAATTCATCTTTAATCCATCTATACTTTCTTGCGTAATCCAATCCTGAATAGATTGTCATACCGCAAACGAGCCACACGGCCATATTTAATGATAAATCGATAGACAACGCCTTGCAAGTTAATACTAACAACACGAATAATAATTGCACAGTTGTGTTAATTTTGCTGGACATCAATGGTGAGAATTTTAAATTAACTCTTTTCAACAAACAAATTATCACGACTGCAACTATCAGCAAATCTCTGGATATAACGATTACAGCAAGATAACAAGGAATGATTTTTTCATAAGCAAAAAGTAAATAAGAAAAAAACATTAAAATCTTATCGGCAATTGGATCTAACATCGCACCGAATTTAGATGCAATTTTTGATTTTCGAGCAATATACCCATCTAAAAAATCTGAAATTGACGCTACAAGAAAGATAATTAACGCCAATACAAATTCGCCTTTCAAAAAAACTTGGATAAATAAAATTGATAACAATATTCTTGATATGGTGATCAGATTAGGAACGAATTTGAGCATCAATTTTTGCGAACGCTACTTTGTGACCTAGAAAATTTTTCAATTCTGATACAGGTATTTCTAAAATCATTCTTTCAGGAGAAAATAACAATACTTTATAATCCTTTAGTTGATCATAACTGTTTAGATAATCTTGCGTATATATTGCGATAGTCTCTGCATCAGATTTTTTGTTTTCAGATTCCACCAAGTTAAGACGTTTCAGAATTTTCACTACAGCATCTTTAGAAAACCTAAACGAAAATTTTGCGATGTAAGTCTTGCCCGAAAATTTTTCCTGATCTATGGAATAATCGTACAAGCAATGCTGAATATCTTTCTCTTGGATTTTCTCCGGCAAAAACTCAACCTCAGGAAAATAGCTGTGTAACATTTTCCCAAAGGCTCTACTTAATGAATCCGAAAAAACCAATTGTTTCGCCACTAAAGAATTCTTGCTTGACGCTTTCGATGTGATTCCATTTACTTCAAGATAAGAATCTTCCGCAAATACGCTAAACGAAAAAAGAAGCAACGAAACAAAAAGTATTTTCATTTTTAATCTACAATATCCAACTTATTGAAGAAGAAATTGATCTCAATTTCAGCATTTTCCGGACTGTCTGATCCGTGAACGGCATTGCGTTCAATGCTTTCACCGAGATCTCCGCGAATCGTCCCAACTTCAGCATTAGCAGGATTTGTTGCGCCCATAACTTCACGGTTTTTCAAAATTGCATTTTCTCCGCTTAATACTTGAACAACAATAGGTCCAGAAGACATATAATCACAAAGACTTTCGTAGAAGTCTTTGCCGCTGTGTACTGCATAAAAACGTTGAGCTTGTTCTTTCGTTAACTGCATCCTGCGCATAGCAACAATACGCAACCCTGCCTGCTCTAATTTCGAATCGATAGTGCCGATGAGATTTCTTGCAACGGCGTCCGGTTTTATAATAGAAAGAGTTCTCTGCACAGGCAGTTGCTTTTCTTTGTCTGCTGAGTCCAAAGAAACCTGCGTCCCTTCTAAAGAATCTTTTTCTGACGCTTGTGATACAACCTTATTTGCTTCGGAATAAGTTCCCTCCGCAAAAATGCTAAACGAAAAAAGTAATAGCGAAATAAAAAATCTTTTCATTTTAATCGATAATATCCAACTTATTGAAGAAGAAATTGATTTCAATTTCAGCATTTTCCGGACTGTCTGATCCGTGAACAGCATTATGTTCGATGCTTTCACCGAAGTCTCTACGAATTGTACCTATTTCAGCATTAGCAGGATTTGTTGCGCCCATAACTTCACGGTTTCTTAAAACAGCATTTTCTCCGCTTAATACCTGAACAACAACAGGACCTGAAGACATGTAATCACAAAGGCTTTCGTAGAATGCTTTGTCGCTGTGTACTGCATAAAAACGTTGAGCTTGTTCTTTCGTTAACTGCATTCTGCGCATAGCAACAATACGTAGTCCTGCCTGTTCCAATTTTGCATCAATGCTTCCAATAAGATTTCTTGCAACAGCATCTGGCTTTATAATAGAAAGTGTTCTCTGTACTGACATTTGTTCTCCCTTAGTTTAATTTCTCCCAACCTTTTTGGGATTGTTTCCAATAGTTTACATTTTCCTTTTGGTTTTTCAAGTCTTCAAACATTGATTGCGCCGTTTTCGCTGATGATTCATCTTCAAAAACAAAAAAGACTCTCTCAAACGTCTGGTTCCACATTTTATAGTCAAAACAATCCGTCATCATTAGCACAGTGGCTTGGTTTGGATTCTCAACTTCCGACGCCATATAAATCGGTTGCTGATCTGAGAACCCAAATATTTTATCTCCGTGAGGAACAAACGCATTTGTGGAAAAAGTCCACAGAGTTTTGTCTACGATTTTAACTCGATCTTCCACAGGGCTAAAAAAAATGCATCTTTTTCCTGAATTGTAGACTTTTTCCAGTAATCGGACAACGGAAGGAACTAAATTTCCGTCCATCACATGATAAAAATTCAGTTCCATAATTTTTCTCCGTTATTTTGCGTAATTTCTGCAAAGGAAATCGAATAACAGGTGAACACCAAATCCTGTCACTCCCTTCGAACAAATGAATAGATCATCTTTGGTTGTTTCAACACCCGCGATATCTATGTGGGCCCATCTCTTACCGTTTGTGAATCTCTTCAAGAACTGAGCTGCAGTTGTTCCACCCGCTCTGGTGCCTGGTTTACTGAGGTTTATCATATCTGCTAAATCTGAATTTATAGATTTATCAAAATGCTCAGACAAAGGCATTCTCCAGACTTTTTCTCCAGTGATTTCTGAGGATACCTTTATTTGCTCTGCTAATTTATCACAGTTGGAGAAGAGACCTGCGAACTCATGCCCCAATGCAACGACGATAGCTCCTGTTAGGGTTGCTAAATCGATGATTGCTTCCGGGTCGTGTTTATCTTGAACATACCAAAGCGCATCTGCAAGAATTAAACGCCCTTCTGCATCTGTACTCATGATTTCAATTGTTTGTCCAGACATTGATTTCACAACATCTCCAGGGCGTTGCGCGGATCCAGACGGCATGTTTTCAACCAAGGCCATCGCTCCGATTACATTTATAGGAAGTTTGTTTAGCGCAACGGCTTTCATTAACCCGAGAACAGTTCCCGATCCTGCCATGTCGTAACGCATTTCATGCATTCCGTCATCAGGCTTAATACTGATACCACCACTGTCGAAGGTCACACCTTTTCCAACGAAAGCCACAGGCTTCGCATTCTTATCTGCTGCGCCGTTCCATTTTAAAATCACTAAGCGAGGGTCCTTTTCACTGCCTTGCGCAACGCCGAGCAATGCGCCCATTCCTAACTTCGCCATTTCATCTTTTTCTAAAATCTGAACCTCGACTCCCAATGGTTCTAATTCAGATTTTGCAATATTTGCTAAGCTTTCAGGATAGATAACATTAGCCGGCTCAGATACAACCGTCCTCGTGAGAAAAATCCCATCTGCCAAATTTTTAAATTTTTCAAATTTTGTTTTAATTGCTGCGCATTCTTTTGTAACAAAAACAGCTTTTTGCAAGTTTGTTGAGCAATCGCATTTTTTCGTTTTGTATTTATCAAATTTCCAAGACTTCAACATAAAACCAAAAGCCATTAGAGAAGTTCTACATTGTGGACATTCATAGGATGGGCAATTGCAAGAAATATCTTCTCCAGAAATTAATACAGAAATTTCCTCATCTAACTTTGCTGCAGCAGCATATATTGTCGCTCCTAATTTTTCTAACTCGTACTCTGAGTATATTTTCGACTTTTCGCCTAGCCCGATCAAAATTACGTGTTTAATTTTATCGTCGCACGACAAAAAAGATTTGGATTCAAAAAGTTTTCCGCAAAATCCTAACTTCTTTACTGCTTCTGAGATGTCTCTGTCGGCATCCAAAGAAACCGCACCGGAAGACAAACTGCCATCGGCATACACTCCGACTACAACCGAGCAACCTTCAGACACATTTTCTGAAAAATTAATGTCTTTTACTACCATAACAAACTCCAATTTCACATAGATTAAAGTCTACTAAATGAAAATTTTAAATACAAGCCAGCTGATTATTTTGGAAGAGGGATCAAAAAGACTTTTTTGTTACAACACTATCACCTTTTGATGAAAAATTAATAATTTGTTAATCTTTTATGTCAATTCTTGTAATATATTGATATTTGCTTATTATTTTGTTTTTAATTTTATTAAATGTGTTATTATATGTTGTAAAAATATCACTATCCGCAAAAAAGTTCTGCAGATAATTGAAAAATAAAAAAGCCTATTGTAGATTCAAAGCACTTTTTTATAGGGAGTTTAAAATGAAAAAAGTAGCGTTAAGCGCAGCGGTTTGCGCAATGGCGTTCTCGGCGAACGCAGATGTAGTAGAGACCAGTGCTTTCAACAGCATTTACGGTGGATTGGGTATCGGTGGAAGCTTTTTGAAGTGTGATGATTCTTACGAGAACAACAGAGGAGAAAAGAAGAAGGTTAAAGCTAATCGTGTTATCGGTTCTGTCGTACTCGGTGGCGGAAAAGTATTCAGCAACAACGTATACGCTGGTGGTGAATTCCTCTTGGATTTTGCAAAAAATAAGAAATTTGAGGATCATTTGTTAGGGGGCCATGTTTCGACTTATAATATGAAAGGAATTATCCCTCAGCTCAATGCAAAAGCGGGTTATGCATTCAAGAGCGACGCTTTGGTTTACGGAAAGTTGGGATGTGCTTGGTCGAAAGTTTCTTTGCATGATGTAGTGAAGGATAAGACTCTTTCCAAAAATAAGGCTTCTTTTGTGTTGGGATTGGGTGCAGAGAAGGCTTTCTGCAAGAAATTTTCCACTGCTTTGGAGTTAGATTACAATTTTGGATGGAAATTTAATAAAGTGCGTTTCAACAAAGGGTTGAACGTACGCGCATTGGTTAAGTACAACGTGAAGTACTAATCCACTGACATATAATAACAAGGCCTCGGCTCTGGTCGAGGCTTTTTCTTTATAAAATCGTTTGTTTTCGTTTCAAATTTTTCTTTGATAATTTTCGAATAGATCATTTGTTAATTTTTCGTGAAAATTATTCTTCGGAATGTTGTAAGAAAAACACCGTGCTTTCAAAAAATTCTGTAATCAGTTGAAAAAAAGCAAAAATCGTTATATTCGTGAGATGTTATGTATTATAGGAGTTAAAATGAAAAAAGTAGTATTAAGTGCAGTGACTTGTGTAATGGCGTTTTCGGCAAATGCAAATGTGGAATCCAGTGCTTTTAGCGGTGTTTACAGTGGATTTGGTATCGGAGGAAGTTTCTTCAGCACAAGCGATATGGACTATTTGGATGGTGAAAAACACCAAGGTCATCACAATAATGTAAAAACTAACCGCGTAGTTGGTTCTGTTGTTATTGGTGGCGGAGAAGTATTCAAAAATAACGTATATGTTGGTGGTGAAGTCCTTATGGATATTTCAAGAAAGAAAAAAACAGAAATTTTTGATAATTCCAAAAATCATACTGCTGACTATGATATGAAAGGCTTTGCGCCACAATTAGATGCAAAAGTTGGATATATACTCAAAAACAACTCTTTGGTTTATGGAAAATTGGGATGTGCCTGGTCTAGAGTTTCTAAGCATGATCGAGATACTGATAAAAACCACTCCAAAACCAAACCGGGTTTTGTTTTGGGATTAGGTGCAGAAAAAGCATTTTACAGCAAGTTTTCTGCAGCTCTAGAAGGAGATTACAACTTTGGATTTAAGTGGAAAGATAAAGAGGCTACTGCCGACAAAAAATACACTTGCAACAAAGGTTGGACTGTTCGTGCGTTGGTTAAGCACAACGTAAAATATTAATTGTTTGCTAATTAGTAATTAAAAAAACGAAGCTCCGAATAAAATTCGGAGCTTTTTCTATGAAGGACAAAAACAAAGTAACATCAGTTTGTAACAAGGTTTTTTATTTATACTAATTTTCACTTGATAATAACTTTGAATATTTCACTTTACTCTCAAGCGATTTAAAGCATTCCAAATTGTCGTGATAGCCTGTGGAAATGAGTACTTATCTCTCTTTAATATGTGTCTGGATGATCTTTTCCATATTTTAAAACCTTACGCACCCCCTTGAACCTATCTCAAATACCCATTTCTTCTCTTTGTTCATATATATTGGATTTCATCAAGCTTTTTGTGCATGTGCCCCTTTTTCCAAAAATCTACAGTTTTTAATTAAAATCACAAATATTTAAGATACTATTACTAGATACAAAAAACCCCCTCCGAAAAGAAGGGGGGAAATCTTAAAAATAAGATCGATTGTTAATTAGCAGAAATGTTTTCAACTTCATTTAACAGCTGAACAATCCTATTTACATTTGCTTCATCAAATTTTTCAATAGAGCCAGACACTGCTTCAATCTTCTCCTCAGGATCAGACATTGAAGTTAGCTCACCTGTATCCCAAAGCAGGTCATTCCGACGATCAAAAACCTCTTGTGAATAACTCTCTTCTGCAGGAGCATGCCGCAAGAAATCTTCCACAAAGCTTCCTACAACCCAAGTAGATGCTATCTTTACAGCTTGAATTTTGACTTCTTCCGTGTCTTTTTCATCAAAATTTATTTCATTGGCAATAGCTTTTATAGCACCATCTGGAGCGTTATCATCATTATCTACTCGATACCAGTAGACTTTTAGGAAATCCTTCACCGCAGTTTCAACGTTCGCATCTTCAATTTTTTCTTTTTCTGCTAATACTCTACGTGCCAAAATATCAATTAAACCTCTTTCAGCTTCAGTACCAGCATGAAATCCACCTTCTCCTTTCTGATCTTCAACAAATTTAAAAAGTTGTTCTAACTCGTTATCTTCAGAACCTTCAGTCAATTTGACACCAATACATGTTGGAATATCTTTTAACGCGGCTTTCTTTTCTTCTTCTTCGCTACCCGAATCCCAAGCCTGTCCAACTTTTGCTATCCAACCAATGTCTGGATCAGACATGCTTTTGTCAATATCGGAATTCTCTTTCCACCAATTGCTTTCGTAAAAAGTTGTAACAATTTGATCCTTCAAAGCCGTTTCTACTTCTTCATAACTTGTCTTGCCTTCTTTTGTCACCAATAAATCAAATGCTTCATTTTGCTTATTCTGAAAGTCTTCAGCACTGTCTCCAGTCACTCCTCTCGGAATAAAATCTTTAATTTTTTCGTTAACACCAGCTCTCAATAGTTCTTTTGCAACATCTTTATCAACTACTTTCAGAGCACTTGGATTTGCCTCACGAACACAGTCTATTGCCTCTAATGTCTGACCTTTAGATGCCATTCCAAAAGCGTTGAAAAACCAATCGGATGCACCGGCACCGTATCCAGACTGGAATATCATTAACATTAAAACAGGCACACTAAGTTTTGTTGTCGTTAATTTCATTTGAACCTCCTATTATTATAACGATCAAAAAAATTTATAAATCAAACCGAAGGGAGAGAACTCTCTCCGCTTCGGCTACAAAAATCAGATGTGATATTTCACACCGACTTTAAAGCTGTGCTCTTTCAAACGCTGATCGACACACATAGAACCTGTCGCCGCATAATCAGTACTTACAGTTGAAGTATCTTTGGAACTTCTCCAAGCGTACTCATACTCAGCAGAAACAGACACTTTCTTGTAAACTGGACGCTCTATACCTGCTCCTATAACATAAGATGGCGTTTTCAACTTTGCTTTCGATCCCTCTGCTCCATTTGCGTTAAAATGCAAATTGGCATTTCTCCACTTTATACCGGCAATTCCGTAAACAGCTGATTTCAAATCACTAACATAATATCCTCCTTTGAGCTTCAACTCGTAAGAAGTTCTTCCTATTTCTGTGTCCAAGCTAACTCCTTGGTTACCAAGTTCAGTAGTTTTTTTAGAATCTCTACCATAAGAGAATTCTCCAGCTGCCCCTATATACCAATTATTGTGAACATAGGTGTAACCAATGTTTATGGAAGGATCAACACAACTACGTCTTTGTTCAACTGCATCGAAATCATTAATCCCAAACTTGTATCCCGAAACAGTCGCATTAACCTCTTTCGGTTCGTTTTTCACTTTAGAGTGAGAGTAAACCAAATCTGCTCCAACAGTGAAACCTTTTAATTGATCCGCACAACAATTTGAAGTTGCCTCATCGCTTGCTGCAAATGCCGGAAAAGCTCCGAATACGGCTACTGCAGCTATTACTTTCGCCGAACTATTTATATATCGATTCATTTCAATCTCCTATTAACAAAAAACAAATATTTAAAATTAATCTTATTTTAAGACTAATTTACAAAAATTAAGATTAGGTTAACACAATCGAAAAAATCGCGAATTTTTATTAAAACTTTATATAATTTTTTACAAATATCCAAATCATAAAAAACCCCTTCCGAAAGGAAGGGGAAAAATTGCAGAAAACCTATGTTATTATTCTGCCGAAACTGTCTCAGCAACCGGAGTTGCAGAAACCTCTGCCACTGGAGAAGCATCTGCTACTTTTGCAGACCCATCGCGATCAAGCAATTCAATCACTGCGATCGGAGCCATATCTCCCTGACGAAAACCACACTTTACGATTCTGGTGTATCCACCATTTCTGCTCGCGTAGCGCTCAGCTAACGTTCCGAAAACTTTGGAAACCAATCCATTATCTCTCAACTTCGCGAAGAGATTCCTTCTGCTAGCAACAGTATTATTTTTTCCGAGAGTAATCATTTTCTCTATGTAAGGACGCAAATCTTTCGCCTTCGGAAGAGTTGTGACAATCTGCTCATATTTCAACAAAGATTTTGCTAAGCTAACGAACAAAGCCTTTCTCTCGGAAGATCTTCTGTTAAACTTTCTACCGCTAATTCTATGACGCATAAAAATTCCCCTTAAAATTTATCGTGTAACTTTTTGGCAACTTCATCGACATTCTCAATCGGCCAACCCGTTACCTGCATACCTAAATACAATCCCATTTGCGACAGAACTTCTTTGATCTCATTCAAAGACTTTCTTCCGAAGTTCGGAGTACGCAACATCTCATTCTCAGTCTTCTGGACCAAATCACCAATGTAAACGACGTTATCATTTCTCAAGCAATTCATGGAACGTACAGATAACTCGAGATCGTCCACTCTCTTCAACAGATTAATGTTGAACGGCAAAGTGACCTCATCAACCTCGTTCTCTTCATCTTCTTCATCCTCGAAGTTAACGAATTTCTGGAACTGATCTTGCAAAATCTTCGCTGACATAGCAACTGCATCTTCTGGAGAAATTGCCCCATTAGTCTCAACTTCCAAAATCAGCTTATCGTAGTCAGTTACTTGTCCGACACGTGTGTCCTCAACCTTGTATGACACCTTTTTTACTGGGTTGAAGATAGAATCAACAAACAAAGTCCCAACAGGTGCATTCTCTGTTTTATTCTGACTTGCTACAACATATCCACGTCCAACTGCAACGGTCATTTCCATATTGAAAGTAACGCCATCACCTACGGTGCAAATATGATGATCCGGATTCAATAATTCGATCTCAGATCCCAATTCGAACATGCCTGCGGTAACTTCACATGGCCCGACAACACTGATCTTCATTTTGCGCGGAGCATCTCCTTCGTATTTCAAAGGAAGAGCCTTAACATTCAAAATAATGTCAGTAACGTCTTCTGTTACTCCTGGAATCGTAGAAAATTCATGAACAACTCCATCGATCCGAATAGAAGTAACTGCCGCTCCTTTTAAAGAAGACAATAAAACTCGACGTAATGCGTTTCCTAAAGTTACACCGAAACCTCTTTCCAACGGATCCGCCACAATAGTAGCTTTCCGCTGTTCGACACTAACCTCTCCACTCTCTACTTGAAGCTTGTAAGGCTTAATCAAATCTTGCCACTGCTTTCGTATCACTTTTACCTCTATTATTACACTCTTCGACGCTTAGGAGGTCTGCAACCATTGTGAGGAATTGGTGTCACATCTCGGATAGATCCAACAACTAACCCCAGAGTCTGGAAAGTTCTTAAAGCAGACTCTCTTCCTGATCCCGGTCCCATTATTTCGACATCAATATTTTTCATGCCGTGTTCAATCGCTCTGGATGCCGCTTTCTCCGCCGCAACCTGCGCTGCGTAAGGAGTTGATTTACGAGATCCCTTAAACCCAAGACTTCCCGAAGAACTCCACGCAATTGCGTTTCCCTGTCGATCCGTAATTGTAACCATTGTGTTGTTAAATGTTGCTTTAACGTGAGCAATACCTGAAACAACGTTCTTCTTATCTTTCCTCTTCAACCTTTGAGTGCCTTTGTAAGCCATAACTACGCTACCCTCTTAATTATTTAGTTACTTTTTTCTTACCCGGAATCGCTCTAGCTTTTCCTTTTCTAGTGCGAGCATTGGTATGTGTTCTCTGTCCGTGTACCGGCAATCCCTTTCTGTGACGGAACCCTCTGTAGCATCCGAGATCCATAAGTCTCTTTATACTCATTGCCACCGTACGTCTCAAATCTCCCTCGATCTGGTAATCTCTGTCGATCACCTCACGGATCTTTAAAACTTCATCATCAGAAAGCTCAAAAACTCTCTTTTCTGCAGGAATCTTAAGCTCCTCACAGATGTTCTTGGAACGCTTTGGACCGATACCATATATGTATCTCAAAGCAAATTCAACACGTTTCTTATCAGGTAAATTGACACCAGCTATACGAGCCACGAATTATCTCCTCTTATTTATTCCAAACTTCGCCAGAGTTTCATCCACTCTTCGCGCAACTTCCTCAGGCTTTCCTTCGCCCGAAACCTTTACTAACCGATCTGCATAGTAGTCAGACACTGGGCGAGTTTCCGCCTCATATTTTTCCAATCTGCTTCTAACCACAGACTCCTCGTCATCTTTTCTTTTTACAAGCTCTCCACCACAAGAACAAGCTTCTATCTTATCTTGAGGTCCATAAGTCTTTCCGCATGAAGAACAAACTCTTCTCTGAGAAATCCTCCGTACGACAACCTCATTATCGACAGCCAATTCGAGAACTCCAATTTCATCCCTCAGCGATCCGGATATCATTTTATCCAATTCAACCGCCTGATTTTTCGTCCTCGGATACCCATCTAATATAATCAAGCTACCTGTGCTCAAAACCTCTCCGATATTTTTGGCAACGATTTCATTTACCACTTCGTCTCCGACTAAACCGCCCGATCCGAGAATATCCTTTACTTTCAAACCTATATCAGATTCTTTTTTTACTTCATTTCGCAGTAAATTTCCAGTGGAAAAATGACGAACATCATAATTTTCTGCAAGATACTGAGCTATCGTACCCTTTCCCGCGCCAGGAGCACCAAGAAGAATCAGAATCTTCATTACTTTCTCCTCTTTTCAATTTTTTTAAGCACACCTCTGTACTGATGCGACAAAATGTGAGTGTAAATCTGAGAAATTGTGTCAATGGTACTCCAACAACAATCAAAATCCCAGTTCCACCAAACAGAAAATCAACTGAAAACTGCGATTTAATAAAATCAGGAATTAAACACACAAAAGCCATGTACAAAGCACCAACCGTCGTCAAACGCGTCAAGATGTAATCTAAATATTCTGCTGTAGCCTTACCAGGACGAACTCCAGGAATAAATCCACCAGCTTTCTTCAGATTGTCTGCCGTCTCAGTTGGATTAAAAACAACTGCAGTATAGAAGAATGAAAAGAATACGATCATAACAACCAATACGAAAGAGAACCAAATCCCCCCCCTATTGAAAAAATCTAAAAATCCCGCGACAAACTCATTTTCCTGCCCCAAAAAGCTACCCAACATCATTGGCAACGACAATAAAGCATAAGCAAAGATCGGAGGAATAACTCCTGCAGAATTTATCTTCAATGGAAGGTGATTGGCCGAATCCATTGTACGTCCCTGAGCCCTCATCGCCTGTCTCTGCGGATAGTTAATCGTTACACGTCGCTGTGCTCTCTCTACAAAGGAAACAAAAGCGATAACTGCAAACCCGATCGCAAAAATCGAAATAACGGCAAACGGAGATAATGCTCCTGCTCTACCCTGCTCTAAAATATTCATGATGCTGACAGGCATATTTGCGACGATACCCGCGAAAATCAACAATGAAGAACCATTACCAACCCCACGAGAAGTCATCTGCTCACCTAGCCATACGAGGAACAAAGTTCCGCAAACTATGCACGGGATAGCAATCACTGGAAACAAATTTCCTATAACAACTGGAGACCCATTAATGTTCATCAAAAACAAACTGATCCCCCAAGCCTGAAAGCTGGCCACAAAAATTGTCAGATATTTCGTATACTGATGAATTTTCTTCCTTCCTGTCTCCCCTTCCTTTTTCAAAGCCTCCAAAGTTGGAGAAACCATTGTCATCAACTGAATAATGATCGAAGAAGAAATGTACGGCATCAAGTTTAACGCAAAAATCGTCATACGACTTAACGCACCTCCGGAAAACATGTTAAACATGCCCAAAATTCCACCACCGTTAATGTGACGATTAGCTAAATCCGCAATAATCACAGGATCCAACCCCGGAAGAGGAATGTACGTACCTATTCTATACACAAAAAGAGCCATAATCGTAAAAAGCAACCGCTTTTGCAAGTCGGATGCTTTTGAAAATGTATCTAAGCTCAAACCCTGATCAAAAATCATCTAAAACCTAAACTATTTGAACTTTACCACCAGCTGCTTCTACAGCTCTAATCGCTGCATCAGAAGCATAATTCACAGAAATTTGCAAAGCGACCTTTAACTCCCCCTTCGCAAGCAATCTCAAAGACTCAGCGTTTCTTCTAACAACACCCAAGCCCTTCAAGACATCAACTGTAACTTCCTGCTTAGCATCAATAACCTTCGCTTCGCACAACTTCTGCAAATCGCACAAATTGACGATATTGATGCGAGATTTATCCTGCAAAGAATTAAAACCTCTCTTTGGTAATCTTCTGTAAAGAGGCATCTGACCACCTTCGAACCAAACCACTTTACCACGTCCAGAACGAGCCTTCCCTCCCTTGTGTCCAAAGGTAGAAGTTTTTCCCTTTCCAGAACCGATACCACGACCAAGAGCCTTGCTGTCGATCCCATTGCGAGCTTTTAACCCATTTAATTTTATAACTTTAGTCATTTGCTGTCTCCACCTTTACTAAGTGAGCAACCTTACGGATCATACCTCTTACGCAAGCATCATCTTTCAAAGTAGATTTTCTTCCAATCTTTCCTAATCCCAAACCTTTTAAACAAGCGATTTGGTTTTTCACGCATCCGATCTGACTACCCGTCTGGGTAACAATCAAATTACTCGCTTTCGCTTTTGCCTTAACCATAACTATTCCTTACCTTTACGATGCACGACGAGATGTTACTTCGCCAATTCTCTTGCCTCTTTTTGCTGCAATATATCTTGGGGATACTGTTGATCTCAAAGCATCAAATGTCGCTCTGACCATGTTGTGCGGATTCGCTGATCCAATACACTTACTGACAACATCCTGAATCCCCAAAGCTTCAAACACCGCACGCATAGCACCTCCAGCGATGATTCCCGTTCCTGAGACAGCCGAACGCAATACAACTTTACCTGCACCAAATCTTCCGAATACATCATGATGCAAAGTACGACCTTCTCTCAAAGGAATTCTAACCATACATCTTTTTGCCTTCTCGGAAGCCTTTTTTACAGCATCAGAAACCTCTCTTGCTTTACCAGTAGCAAACCCTACTCTGCCTTTTCCGTCTCCTACAACTACCAGCGCAGAAAACGAAAACTTCTTTCCACCTTTTACAACCTTAGCGACTCGATTTATTGCTACAAGTTTTTCAATGTAAGATACTTCTTCACGACTCATAAATCTAACCCTTAAAATAACAATCCGCCGCTACGTGCACCATCAGCAAGAGCTTTCACTCTGCCATGATAGTTCAAACCACCACGGTCAAAAACAACTTCTTTTATTCCAGCTTCAATCGCTTTCGCCGCAATTAAAGTTCCAACTTTCGTCGCTGCATCACAATTTGATTTCTTATCAGATCTGAAATTCTTCTCCAAAGTAGAAGCAGAACACAAAGTCTTACCGCAAGAATCATCTATAATCTGAGCATACATATGACGATCTGATCTGAAAACAGAAAGTCTTGGCTTCCCGAAAGCTCTACGACGCACCGCAAAACGAACTCTTGCTGCTCTACGTCTAAAATTTTTACTAAATCTGGCCATGATTACTTCTTTTTCCCTTCTTTACGATAGACATACTGACCTTCGATAATCACTCCCTTTCCTTTGTAAGGCTCTGGAGCTCTGAATTTCTGAATATTTTTGATAACCTCGCCTACTCTCTGGCTATCTGATCCAGATACCACGATCGTAGTTGGATTTTCGCAAGAAATTTTCAAATCAGAAGGAATCTCAAAAATCACATCGTGGCTGTATCCTAATTGAAGAACTAAATTCTTCCCCTGAACACTGGCCTTGTAACCGACACCAACCAAGTTAACCTTTTTAGTGAACAATTCGACCAAACCTGCAATTTTTTTAGCAACAACCGCTCTACATGTTCCCCACATAGCTCTTGCATTCTTGCTCTCATCGCACGGCTTAAAAACAATTTTATTGTCAACGAGTTCCACGCTCACACACTCAGCAACTTTGAACTCGAATCCGCCATTTTTTCCCTTTCCTGAAACGATTCCGTCGTTTACAGTAACTGTAACGCCGGCCGGAATCTCTACGGGATGTTTTCCAATTCTAGACATTTTTAGAACACCTTACATAAAACTTCGCCACCGACATTCTGTTCTCTCGCCTCAGCATCGGACATAATACCCTTCGATGTGGACAAGATGTATATACCAAATCCGTTATATACCGAACTGACCTTCTTGATTTTTGAGTATATTCTACGGCTTGGCTTAGAAACTCTGTCTAACATATTAATCACAGGACGACCTTCGTAGTATTTTAACTCTACTCTCAAAAAGTTGTGACCGTCCACTGCCACTTCTTGGAAACCGTTGATATAACCCTCTCTTTCCAAGACTCGCAGTATTCCTGCTTTAATTTTGGATGATGGGATATCAACTGTTTCAAAATAACGATTGCAAGCATTCTTAATTCTTGCAAGCATATCTGAAATAGGATCTGTCATCATTTTAGAAAAACTCCTCTTACCAACTTGCTTTACGTACGCCTGGGATTAATCCGTCAGCGACCATCTCTCTTAACATAATACGAGATATGTTAAATTTTCTGTACACACCACGTGCACGCCCAGTAATCATACAACGATTTCTGATTCTTGTCGCTGATGAAGTTCTTGGCATCGCCGCCAATTTCAACTGAGCTTCGAAACGCTTTTCCGGAGCTACCGTTTTATCTTTTATAACAGCTTTTAACTCTGCACGCTTCGCTTTTTTAGACTCCACTCTTTTGCGGATTCTTTTTGCTGATTCAATACTACTCAAACGAGCCATTTCAACCTCTTATGAAACAAATGGAAAATTAAAAGCCTTCAGCAACTCTGCGGCATGCGCGTCGTTCCTGGTGCTTGTTACTATAGAAACATCCAATCCATGAATGTTATCAACACTGCTCACGGCAACCTCAGGGAAAACAATCTGCTCCTTGATTCCAAAAGAATAATTTCCGTTACCATCGAAAGACTTTTTGGATAACCCTCTGAAGTCTCTGACTCTCGGCAAAGCAATATTAATCAATCTGTCAAGGAATTCGTACATCCGCTCTCCACGAAGTGTTACCATCGCTCCGATTTTCTGTCCCTGACGCAACTTGAATCCAGCAATGGATTTACGAGCTGTTGTCATAACGGCTTTCTGACCGGCAATCAAAGTCAACTCCTCAACAGCCTGCTTAACATACTTGCTGTCAGCAACACCTTCACCCATTCCCATATTGAGGACAATCTTAGTTAGCGACGGGACCTCAAAAACATTCTTCAGCCCAAGAGTTTTCTGCAACTGTTGGACCACTTTTTCATTATAATAATCTCTTAAACGAGCCATTTTCTTCTCACGTTTAGTTTATTACAGAACCAGTACGCTTTGCAAAACGCACCTTCTTACCATCAACCATTTTCATCCCGACACGAGTTGGCTTTTCATTGGAAGGATCTACCAACATCACGTTAGATGCGTGAATAGACTGTTCTTTCTCAATAATTCCGCCTGGATTGTTCATAGAAGGCTTTTGATGTTTTTTGCAAACATGTACACCCTTCACTACAACTCTCCGCTCATCCCTCAAAACACGTAAAACTTCCCCTTTTACGCCTTTATCTTGTCCAGCGATAACCTGAACCATATCGCCTTTCTTGATTCGCCATTTATTCATTTATAGCACCTCCGGAGCCAAAGATATAATTTTCATCATGCTCTTAGCTACACTGTCTTTTTTCATATTCTTGTTCAAACGCAACTCTCTCGTTACCGGTCCGAAAACACGAGTTCCAATTGGCTCCCCCTGCTTGTTAATCAAAACCGCAGCATTTTTATCAAAACGAATCACGCTTCCATCTTTACGATGAATAGCGGAAGCTGTTCTAACAACTAAAGCCTGGACAACATCACCTTCTTTCACCTTCCCGTGAGGAATTGCTTCTTTCACAGAGGCTACAATGATATCACCAACCCTTGCATATCTGCGCCCTGCTCCGCCGAGAACTTTGATGCACATAATTTCACGTGCACCCGAGTTATCTGCTACGTTCAACCGCGACTGCATCTGTATCATATCTAGTTACTCCCCTCAGAATTATTTTTTACAACAATCCAACTCTTTGTCTTAGATATAGGACTAGATTCACAAATCGCAACATTATCTCCGACATTACACTCATTTTTTTCATCATGAGCATGAAACTTCTTGATTACATTTATATACTTTTTGTATCTTGAGTGCAACACTCTCCTGGTAACAGCCACAGTAACCGTTTTATCACGCGAGTTACTTGTTACTACCCCCTCTAAAATACGCTTAGGCATCTTTCCCCTCACTGCTTTCCAATGATTTTACACACTTCGCTACACTTTTACGAGCATTTTTTATTACATGTGCGGAAACACTCTCTCCGAGAACACGACGAAACCGTATTCTCATCATTTCCAATTTCGCTGCGTCTAATTCTGCGCAAGCTATTTTTTCTTCCTTCGCCATTTATGCCTCCCTAACTATAATTTTAGTGGAAATAGGCAACTTAGCCGCAGCCAAAGATAATGCCTCTCTTGCCAATGCTTCATCGACTCCATCCATTTCGAACATAATTGTTCCTGGACGAACTCGGCAAACCCAGCACTCAACACCACCTTTTCCGCTTCCCATTCTGACCTCCGCAGGCTTCTTAGAAACTGGAACATCAGGATAGATTCTGATCCAAACTTTTCCGACACGCTTCATGCATCTTGTAATTGTACGCCTAGCAGCCTCAATCTGCGCCGCTGTAACCCTAGCAGGCTCCAATGCTTTCAATCCGTAAGATCCATAGCTTAAAGTATAACCTCGTGAAGCAATTCCGTGAATTTTTCCCTTAAATTGCTTCCTATATTTCATTCTGGCTGGAGATAACATCTCTTATTCCCTCTCTTGTCTTTCGCCCATACGCTTCGGTAAGAATATCGGCTTCACATTAAACTGTTCACCTCTATGAATCCAGACCTTAACTCCAATCGCACCATACGTAGTGTGAGCAGTTACAAATCCGTAATCAATATCAGCTCTCAATGTGTGAAGAGGAACTTGACCTTCTCTGTACCATTCCATTCTTGCAATCTCAGCTCCGCCTAAACGACCCGAACAATTGACTCGAATTCCAAGTCCACCTGCTCTCAAAGCGGACTGCATCGCTCTCTTAACAGCCTTACGGAAACCGACTCTCTTTTCCAGCTGAGTAGCAATAGAATCTGCCACTAACTTCGCATCAATTTCCGGCTTGCGAATTTCCACGATATTCAAAGCAACATCTGTTCCGACAACTTTTATCAGATCAGCACGCAACTTCTCAATTCCGTTTCCTTTTTTACCAATAACCATTCCCGGCTTCGCAGTGTGAATGGTAACAACAATTTTCTTCGCCATTCTTTCAACAGAAATCTTCGAGACTCCAGACTGCTTCAGCCTGTCATTCAAAAACTTTCTGAGTTCATAATCTTGGCGCAACAATTTTGCATATTCATTTTTGGAGTACCAACAAGAATTCCAATTACGAATAATCCCTAAACGAAGCG
This sequence comes from Alphaproteobacteria bacterium, assembly GCA_045616365.1. Classification (GTDB taxonomy): domain Bacteria; phylum Pseudomonadota; class Alphaproteobacteria; order UBA3830; family UBA3830; genus UBA3830. Next base: position 26,916 of record JAZLGP010000024.1, on the reverse strand, counting down.
AATTCGGATTTACTTTTTGTCCCATCTTAACCCTCAGTCTCACATAGCACTACTGTCAAACGACTAAATCTCTTGCGAATAGGTGCTCCACTACCTTTCGCACGAGCCATAAATCTCCTGAGTACGACGGCTTTCCCGACATAAGCCTCTTTCACAGTCAACAGATCGATATCAAGAGCATGATTTGTTTCGGCATTCGCTACCGCGGACAAAAGAGTTTTCCTGACATCTTGAGCTACAGCTCTCTTACAAAATTTCAACGCATCCAAAGCTTTGGATACAGACATTCCCCTGATCATCTTAGCGACAAGATTCACCTTACGAGGAGATGCCAACACCATTCTGTCTTTTGCAACAACATCGACAGAAGATGGTACGATTCTCAATCTTTTTGCCATAACAATCCCTCTTATTTCTTATTCGCTGCTTTATCACCAGAATGACCATTGAACGTACGAGTTGGAGCAAATTCTCCCAATTTATGACCGACCATTTCCTCAGTCACTAACACAGGAATAAATTTGCGACCGTTGTGCACGTGAAATGTCACTCCAACGAAATCAGGTATCAAGGTAGAACGTCTTGACCACGTTTTAATAGGATCACGGCGCCCTGATTCCAATAATGCCTTAACTTTTTTCATCAAATATCCGTCTATGAACGGACCTTTCCATACTGAACGAGCCACACTCTCACCTATTTCTTTCTACGCGTCAAAATAAACTTATCGGACGGCTTTGCCTTCCTTCTGGTCTTATAACCCTTCGTTGGCTTACCCCACGGAGTAACAGGCTGTCTACCGCTCTTCGTCTTACCTTCACCACCACCATGTGGGTGATCAACTGGGTTCATCGCAGAACCTCTGTTAAATGGACGCCAGCCCAACCAACGGCTTCTTCCGGCCTTTCCAAGAACGATGTTCTTCTGATCCGGATTCGAAACTGCGCCTATAGTAGCACGACACTCTCCGTTTATCAACCGTACTTCTCCGGAAGATAACTTAACAATCACTTTTCCAGAATCTCTTCCGACAATCTGACCATAGGTTCCGGCAGCTCTTGCGAACTGAGCTCCCTTTCCTAAACGAAACTCGATGTTATGAACAACCGTACCAACAGGAATGTTGATCATCTTCATGCAGTTACCAACTTTCACATCAGTCTTATCTGCAGACACAATAACATCGCCAACAGACAACTTCTGCGGAGCGATAATGTAGGAATACTCTCCATCGTTGTATTTTATCAACGCAATAAAAGCAGTTCTATTTGGATCATATTCAATACGCTCGACAACTCCCTCGATGTCAACCTTATTTCTTACGAAATCAATAAAACGGAACAACTTCTTGTGACCACCACCTCTGTGCCAAGATGTAATATGACCGTGAGCATTACGCCCACCAGTCGCAGATTTTCCACAAACTAACCCTTTATATGGTCTTCCTTTCCATAAAGAAGAACGATCGACTAAGACCAATCCTCTTGTTCCAGGTGTAACTGGTTTATATGCTTTTAAAGCCATTAGATTCCACCCTCATAATTTATAGTGCCTTCGGCTAAGCGAACCATAGCAAATCTTGTAGACTTAGTCTCACCGTACTTTCCACGGAAAGTCTTCTTTTTCCCGTTTCTGTTAAGAACGTTTACACTAGCTACTTTCACATTAAATACCTTTTCAACTGCTCTTCTTACGTCAAGCTTTGTTGCTTTGGAATTCACCTTAAAGACGTGAGTACCGGATACGGCATTCATCGACTTTTCTGTCATTACAGGGACAATTAAACAATCGTACTCTGATATCATAATCTTATCCTAAACGTTCCTGAATATTTTCAACAGCACTTCTGGTGAGTACTATTTTCTCATGTCTCAATCCGTCATATACATTCAATCCAATTGTTGAAAGAACATCAATACAGTACAGATTAGAACACGCTTGTTTGAAATTATCGAAATTTCCAAAATCCACGAATAAAGCTGATTTCAAATTCAACTTATTCAACATAGCAGATAAATCTTTCGTCTTGTTCGTCGTTAAATTCAAATCTTCACAGACAATAAGATTATTTTCTCTCACTTTTGAAGACAACATCGAACGAAGAGCCAACTCTCTTACCTTCTTGTTAACTTTAAATTCATGAGATCTCGGAGTAGGACCAAAAACAATTCCTCCACCGATGAAAATATTTGCTGTACGAGCACCGTGACGAGCATTACCTGTTCCCTTTTGTCTATACAACTTCTTGGAAGTCCTGCTTACATCACTACGACCTTTCACGGCATGAGTTCCGGCTTGCCTTCCTGCCAACTGCCATCTTACGACGTCCGCTAAACTCTCAGTTTTCGGCTCAATGCCGAACACGGAATCATTAAGCACAATATCGCCACTTGTCGTTCCATCTAATTTTATAACTTGAAGTTTCATTATTGCTGATTCCTCTTTACTGCATCTTTAACCAAAACATAACTTCCTTCAGATCCCGGCACACCACCTTGAATTAAGAGCAAATCTCCATCAACACCGTAAATCTTCAAATTCTGGATAGTTACAGTTTCACATCCCAAATGTCCGGCCATTTTCTTTCCTTTGAAAACTTTACCCGGATCCTCTCTGTTACCAGTAGAACCATGGCTTCTGTGAGAAACGGAAACACCATGGGTAGCTCTCAAACCACCAAAATTGTGTCTCTTCATACCACCGGCAAAACCTTTACCGATGCTGGTTCCTGTAACATCTACATACTGACCAGCAGCAAAAAATTCAGCTCCATAGGTTGTTCCTACAGCTGGAAATTCTGCTGATGACATACGGAATTCCTTCAATCTTTTATAGAACTTTCCGCCCAATGCTTTGAAATATCCTTGCATTGGTTTTGTCAATCTATGTTCCTTTGTTTCTTCAGTTCCGACGACAACAGCTTCATAACCATGCTTCTCTATTGTCTTGTGAGACAACACCTCATGTTGTTCCACTTTCAAAACTGTTACGGCATACTGACGTCCATCATCTGCGATAACTCGCGTCATGCCGAGCTTTTTTCCTATCAATCCTGAACGCATGTCTTTATTAACCTAAAATTTTGATTTCTACATCAACACCCGCAGCCAAATCCAGCTTCATTAAAGCATCTACGGTCTGCGGAGGACAATCCACAATATCCACAAGCCTTTTGTGGGTTTGTAATTCAAATTGCTCACGTGACTTTTTATCAATGTGAGGTGAGCGCAACACCGTGAAGCGCTCAATCTTGTTTGGTAAAGGTACGGGACCACGAACGCGCGCACCCGTCCTCTTCGCTGTCATAACGATCTCATTTGTCGAATAATCCAGTATTCTATGATCATATGCTCTAAGACATATACGAATGCATTGCGCGTTCATAACACCTCCCTTTAAGCGATGATCTTAGTAACAACACCAGCACCAACGGTACGACCACCTTCACGAATAGCGAAGCGTAATCCATCGTTCATAGCGATCGGTGCGATTAATTCAACAGACAATCTTACGTTATCTCCAGGCATAACCATTTCAACGCCATTTTGCAATGTAACATTTCCGGTTACATCTGTTGTTCTGAAATAGAACTGCGGACGGTATCCGTTGAAGAATGGGGTGTGACGTCCACCTTCATCTTTATTCAAGATGTAAACCTCACATTCAAACTTGGTGTGTGGAGTAATTGTTCCAGGAGCAGCCAAAACCTGTCCTCTTTCAACATCTTCACGCTTCGTACCACGCAACAAACAACCCAAGTTGTCTCCTGCCTCCCCCTGGTCTAACAATTTACGGAACATCTCGATTCCGGTAACAACGGTCTTCTGAGTCTCTTTGATTCCAACGATCTCGACTTCGTCTCCAACCTTAACAACTCCTCTCTCAACACGACCAGTAACAACTGTACCACGTCCAGAAATTGAGAATACATCTTCGATTGGGAGCAAGAATGGCTGATCCTTTGGACGGTTTGGCTGAGGAATATAACTGTCAACAGCTTCCATCAATTTCAAAATCGCCTGTCTTCCGATCTCATCGTTTTTGTCTTCCAACGCACAGAGAGCACTTCCCTTAATGATAGGAATTTCATCTGCTGGGAAATCGTATTTCTCTAATGTGTCCTTGATTTCCATTTCAACGAGTTCTAACATCTCTGGATCATCTACCATGTCAACTTTGTTGATGAAGACAACCAAAGCTGGAACTCCAACCTGACGAGCTAACAAAATGTGCTCTTTTGTCTGAGGCATAACACTGTCTGTTCCAGAAACAACCAAAATGGCTCCATCCATCTGAGCAGCACCTGTGATCATGTTCTTAACATAGTCAGCGTGCCCCGGGCAGTCAACGTGAGCGTAGTGTCTTTTTTCAGTTTCATACTCAACGTGAGCAGTAGAAATCGTAATACCACGAGCTCTCTCTTCTGGAGCCTTGTCAATCTGATCGTAGGCAGTGAAATCTGCCCCACCCTTTTCTGCTAAAATCTTAGTAATAGCAGCTGTCAAAGTGGTCTTACCGTGGTCAACGTGACCAATGGTACCAATATTGCAATGTGGCTTAGACCTTTCATATTTGGCTTTACTCATTATTTTCTCCTAATTATTCACCTTTTACCAAACCTTTATGCTCAGCTATGATCTTATCAGCTACATTAGATGGTACAGCATCATAACGAGCAAATTGCATAGTATACTGAGCTCTTCCCTGGCTCATAGAACGTAAATTGTTCACGTATCCGAACATCTCAGCCAACGGTACTTCCGCCGAGATTACGCGAGCATTAGCTCTCTGATCCATTCCGACAACTTGTCCACGACGACCGTTCAAATCTCCGATAATATCACCCATGTAGTCCTCAGGAGTTACTACCTCCACAGTCATAACAGGCTCAAGAATCTTCGCTCCGCACTTCGTCATAGCTTCCCTAAATGCCCCTCTTCCAGCGATTTCGAACGCCAATACGCTGGAGTCAACATCGTGATAAGCTCCGTCAACAAGTGTACATTTTACCCCGACTATCGGGAAACCAATCACACAGCCCGACTCAGCAATGCTGTTTAATCCCTTCTCGACACCAGGAATATACTCTTTTGGAACCGCTCCTCCAAAAATCTTACTTTCAAACGTCAAACCATTTGAATAATCAGATGGTTCAAATTGTAAAACAACTCGAGCAAACTGTCCAGCACCCCCCGATTGTTTTTTGTGAACATAATCGATCTGTGCAGGCTTCGAAATTGTCTCTCGATATGCAACTTGAGGCGCACCTACATTTGCATCAACTTTGAACTCTCTCTTCATACGATCAACAATAATTTCAAGGTGCAACTCACCCATTCCTTTGATGATCGTCTGACCTGTTTCAGTGTTCGAAGCAACTCGGAAAGAAGGATCTTCTGCAGCCAATCTCGCCAAAGCATTACCCATTTTTTCCTGATCAGCTTTTGACTTCGGCTCTACCGCTACCTCAATAACCGGATCAGGGAATTCCATTTTCTCAAGCAGAACTTTTCCACTCTCAGAACACAAAGTATCTCCCGTCGTAGTAACCTTCAATCCACAAACCGCAACGATATCTCCAGCATATGCTTCTTTGATATCCTCTCGGTTGTTTGCATGCATCAACAACATACGACCGACTCTTTCTCTTTCACCTTTTGTAGAGTTTCCGATATAACTACCGGACTCTAATTTTCCAGAGTAAATTCGAACGAAAGTCAACGATCCAACGAAGGGATCTGTCATCACCTTGAATGCCAATGCGGCCAACGGCTCATTATCATCTGGCTTGCGAACAACTTCAGAATCGTCAGAAATGTTAATCGCTTTAATGTCACCAATATCCAACGGAGATGGCAAGAAATCGACAACACCATCCAACAATGTCTGAACCCCCTTGTTCTTGAATGCACTACCACAAAATACAGGAACAAAAGCACCCGAAATAACACCCTTTCTAATGCAAGCTTTCAACTGGTCCAAAGTAGGCTCAGTTCCTTCAAGGTAAGCTTCCATTATAGCGTCATCTTGCTCGATAGCTGTTTCAACCAACTGCTGGTGATATTCTTCAGCTTTTTCTTTCAAATCAGCAGGAATATCAACAATCTCATACTTCGCCCCCATTGTTTCATCTTTCCAATGGTAAGCCTGCATTGTCAACAGATCGACAACACCGATAAAATCACTCTCACATCCATCAGGCAACTGCATAACTAATGGCTTAGCCCCCAAACGGTCGACAATCATGTCAACGCAACGATAGAAGTTCGCTCCCGTACGATCCATTTTGTTCACGAAACAGATTCTTGGAACATTGTACTTGTCCGCCTGACGCCAAACTGTCTCGGATTGAGGCTCAACACCTGCAACACCATCGAAAACCGCAACAGCACCGTCTAAAACCCTAAGAGAACGTTCAACCTCAACCGTGAAGTCAACGTGTCCCGGAGTATCGATGATGTTAATTCTATGATTTCTCCAGTAACAAGTAGTTGCAGCAGAAGTAATTGTAATACCTCTTTCCTGCTCTTGCTCCATCCAATCCATGGTAGCAGCACCATCATGGACCTCTCCAATCTTGTGAGATTTCCCTGTGTAGAATAAAATTCTTTCAGTCGTTGTAGTCTTACCAGCATCAATATGAGCCATGATACCGATATTTCTATAATCTTTGATAGGCGTTGTTCTACTCATGATTACCACCTGTAATGAGCGAACGCTTTGTTAGCTTCTGCCATTCTGTGAGTATCTTCTTTTTTCTTAATGGCCCCGCCTCTGTTATTATAAGCATCCAACAACTCACCAGCTAATTTCTGAATCATCGTCTTTTCAGAACGCTTACGCGCGTTAGAAATAATCCAACGAATCGCCAAAGCCTGTGATCTTTCATGACGAACTTCGACAGGTACCTGATAAGTCGCTCCACCAACACGGCGAGATTTTAACTCAACTGATGGTCCTACATTTGACAAAGCTTCTTCAAAAACTTCCAATCCAGGCTTGTTTGCTTTTTTCTGAATGAAGTCAAAAGCTTCATGCAAAATTCTCTCAGAAACTGATTTCTTTCCATCATACATCGCAGTGTTTACGAACTTCGTAACAACAACACTTCCAAATTTCGGATCAGGTAAAACTTCCCTTTTTTCCGCTGCTCTTCTACGTCCCATAGTTGCCCCTTATTATTTTGGTTTCTTCACACCGTACTTAGATCTTCCTTGACGTCTGTCTTTCACGCCCTGAGTATCCAAAGCACCACGAATAATATGATATCTTACACCTGGAAGGTCTTTAACACGTCCACCTCTGATCAAAACAACAGAGTGCTCCTGCAAATTGTGTCCTTCCCCTGGAATATAACAAGTTACCTCAAATCCACTCGTTAATCTGACACGAGCAATCTTTCTTAATGCCGAGTTCGGCTTTTTTGGTGTAACGGTTGTAACACGCGTACAAACACCTCTCCTTTGCGGACACGCTAAAAGAGCAGGAACTTTGTTCCTTTTTGCTAAGTCCTTGCGAGGACTCCTTATTAACTGATTAATAGTTGGCATAACGCCCCTTCCTTTTTAATAATACTCTACAGAGCTTGTATGCTAAAGTACATCGCCTTAGTTGTCAAGCCCTGCTTACCCTGATTAACTAAATAGAAACTTCTTCTATTGAGTTAACCGAACCTCCGCTGCTTATTTCATTCATGGCTTCCGCATCACGAACTAACGCAGTCTTTCTTACCTTTCCGATCACAAATCCAGTTCCAGCAGGAATCAATCTACCAACCAGAACGTTTTCTTTCAGACCTCTCAATCTGTCAACTTTCCCAGTAATAGCTGCTTCCGTAAGAACTCGAGTTGTTTCCTGGAAAGACGCGGCAGAAATAAAAGACCTAGTCTGCAAGGATGCTTTTGTGATACCTTGAAGAACAGGACTTGCCGTCGCTGGCCTTCCACCTTCTTTGATAACTCGCTCGTTTTCTTCTTTGAAATCCAAACGATCCACTTGTTCACCTGTCAAGAATATTGTATCCCCAGGTGCCTCTACGCAAACCTTTTGCAACATTTGACGAACAATGATTTCAATGTGCTTATCGTTAATTTTCACACCTTGCAATCTGTAAACATCCTGGATCTCATTAACAAGATAGTTAGCAAGTTCCTCAACTCCTAAAACTTTCAAAATATCATGTGGATCTTTATTACCTTCGATAAGGATATCCCCTTTCGAAACGATATCTCCTTCACGAACGGCGGCCTGTCTCCATCTCGGAACAAGGTATTCAACCGGATTCAGATTTTCATCTTCTGGATGAACGATAATTCTCTTCTTACCCTTGTAATCCTTTCCGAATTCAACCCTTCCGTCAAATTCACTAATCACCGCAGGATCTTTTGGAACTCTCGCCTCAAACAACTCGGAAACTCTAGGCAAACCACCTGTAATATCTTTAGTCTTTGTTGATTCTCTCGGCATACGAGCCAATACATCACCTACCCTGATCCGATCTCCATTCTTCACCGCAATGATGGAATCCACTGTTAAGAAATACTTAATTTCCTGACCGCTAGGAAGCAAAATCGGATCACCTTTATCATCTTTCAAAATGATCCTTGGTTTCAAATCCGCATATCTTGCTTGTTGTCGCCAATCAGAAACAACATAAGTCGAAACACCGGTTGACTCATCAACAGATTCTTTCAAGGAAACTCCGTCAACCAAATCGAGGTACTGAACGATACCTTCTCTTTCGCTGATGATAGGAGAAGTAAACGGATCCCAATCCGCCAACTTGCCACCTTTCTTGACGTCGTCTCCGTCGCTAACGTACAAACGAGAACCAAACGGCAACTTGTGATGAGCTCTTTCTTTACCTTTTTCGTCACAAAGAACGATTTCAGTATTTCTGTTCATAACAATCTTCTGACCTTCACTGTTAGTAACAGTTTTCTCTCCTCTCAAAGAAATCTTACCGTCATAAGTCGCATCAACAGATGATAACTCCGTGCCTTTCTGCGCTGTACCACCAACGTGGAACGTACGCATTGTCAACTGTGTACCAGGTTCACCGATGGACTGTGCAGCAATAACACCCACTGCTTCACCAATGTTGACCTTCTTACCTCTTGCCAAGTCGCGTCCATAACACTTTGCACAAATTCCTGTCTCACACTGACATGTAAGAACTGACCTAATACGAATTTCGTTGATACCAGCCTCTTCAATTTTCTTAACTGCTTCTTCATCAATAATTTCACCAGCTTTCGTGATGATTTCATTGGTGTTAGGATCCTTCAAATCCTCTACAGGAGTTCTACCCAAGACCCTTTCCGTCAACGAAGCAATAACATCTCCACCTGAAATGATATCGCGAATAACTATACCCTTCTTCGTCCTACAGTCATCTCTTTCGATAACGCAATCCTGGGAAACATCAACCAAACGACGAGTTAGATATCCCGAGTTCGCTGTCTTAAGCGCAGTGTCCGCCATACCTTTTCTAGCTCCGTGAGTCGAGGTAAAGTATTCCAAAACTGACAGCCCCTCTTTGAAGTTCGAAATAATAGGCGTCTCGATAATCTCACCAGAAGGTTTCGCCATAAGTCCTCTCATACCAGCAACCTGTCTCATCTGAGCCAAAGATCCTCTAGCACCAGAGTGAGCCATCATATACATAGCATTTAACGGCTTTCCATCTTCAAGAGTAGATAACCCTTTTAACATCACTTCTGCGACCTTATCACTGCAAGAAGCCCAAGCGTCAACAACCTTGTTGTATCTTTCACCTGAAGTAATAAGACCATCCATATACTGTTTCTCGTACTCGGCCACAACTTTCTTAGTCTTGTTCACAATTTCTTTTTTCTGGTTAGGAACAACCAAGTCATCCTTACCATAAGAAACTCCCGACTTCGTGGAATACAAGTACCCGAGATCTTTCAACTTATCCGAGAAAATAACAGCACTCTTCTGTCCACAAACATTGTAAATCCTTTGAACAATCCCTGCCGACTCTTTGTTTGTTATCAACTTGTTAATCAAATCAAATTTAATCTCAGGATGTTTTGGAACGATCTGCCATAAAATCATACGTCCAGGAGTCGTATTTACAGTAACGTACTTCACAGATCCGTCTTCCTGCACCTGATCGTAACGCGCCTTGATCTTCGCATGCAAACTTACAACTTTATCCTGAAGTGCCTGCTCGATTTCCCCAATGGATGAGAAAGCCATTCCTTCCCCAGGCTCACCATCTCTTTCCATAGTGATATAGTAAACACCCAGAGTAATATCCTTAGTCGGAAGAATAATTGGCTTTCCGCTGGATGGACTCAAAATGTTATTTGTAGACATCATCAATACACGAGACTCTAACTGAGCTTCCAGAGAGAGAGGAACGTGTACCGCCATTTGGTCTCCATCGAAGTCTGCATTAAACGCAGTACAAACCAAAGGATGCAACTTAATCGCCTTACCTTCGACCAACACCGGCTCGAATGCCTGTATACCTAATCTGTGCAGAGTCGGAGCTCGGTTCAAAAGAACTGGATGCTCTTTGATAACCTCTTCCAAGATATCCCAGACTTCAGGTCTCTCCTTTTCTACCATACGCTTTGCCGCCTTCAGTGTAGTAGCAAAACCATACCTTTCCAAACGTGAATAAATGAACGGCTGGAACAACTCCAACGCCATCTTTTTCGGAAGACCACACTGATGCAACTTTAGTTCAGGACCAACAATAATAACCGAACGACCCGAATAGTCGACTCTTTTTCCCAACAAGTTCTGACGGAAACGACCTTGCTTTCCTTTCAACATGTCAGACAGAGATTTCAACGGACGCTTTCCTGTTCCCGTGATCACTCTCCCTCTACGACCATTGTCGAACAAAGCATCTACTGCTTCTTGAAGCATTCTCTTTTCATTTTTTACGATAATTTCTGGAGCTTTCAGCTCAAGAAGTCTCTTCAAACGATTATTTCTGTTGATAACACGACGATATAAATCGTTTAAATCTGAAGTAGCGAATCTTCCTCCGTCCAATGGAACTAACGGACGTAGTTCTGGAGGAATAACAGGAATACATTGCATAATCATCCATTCTGGACGAGTATTTGATCCAACAAAAGACTCAACCAATTTCAATCTTTTTATCAAACGACGACGCTTCATGTCAGAAGTAACCGTCTTGAGTTCCTCACGCAAACGATTCTTCTCTCCTTGAAGATCCACTTTTTCCAACATAGATCTCAAAGCTTCTGCACCAATACCTGCAGTGAAAGCATCCTCACCGAAATCATCCTGTGCCTTGTAAAATTCCTCTTCAGAAATCAACTGATACTGCTGGAACGGAGTCAAACCCGGATCAATAACAACGTAGCTCTCAAAATAGAGAATCTTTTCCATCTCACTGGAAGTAATATCCAACAACAATGCGATTCTGCTTGGAGGTGATTTAGTAAACCAAATATGAGCAACAGGAGAAGCTAACTCTATGTGCCCCATACGCTCTCTTCTGACTTTTGAAAGAGTTACCTCAACTCCACATTTCTCACAAATAACACCACGATATTTCATTCGTTTGTATTTGCCGCAAAGACACTCATAATCTTTTACCGGACCGAATATTCTGGAGCAAAACAAACCGTCTCTTTCCGGCTTAAAGGTTCTGTAGTTAATGGTCTCTGGCTTCTTTACCTCACCAAAAGACCATGACCTAATTCTTTCAGGACTTGAAATCGAAACCTTTATAGAATCGAAAGTATTTAAGTTACTTACCTGTCCAAAAACTTTTTGTAACTGATTAGCCATATTATTCCTCTTTAAACTAAGCCTCTATCTCAGCATTGTGATCAACTTCATCTTGCTGAAACTCAAAGTTCAATCCCAAACCACACAATTCTTTCATAAGAACATTGAAAGACTCCGGAATTCCCGGAACGATATTCTCTTCGCCCTTAATAATCGACTCATAAGCTTTCGTTCTTCCGGTAACATCATCCGACTTAACAGTCAAAATTTCTTGCAAAGTATAAGCCGCACCGTAAGCTTGTAACGCCCAGACCTCCATTTCTCCGAATCTCTGACCTCCAAATTGAGCTTTACCACCCAACGGTTGCTGAGTAACAAGGCTGTAAGGACCAATAGAACGTGCGTGAATCTTATCATCAACCATGTGATGCAATTTCAACATGTAAATACATCCAACAGTAATCTCTCGATCGAAATATTCTCCAGTACGTCCGTCAATTAATCTCATCTGGCCAGAGCTATTCAATCCACAAGATTCCAAAGACTTTACGATATCGCTTTCTCTTGCCCCGTCAAAAACAGGAGTCGAAACAGGAACACCATCCACAACATGGCTCGCCAGTTCCGCGACCTCATAGTCGTCCATCTTATCGATATCTTTTTTCTCTTCCGGCTTGTCATAGATATCCTTCAACTGAGCACGAAGATTCTCCATAAGTTCTTCATCAGATTGAATCTTCTCAATAACTTCACGAACCTTTCGACCAAAACCTTTAGCTGCCCAACCCAAGTGAGTCTCCAAAATCTGTCCGACGTTCATACGAGAAGTAACACCTAATGGATTCAAGATAATATCCAAAGGAGTACCATCTTCCATATGAGGCATATCTTCGACAGGAACGATTCTAGAAACGATACCCTTGTTTCCGTGACGTCCCGCAAGTTTATCGCCCGGCTGTAACTTACGCTTATCAGCAACGAAAACCTTCACGACCTTCAACACACCCGGAGCCATTTCGTCGCCCTTCTTTAACTTCTCGACTTTCTGCTCAAAGTTTTTCTGCAATTGAGCTAAAATCGAGTTGAAGTCGCTATGTAACTCAGCAATTGCCTTCGCAGTCTTTTTATCTGCAACGACGATCTCTCTCCACTGACCTCTGGTCATAGAATCAAGATACTCTTCAGTTACGACATTCCCTTTCGCTCTGATAGGAGATGACTCAATAGTTTGACCGAGTAACTTCTCTCTCAATCTGCCGTAGTAAGTTGATTCAAAAATCTTCCTCTCAGCGTCCATATCGTTTTTATAAGACTCAATTTCCTTTTGCTCAATAGCAAGAGATCTTTCATCTTTTTCAACACCGCTTCTAGAGAAAATCTTCACATCAACAACTGTACCTTTAACTCCTGGAGGCAAACGCAAAGATGAATCTTTGACATCAGAAGCCTTTTCTCCAAATATCGCCCTCAACAACTTCTCTTCAGGAGTCATTAAAGTTTCGCCCTTTGGAGTTACCTTACCAACAAGAATATCTCCTGCTTGGACTTCCGCTCCGATATGAACAATTCCCGCTTCATCAAGGTTTCTCAAAGCATCATCTGATACATTCGGAATATCTCTTGTGATTTCTTCGTTACCCAACTTAGTATCACGAGCCATAACCTCGAACTCTTCGATGTGAATCGACGTAAAGTAGTCATCCTGAACCAATCTTTCGGAAATAACGATAGCGTCCTCAAAAGTGTAACCATGCCAAGACATAAATCCGACGGTCACATTATGTCCTAACGCCAATTCTCCGAGTTCTGTCGCGGATCCGTCAGCAATAACATCACCAACCTTAACTATATCACCTTTTTTCACCAACGGCTTTTGGTTAATACAGCTACTCTGGTTCGCTCTTTGGAATTTTCTCAAGTTGTAGATATCAACACCGACATTAACTCCGTCACCCGATGCTCTTACAACTATTCTATCCGCATCTACTTGATCTACGACACCATCATGCTTTGCAAGTACTGTAACACCAGAATCTCTAGCAACAGCAGACTCCAAACCTGTCCCAACTAACGGAGCTTGAGCCCTGAGCAAAGGAACTGCCTGTCTCTGCATGTTCGCACCCATAAGAGCACGGCTGGCGTCATCATTCTCCAAGAACGGAATCAACGCCGCAGCGATGGAAATAATCTGCTTTGGAGAAACGTCAATAAAGTCGATAGTATCTCTCTGAGCATTAACAAATTCACCGTTTCTTCTGCAAGCAACAAACTCATCCTTAAATCTACCATCAGCAGTCAAATTCGCATTCGCCTGAGCGATTGTGTGCTCAACTTCATCCATCGCGGAAAGATAAAGAACTTCATCCGTAACTTTACCGTCAACAACTCTTCTGTAAGGTGCTTCGATAAATCCGTACTTATTGATTTTTGCAAAAATCGCCAAAGAGTTAATCAAACCAATGTTTTGTCCTTCAGGCGTTTCAATTGGACAAATACGACTGTAGTGAGTCGTGTGAACGTCTCGGACGTCAAATCCAGCTCTGTCTCTGGTTAAACCTCCCGGACCCAAAGCAGAAATACGTCTCTTGTGTGTGATCTCCGCCAATGGGTTGATCTGATCCATAAACTGAGACAACTGAGACAAACCGAAGAATTCCTTCAAAACTAAAGAAACCGGCTTTGCATTGATAATGTCATTCGGTGCAGCATTTTCGATGTCAACAGACCCCATTCTTTCACGAACAGCTCTTTCCATACGAAGCAACCCAACTCTGAATTGGTTCTCCAACAACTCACCCACTGAACGAACACGTCTGTTGGCTAAATTATCGATATCGTCAACTTCACCGACTCCATCTTTCAATTGATGCAATATTTTCAAAATTCTCAGAATGTCATCCTTGGTCAAAATGCCCAAATTTTCAGGTCTTTCAACTCCGATACGACCATTCATCTTCACTCGACCGACCGACGATAAATCATAGCGGTCAGGATTAAAGAACATATTGTAAAACAATTCCTGTGCACTATCTATGGTTGGTGGCTCACCAGGACGCATAATCCTGAACAGCTCAAACAAAGCTTCTTCACGATTGTTACACTTATCCACAGTCAAAGTATTTCTAATATATCCACCGATTTCGGCGTGATCGATATGTAAGACAGAGAAACTATCGCTAAATTGCGTAATTTTATTGATGAGATCCTCGTCTAACTCATCTCCTGCCTCGGCGATAACTAAACCGTTAGTTGGATCAATAACATCAAAAGCATTATAACGACCAAACAACTCTTCTGCCGCAACAACAACCCTTTTTACCCCTTTTTCGGACAGATTTTTGAGAACACGAGAAGTAAGCTTAGTACCTGCTTCAGCGATAATATTACCCTCTTCCGCATCTATCAAAGCTCTATCGAGTTTCACACCTTTCCATTGCTCAGGAACAAACTCTCTGGATAACAACCCATGCTTTTCTACTTTTACCTCAAAACTATCGTAGAAATAAGAAAGTATCTCCTCTTTGTCCATACCATAAATTTCTGACGACTTAAATTCCTTATCAGGATTTTCTGCTCTCATCTTCTCTGTGTAAACAGAATCCAAAGCCATCAACAAAGTAGTAACAAGAATTTTCCTTCTACGATCAATACGACAATAAATCTGATCCTTCGCATCGAATTCAAAATCTAACCATGCACCTTTGTAAGGAATAATATGTGCAGCGAATAAATACTTTCCAGATGAATGGGTTTTCCCTCCATCGTGATCAAAAAATACACCCGGAGATCTCTGCATCTGAGAAACAACTACTCTTTCTGCCCCATTAACAATAAAAGTTCCATCCTTCGTCATGATAGGCAGATCACAAATATAAACATCCTGTTCTTTGATGTCCTTGATTTCCCTTTGACCAGATTCCCCTTCCACATCCCAAACAATCAAACGAAATGTAGCTCTTAAAGGCACAGCATAAGTCAATCCTTTATTACGACACTCTTCTTCTGTGTATTTAGGCTCATCAAAATGATACTCTATAAAATCAATTTGCGCTCTTCCTGATGAATCAGTAATTGGAAACGTATTTTTAAATGCTTCCGTAAGACCTATATCATTTCTTAAACCATCCATTCGATCCGCATGAAGAAACGATTCGTAAGACGTCTTCTGCAAATCTATAAGATTCGGAAGCTCTGCAACTTCTTTTATTCTTCCGAAATTTTTTCTAAACCTTTTACGCTCGGTGAACGTTCTGACCATATTGAGACCCCTGTAAACAATTGAAATTGACCAAAAAGGTCATGCTTATCTCCTCTAGTAAGCACACAGATTCAAAATACCTGTTTGTACATAAAAACACAAGAGTCTATCATCCCAATAGCTCCTGTTTTTTCCGGCATATTATATTTCATCAACAATATTTTGTAAACCACTATTTCCCACATATCCACTGAAAGATTAAGATACTGACCTTCAAAAACTCCCCTTTTGCAACTTTCCCATTTAAGTACACCAATTAAAACAATCTTACTAAAAAAAAAGCAAAATCTGTATCAACCACTTTACATGAGTATTATCAAATCACATTACAATCGGATCCGCAAGCAAACATTTTCCCAAAACAAATTCACTGAAAGTCCAATATTTCGGTAGTATTTATTTTGATTTGCTACCCAAAATATGCTAGCCTAGCCTATATTCTGTTGTTTGGTGGTAGCTATGCTAGATATAAAGTGGATTAGGGAGAATCCAGATCTTTTTGATGAGTCATTGAAAAGTAGAAATTCGGTACCATGTTCCGAGAAAGTATTGAATCTGGATAAAAGCAATCGTGAGACCATCGCGAAATTGCAAGCTATTCAAACTCGCCGAAACGAAATCGCATCACAAATAGGGATTGCTAAAAAAAATAAAGTAGATGCATCTGATTTAGAAAAAGAATCTACAAATCTGAAAAATAAAATGGCATCGTTAGAACAAGAACGCGAAAAATTTTCTGACGAACTAAATAATATTTTATCGTCTCTACCAAATATTCCTCTGGCAGATGTCCCTGTTGGAAAAGATGAATCTGCAAATGTGTGCGTAAGAACAGTCGGAGAAGTTCCGAAATTTGATTTCAGACCTAAGCATCACTACGAACTGGGTGAGGATCTTGGATTAATAGACTTCCAAACTGCCTCGAAAGTTGCGGGAAGTAGATTTACTATTTTGAAGGGAGCCATCTCCAAAATGGAAAGAGCCCTGAAAAATTTTATGTTAGATAACCATTCTCAAAATTTCGGATATCAGGAAGTTTCTGTTCCGTTTCTTGTAAAATCGGAATGCATGTTCGGAACCGGTCAATTACCCAAATTTGCCGAAGACTCATTTCATACTACTGATAACAGATGGATTATTCCGACGGCGGAAGTTCCATTAACAAATATGTTTCGTGAATCGATGATTCCTTCGGAGCAGTTACCGATCAGAGTTACAGCTTATTCTGCATGTTTTCGATCTGAGGCAGGAGCGGCTGGACGAGATACTCGTGGAATGATTAGAAATCATCAATTTAGCAAAGTTGAGTTAGTTAGTGTTGTTCATCCGAATAACGGAGAAGAAGAGCTAGAACGTATGACTTCTGCAGCGGAAACTATTTTGCAGAAATTAGGATTGCCTTATCGTGTTATGAAGTTATCAACTGGAGACATGGGATTTTCAGCTCAAAAAACTTACGATTTAGAGGTTTGGTTACCTAGTGAAAATACGTATCGTGAAATCTCAAGTTGCTCTTTGTGTGGACAGTTTCAGGCAAGAAGAATGAATACCCGATACAAAGGAGATAAAGATAAGGGATATGTCGCAACTTTGAATGGATCGGGACTGGCTATTGGTCGTACAATTGTTGCAATCTTAGAAAATTATCAGAAAGCGGATGGAAGTATAAAAGTCCCTGAAGCACTAATTCCGTACATGGAGGGAATAGAAGAAATAAAGTAAGAGGAGATAAAGAAAATGAAAAATAAAACTACGGCTCTATCAAAGATGCGAATACTTATTACGAATGATGACAGCATTCACGCGAGTGGGATAAAAGCGTTAGAGAAGATTGCAAATAACATCACGCCTGATGTGTGGGTAGTCGCTCCTGAAGTAGGACAGAGCGGAAAAGGATTTTCTGTTACTTTTGATGATATTTTGCGAGTAAAAGAAATTTCTCCAAGAAAGTTTTCAGTATCAGGCACTCCTGCTGACTGCGTTTTTGTTGCTCTTGGGCAGATTTTGAAAGACAAAAAGCCAGATTTGGTAATTTCAGGGATCAATCACGGTTCCAATATCGGAGATTTCATCGGATTGTCGGGAACAATCGGCGCAGCCTTTGCAGCCAGTTCTCAGAATATTCGGTCGATTGCAGTAAGTCAGGACTGTCCCGAGTCTAACTGTTTAATTAAATTCCCGGCCATAGATTATTTTTTGCAAGAAATTATAAAAAAGCTCATGTCATTCGATTGGCCAGAGGGAGTTTGTATGAATGTTAATTTCCCGGACGTCGATCTGGATGCAGTGAAAGGCATCCGTATCGCAACTCAAGGAAAAATGGAAGTTACTTGGAATGTTCACGAAAGAATGGATCCCGTAGATCACGCTTATTACTGGTTAAGAGCGAAATATATTGAAAAACCAAGCAACGAAAACTCAGATTTAGTTTTGTTGGAGAAAAAGAAGTTCATAACTATTACACCTCTGGAGAATCGTCATGAACATTCGGAATGCTTCAAGAAGTTGGAGGAGATTTTTTCTAAAAATGCGTAAAATTTTAATAGGATCATTGTGCTTGTTGGCGGCTTGCGAAAGAACTGCTCTTTCACCTGTCGAAATTAAACTTGATGATAAAATCGGAGGTTTTGCAACAGTAAGTTCCATAAATAACACTTATGTTGTACAAAACAATGAAACTTTGTTTGATATTGCAAACAAGTTCAATATTGACCCAATGAATTTAGCTAGTGTTAACGATATAAAAGCCCCTTACAATATTTGTGATGGACAAATTTTAAAGTTACCTGTTGAAGGAGAACAATCGTCATCAGATCAACAACAAAAGGTTCTTTATGCTCCCATAGAACTTCACGGAGATTTTAACCAAGAATCCAGAGAACTGGATGAAAAATTCGAAAAGATGATGAAAGCTGACGAAGGAAGATCTAATTCGGAAACCACTATTCAATCGATAAAAAATCCTCAAAACAGATCCACTTCTAGAAAATCCAATAAAGGATTTGAAGAGCAAGCCAAGAATTTATCTGCTCCGAAAGTTACATCTACTGCAACAGGAGCCAAAATAAGCAAAGAAAGGACTTCTCCAGTTGCAAAACCATCGCCAAAAGAGATGATACGACCGGTTGAAGGAAAAGTTATTTCAAAATTCGGTGATAATTTAGACGGTGTTCCTAATGACGGTATCAATATAAAGGCCCCCGCTGGAGCTCCGGTTAACGCTGTATCCGATGGTGAAGTAATTTATGCAGGAAATAATCTTGACGAATCTTTCGGAAATGTTGTGGTTATAGAACATAAGAATGGACTGGTCTCATCTTATGCTCATTTGAAGGATATTAAAGTCAGAAAGGGATCAAAAATTAAAGCTGGTCAAAGAGTTGGATCGGTAGGAAAAACAGGAGATGTTTCTCAGCCACAGTTACACCTGGAAATTATGAAAAATAATACACCGGAAAATCCGGAAAAATATATAGGAAAAATTTAGGAGATTTTTATGAATAATACACAGACAACAACATCAGTTCAAACTCAACAAGGAGCACCTGCTCCTTCATTAATCGGAAGTTTTGCTCCGATTTTAATCATGATTTTTGCGTTTTATTTCTTAATGATACGTCCTCAACAAAAGAGAGAAGCAAAGAAAAATCAAATGCTTTCTAATTTGCGAAAAGGAGACAGAGTAATTACTGCCAGCGGTATTATCGGAACAGTTCACAAGGTTGTTAGTAATGATGAAGTATCTTTCGAAATCGCTGAAGGAATTCGCATTCGAATTTTAAAAAGTGCCATTGCAAATCTTATCGATAAAAATAGTTCGTTAGGTGAAAAAGCAATTGAGGAAAAACCTGATGACATCAAACTTTCAAAGAAATCGATAAAAACAAAGTCGAAAGAAAAAGAGAAAAAATAAAAACAGAGGAGATAAAAATGAATTTCCCAAAATGGAAGGAAATATTAATAGCGTGTGTATGTGCCTTCGGAATTTTATTTTCAATTCCGAATATTCTTCCGAAAAGTGTTATCATGAACCTTCCGGATTTTCTGCCAAATAAGCAGGTTAGTCTGGGATTGGATCTTAGAGGTGGTGCACATCTTCTACTGGAAGTTGACTTAAACACAGTCGAAAATGATTATTTAAACCAAATGCTGGATGCTGCTCGCCTAACTTTGAGAAAAGAGAGAATTCCTTATGCTGCAAATTTCCCAAAGTCTGTATCAAAAGATGCGAAGTCTGTCGAATTTGATTTAAAAGATTCTTCTAAGGTAGGTAAAGCAAGAACAGTTCTTTCATCGATCGATTCGGATTTCAAAGTTGATATTATCGGAAATCACGTCACAATGACTCCTAATGAAGACGCTTTGAAAGCAAGAAAAGCAAACGCAATCGATCGTTGTATTGAGAGCGTCCGTAAGAGGGTTGATGATACAGGAACTCGTGAACCGAATATCCAAAAGCAAGGTGAAGATCGAATTTTATTACAGATCCCAGGATTACAAGATCCTAGCAGAGTAAAAGAAATGCTGGGACGTACAGGGAAAATGACCTTCCACCTGGTAGATGAAACTGCAAAACAAGTTAGTGATAAGAAAGGGGCGATTGCTCCTATAGGTAGCATGTATGTTGAGTCTGATGAAGGTGGATACATTGCAGTCAAAAAGCAAGCTCTGGTCGGAGGTGAAACGCTGATTTCAGCCAGCTTGGGTCACGACGAATTTCAGAATCCAGCAGTCGAGTTTACCTTTAATAAAATTGGAGCAAGAAAATTTGCTGAAGCAACTAAAGCAAATATCGGTAAAAGGTTTGCTATTTTATTAGATAACAAATCGATCAGTGCACCGAGAATTCAAAGTGCAATTACTGGAGGGCATGGTATTATTTCCGGAAACTTTACCGCAGAAACTGCTCAAGATTTAGCTGTTTTGTTAAAGGCTGGTGCGTTACCTGCTCCTCTAAATGTTATCGAAGAAAAAACGGTCGGACCAGACTTAGGAGCGGATTCCATCCGATCAGGAATCGTTGCAACTTTAATTTCTGGTTTGTTCGTCCTGGTCTTTATGTATATGTGGTATTCTTCTTTCGGAATGATTGCAAATATCGCAGTTACTGTGAATATCATTCTATTGATCGCAGGATTATCTTGCTTGCAAGCGACTTTAACCCTTCCAGGAATAGCTGGTATTGCTTTAACAGTCGGTACAGCAGTCGATGCTAACGTTTTGATCAACGAGAGAATTAAGGAATATATCCGAAAGGGAGATAAGTTTATCAAGGCAGTTGAAAAAGGTTATGATTTAGCAATGACTTCGATCGTTGATACAAATCTCAATACAATTATCGGGATGACCTGTTTGTATTATTTTGGAACAGGACCTGTTAAGGGGTTCGCTATTACAACGATTCTCGGAACAATTATATCTTTCTTCACTTCAACAACGTTGACTAGATACATTGTATCGACGTTATTAAAGATGAAGTACGCAGTAAAGATTCCTATGTAAGAAAGGACAGAATTATGGAATTTTATAAACTTATACCACATGATACAAAGATAGATTTTGTTTCGTTCAGGAAATTTACTTATATTTTCTCGATTTTCTCGGTGTTGATAAGTATAGGAGCTTTTCTTTTTAATGGCTTAAACTTTGGAATCGATTTCCGTGGTGGTTTCTTAATGGAAATCAGAACTCATCAGGAAGCTAATCTAAGTGAATTACGTGACAAACTTACAAAGTTAGACATCGGAGATGTTTATCTTCAGGAATTCGGTTCAAAGAATGACGTTTTGATCAGAATCCCAAGCCCGAGCAATCAAACTCAGGAATCACAAAATGCTTCTATTGAAAAAGTAAAAGCAGCTTTAGGAGATAATGTCGAGTACAGAAAAATTGAAAAGATCGGACCAAAAGTCGGAGCAGAATTAGTCAATAACGCAATAATCGCTGTAGTAATTTCGCTGTTAGCAATTTTGATTTTTATTTGGCTGAGATTCGAGTGGCAATTTGCGATTTGTGGTGTTATATCATTAGCTCATGACTGCGTAGTCCTT
Organism: Alphaproteobacteria bacterium; assembly: GCA_045616365.1. Lineage (GTDB taxonomy): Bacteria > Pseudomonadota > Alphaproteobacteria > UBA3830 > UBA3830 > UBA3830. Next base: position 4,866 of record JAZLGP010000024.1, on the reverse strand, counting down.
ATGGGATTATACTCTCTTGTTCATTACTTCGAGTTCAGTGCAAATTCCATTGTCGCATTGTTGATGACAGCGTGTTATTCGATTCACGACACAGTTGTTGTATTCGACAGAGTCCGCGAAGACATGGCGATCTATCGAAATTTGACGTTGGTTGAATTATTAAACAAAGCAATCAATGAGACTTTATCCCGTACAGTACTGACTTCAGTAACCACTGTTCTATCTCTCTTAGCATTGTGTCTATTCGGAGGAAAAGTTATTTTTGATTTCTGTTTCCCTATTTTATTCGGATTGATGTTCGGATCATTCTCATCAATTTGTTTAGCATGTCCGTTACTATTGATTACAGGAGTAAAATATGACGGAAAGGATATAGAACTAGGTCTAAGCAAATGAGTCCGGTTATTGCTATAGACGGTCCTGCTGGCAGCGGGAAAGGAACTTTGGCTCGTATGATTGCGAGCCATTTTAGTTTTGTTTACCTCGATACAGGTCTTCTCTACCGTACGATCGCTTTTTTGAATATTCCTTTGGAAAAAATCAAAAATTTAAGCGTAAAAGAAATTCTGAATACAATGGCTAAATTGACAGATGAGCAGTTGAGATCAACAGAGAACAGCGTAAGAGCTTCGAACATCGCAAAACTGCCTGAAATTCGAGAGATTATGACCAGTCTTCAACGAGATTTTATCCATTTATATGAAACGAGAGGAATTGTTCTCGACGGACGTGATATAGGAACTGTTGTTGTTCCGGATGCTTGCTGTAAATTATTTATTACGGCAGATTTGAAAGAAAGAGCCAGAAGAAGGCATGCTGATCTAAAGGATAAAAATACAACTTTTGAGGAGATTTATAACAATATAAGACTTCGCGATATCCAAGATAAATCCAGAAAAATCGCACCTTTGACTTGCGATGAAAATTATATTGTGATAGATACGACTAGGCAGTCTGTAGAAGAATCCTTCAGAATTTGTAAGGAAGAAGTGAAGAAATCGTTCGTGAATTCGGGCTATGGGTCGTTTGTTTAGAATATGAAACATATTGTTGAGAGATTAGGAAATACGGTATTAAAGCATGATGGACAGTTGTCTAATCGAAGGATAGCTATTTTCTTATTGCTTATGAATATCATAACTTCTGCCTCTGTCAGCATTTATATCCCAAGCATGAAGCAAATGGCCATCGATTTGCAAACCACCAACGAAATGATGCAAATGACTATCGTTGCTCATTTAATCGGTGAATTTTTCGGAAGAGCTCTTAGCGGACCTCTCATAAATTTTCACGGAATAAAAGCGATAATCATTCCTGCATTAGTCCTATCAACAATCGGACATTTTGGTTGTTGCATCGCCACGGGTCTTTCGTTTTTCATTTGTATGAGATTTATTCAAGCAATCGGAGCGAGCGTAATATACGTCGTTTCACTTAGTATAATTAACGACTTGTTTAACGAAAAAGAAAAGGCTGGCGTGGTCGGTTTGCTTGAGTTATACCAGCCAATTGCATGGATAATCTCACCTTTCGTCGGAGCGATCTTCTCTGGAGTCGGAAACTGGCGTTTATCATTCTTTGTGTTGATGGTTACACAAATTCTTGGGTTAATCTTTTTTTATTCATGTCCTGAAAAAAAGAAAATTACTCCAGTTTCTCAATTTTCCGCCAAAGGCCTATTTCAGGATTACAAGCTCATTCTAAAAAATTCATATTTTGTTATTTACGCCTTGATTCCAGGACTGTTTGCAGGAGGATACATGATCTTTGCAACCAGCTGCCCATTTATTTTTGCTGATAGTACAGAAGACATTGCTTTGTTCTCAGCAGTTCCTCTTTTGTTTTACGTTGTAGGTACATTTATTTACCGCCATATTATTGAAAAATACAATTTAGCCTTTTCCAAAAGACTTGGAGTCGCAGTGTTTTTTGGTTTTGGATTATACATATTTTATTTAATTTTATTTCAGCCGAAATGGAGCACTTTTCATTTAGTTAGCCTGATGTGTATTCAATGCATTGGAAGCGCATTCTTGGTACCAGTTTCGGTTTTGAAAGCACTTGAATCCGTCTCAGAGGCTGCCAGCGTCGGAGCATCTACCGTTGTGGTTTTCCGTAATATAATTATGTCAATTTGCATTTCCATGAGCGCAAAGTTCAGCGGAAACGTCATCACAATTATGGCTTGCGTATTTATGACCGTTGCAAGTATATTAATGCTGATCATCACTCGCCGAGTAATGAAAGTCCGAAAGAAAAAACAACAAAGAAAAATAAATTGACGATAAAGATGTATTTCTGAAAAAAAACAATTGAGAAAGCGGTTTGTTTATGTTACGTTTCATATATGTTTTAGATTGTGAATGTGTAATAGAGAGGCAAAATTATGAAAAGATTTGTGTTAGTTGCGTTGGTGCCTTGTTTGGCAGCTCAGGCTGAGGATGTTGCGTCTTCAAATGGAGTTAATTTCTATGCTGGAGCGTCGTTGATTGGATCTTTGACAAGTTCTGATTTTAAGATGGATTATGAGGTGGACACTGACAGTTCCGCTAGTTTTTTTGATTCCGTTCCGTGTGCGAAGCATAAGAAAAGTTCCATTGCTCGAGTTGGAGTAGGGATTAATGCAGGAATCAAGAAAAAATTCAATAGCGATTGGTTTATTGGTAGCGACTTAAGTTATGTCTTCAATAGAGCTTCTCATAAACATGATTTCACGATGGGAGAGGATTTAGAGGTTAATGATCAATATGGTTTAGATGAAAAGATTTCGTATGTTGATGTAAAGCATGGAGATGAAGTAGATCTTTCCTTGAAGTTTGGAAGAGAGTTTAAATGTTACGATGTTTACGGAATCTTAGGGATAACAACCAAGCAGATAAAGATGAGGTTTGGTATAGATGACTCTAATGCTCTCGTATGTGATGGAAATGGGTTTGAGGTAAATCCGAAGAAAAGAGTATGGGGGGCTGTATTCGGGTTAGGTGGATCCAGAAAAATTAATGATAGGATATCTTGCTCTTTGGAGTACAGATACAAAGTGTACAGCGCAGCAAAGAAAAGCGTTGATTGTAGAGCTTTAAGCAGTGCTGCATTTGCGGATGAACATGATATTTCTGACAGAAACTTTAAAGTAAAGTCCGATAAGCATGAATTATCGTTAGGTGTAACGTTTAACATCTGATGTAATTTTGGAAAGGTTGCCACGTGGCGATCTTTCCTTTTGATAGTTTTTTAGAGATATACAGTTTGTGTTTTGTTAAATGCAATCTGCGGAAGGAGAGATAGATAGAGGTCCTTCCTTCGTTTTTGTAGTTTTAAAGATGTACAGATTACGTTTTAGAGAGGCGGTCTTTCTTTCGTTTCTGTGATCTTTATGTTTCGTGTTTTTGTAAAGATAACTAGAAAAAGAAAGGGATAGAATTATGCAAAAAGTTATCACATTATATTCAACGTTGGTATTTGGCTTGTTAACCTACTCAGACGCGTTTGCTATGAATGCACCTTTTGATGAGGATGGTTCATCAAGTGGATTTTCATGGAGCGTACCTGCTAACGAGGTAAAACCGGGAAATTCAGCAACAGCTTTCGAGGAAAGATTGAACAGATTAGAGGGAATAGTTGGAAAAAATTCTGAAGAAATCCATGCAATTACCACTCGCTGGTTTCAGAGAGGATTTTGGATTGGAGGATTAGGACAACGTTATGGAAATGGACAAATTGATGGTCGTTGCGCTCCTGCAAAAATTATAGATTTTCAAGACGATCTGAAGAGAATCGAAAACCGTATAACAGAATTATTGGGAACCGTTACAGCAAAAGAAAGAGCCGGGAGCACTGAGGATTCGTCTCGAGACAGAATGAACCAAAATTCTGAAGAAGAGGAAGGTCCTTCTGTCGCAGCAGAGAATGAAGATGAGACTAACGATGCAGGCAATATGAAACATGAAAACGATGCTGAAAATCAGCAAAAATCTAACGGACAAGATGAAGATACTGCTAAAGAGTTCGATTTTAGAACGGTCAGTACGGAAGAAGAAGTAAATCGGTTGACTCCGGAACAATGTCAAGAAGCTGTAAAACAAGGAATAATTTGTAAGGAGAATTTCTTCACCTTTGCCATAGGAGAAGAAAAGAAAGAACAAGATGCTTGCTTGCGAATTATAAGAGCCGTTAAGAAGAAAAAGCAATTACGAGAAATGAAAGTTGTAGGCAACCAGGAGAATTTCTCAGCTAAGATGAGAATCCTTCTCACTCAACACTCTGATCTGTTTCGAGATTTAGAATTCGTAAGAACGATAAAGGATGACTTAAAGGTTTTTCATAAAGCCGCAAAAGAATCGTTCGATGTCGCAAAAAACAGGGGTGATAATGTTTCGATACAGGGGCACAGTTATTTGCGATTTTTGATCGTAGATAAGATTTAAATTCAGGCAAATCTAGGGAAGAGACTATCAGAAAGTCTCTTCCTCTGTTCTGTTTTCCTCACTTTTTAATATTTTCTTTGTTTTTTATATCAGTATCTTGAGTTTATTTATTTGGTAATATCTTTTCGTTTAAAAAGAAAATATTTTCTTAATTGACTTTTTATTTTGTCGTAGTATTTTATTGGTAGTGGGCCTGTAGTTCAGCGGTTAGAGCCCCCCGCTCATAACGGGGTAGTCGTAAGTTCGAATCTTACCGGGCCCACCATGTTTGTGTCGTCTTTTTCTTAAATTTCAGTGTGTTGCAAGATTGATTCTTTAGGAGATACCCCCAAATGAGCGCCGATACAATTCCAATTCTTTTACGAACAAATGAATATTTTTCGAATTTGCGCAGATTTCATATCACAGATATTGTTTTGATTCTAATCCTTCTTATTCATAC
>JAZLGP010000023.1:0-51841 GCA_045616365.1 Alphaproteobacteria bacterium | reverse complement strand
CTTTCTTCATACTTATTGCCCTCTTTCTATTCAGAAACCACCCCAAACTAAAGAAAACCTTGGTCTCCCTATTTACAAAATTCAGTCCATAGCCACTATTGAAATCTTTATTTTACCACTATAATTTCCCACTTTAGTATTGTTCTTCAGATCGACACTTGCTTTTATACACCACTCTCCATCACGATGCGCCTTCTCATCAAAGGGAACTGTTTCCCCCCAAGAAAAATCAATATTTTTACTTTCACCATTTTGAAGCGAAAATTGAATAGGCAACTTTTCTCCATCAGCTGCTGTTAAATTCGCTTGTTGGCCCTCTACAAGTAGCCCATTTCCTGCTTCAAGCACTAGTGCAAAACCTGAAGCTACATTCGTGATCTTAAAACAAACCTTACGCTTTTCTTCATCTTCCAACGATCCGTTTTGTTTAACTAAGGATATCGATTGACCTTGTTCATATTCACATACAACTACTGCCTTAACATCCGCATTCAATGTTGCTTCGAACGACGTAGGGGTAAATCTTTCGCTTGCATCATTACCCATCGCACTTCCTGCACTAACAATTAACATAACAGCCGCACAGACTTTTAACAATTTGCTACCCATAATACTTCCTTTCACTACTTTACACACATCATCGCAATCATTACGAGCAATCCCTCACCATTTAGCACCTTTTTATTTTTTAGGCAATAGTAATTGATTGTAATTTTGCGAAGTTATTGTTTTTTTTGTGATTACTATATATATTACGAATGTTGATTTTGTATTATATAGAAAAAGAAGTGACAAATATGTGTAAAATTTTATTAATATTAATTTATGTGTTTTCGATAAATTTCAATATTGAAGCTCTGTCTGTGGTGCCTTTCGTGCATTCCTTCGATCCAAAAAACAACAACGAAAAAACATTTCAATACTATATCGAAAATAAAACGAATGATTTTTTGGCGTTTGAAATTAAAGTATTTCGCAGAAAGTTAGATAAAAAAGGTAACGATATTTTAGAGAAAGATGAGAAGTCTTTTATGCTAAGACCATCTCAAGTTATTATCCCTCCGCATACTTACAGAAATGTAAAGGTAAAATGGAGAGGAAATGAAGAATTCAAAAAAAATCCAGAAAAAGAACAGGCGTTCCGTGTTGTGATGTCTCAATTTCCTATAAACCTAAATAAAAAGAAAGAAAAAAATCAGTCATCCATTCAAGTGTTATACGAAATCAAAGCTTCCCTTTATGCCACTCCTAAATCGGCTCAACCTGATCTAAAATTAGTTTCAGAAAATGCAAACGTTATTGTTCTTAGAAACGACGGAAACAAGAGAGCTGAATTAAAAAAATCTAATTTGGTAATTCACGATAAAAAAATCACCGATTTGATAAAACCTGACGACGTTAGTACTGTTGTCTTGGCAAGATCTACTCGAGAATACAAAAAGAAATAATTTCGTGAAAAAACATCTGACAACAACTCTGATATTTTACAGTTATTTGTCTTGTGCAACGGAAGAAAATCCTTTTGTCATGCCAGATTTGACGTATGAAGATAGTGAAGCCATTTATCGCGAGATTTTTGGGCATGTTGAGCAACAGGAAGACATGCTTTTTGATACTGAGGTGTTAGTTGATGGAGAAAAATCTGGTAGTGCTCCGACTTTGATAGGCAAAAATTGCAAAATCCAGGTAGCTTCTCTGAAAAATTGCTTGATTGATTATCTTGAGCCAGAAGATATCGATATCATAAACAATTACAAGGATAAAGATGGCTTCGTGGATTTCTCAAAACTCGATAAACTTTCGCTGAAAACAAAACTTAATCGACTAACTATGCGGGTAGAAGTTTCTCTTCCTCTCGAAAAGAAAAAGGAACGTAGCTTAGGCGGAAAAAAAAGATCTTACAAAGAAAAAACCAATGCTGATCCAGCAAATATCAGCGCTGTTTTAAATGTCCGAGCATCTCAATCATTCAATAGAGATCGACTTTATTCAAGTACTACACAAAACCTGATCCTTACTCCTTACGTAAATTTATTCGGTTTATGTGCCGAAGGAGAAACAAGTTATCAAAAATCATCCGACTTAAATTCAAAAGGAAAATTTCACCGGGATTATCTCACTTTTGTTTACGATTGGGAAAAGCTAGATATGATGTTCCGATATGGAGATATATTCTGTCGATCATTAAGTTATCAAAGTCCTCCGCGACTTTGGGGGTTTAATATCCACAAGGATGTAGAAAGAGAAAAATCTGAGGGCTTTTCAAGTCCGATCCGTATCACTTTGCTCAAGACAAGCACCATAGAGATTTATTCCAATAACCATCTCATAAGAACTCGAACAAATGTTGCTCCTGGAACATATACTCTTGATGATATTTCTTATCAAGGAGGAGAAAATAACATTAAAATCAAAATAATCGACGAGAGCGGACGTGAAGAAATTCTCGATGAAAGTTTTTTCTATGAAAGTTCATATGTTCCGAAAGGAAAGTTTACTTTTAACGCAAGTTACGGATACCCTGAGGTTAATGATCCGACCAAGGGAAAGTATGATAAAAAAAATCCATTGCTGTCTCTGACTCTGAAATATGGATTACTTTACTCTACTGAAATAGGTCTAGGATTGCTGAGAAATAAAGCTGGCCATACTTGTTCATACGAAATTCGAAATAAAAACATTTTGGGTCATTTGGATTTTAAATTTGCTACAAGCAACTACAAAAGAAATGAGAAAAGCGTTTCTGGAAAAGTTTATTACGCTCAATATAGTTCTCCATCTGTAAATCTTTTTGATAAAACTAGTTGCAGTTTTTCGGCATCAATCGAAAAGTCTGATAATTTTTTTAAACCATATCTTGCTGAAAAAGATGAATTTTTTAAATACGACGAATTCTTAAAAAAAGAAGAAAATAAAGAAGGAAAAAATACTACTATCAATTATCGATTCAACTTAAGTAATGTTTTGTCATTTAACACAGGATTCAGTTATTCCCAACAGAAATCTTTTGATAAAAAATCGACCAAACAAATGAGTTGGAATGTTTCACGAAGCTTCATTCTTAATAACGATTGGTTCAGAAGTGGAAATATCAGCGCAAACTTCAGCAGAAACATTGAATCGAACAATCTCAAGAAAAAATCTTTCAGCTTGTACTGCTCTTTATCTTTAAAAAATCACATCAATTTATCGAGTGGGCATTCTAAAACCGACAGCAGGGCTACAAGCTATTTGACGATGTCTCATAATCCGGAAAATACAAATTTTAACTATGAAATTACTTCAGAAAAATCAGAGAATATCAAAAACTTAAGATTTAATACAAACTACTCAAATTCTATATTCAGTGGAAATTTAAACTATTCATTTAACAATCAAAGATCTAGATCAATTAACGTCGGGGTAGATTCTGCCTTATACTTTGCCGATGGAAGATTCGCAATTGCTCGTACTAATTATTCAGATGGCGGATTCGTTTTAGCTACTCCTAAAAATGATCTTGCTAAACACAAGGTGAAGTTCCTCAATAAAGACGCCGAATCTGGATTTTTAGGGGGTAGTGCGGTTCTGAACAATTCCAGAATTTCATCCTCAGTTTCTCGAATCGATCTCAGAAAAATTCCAGATGATATAAGTCTTAAACAAGACACCATTGTATCTCAAGGACAGTATAAGCGAGGATTTATTGCCGATATTCAGGGAATTAAATCTGTTACGGCTTGTGGTATTCTTGTAGATTCTCAAGGAAAAATTCTGGAACAGGTAACGGGATTTGCGATCAACAAAAATAACACAGACGAGCCTCCTGTATCATTTTTTACTAATTCTTCAGGAGAATTTTCACTTATAGAATTACGACCTGGGAAATACAAACTTATCGTAAATATCAAAAATATAGAAAATATCGAGTTAGAAATCAAAGAACCGTCAGAGGACGAAATATTAGATCTTGGAACGATTGTATGTAAAGATTCCATAAAAAAGGAAGAAGACGATGAAGACATTTAGTTATTTTTTTGCCACTTGTTGCTGTGTAGAAGTTTTTGGATGTATTCAGACAGACTCTCCTCCAGCCATGATTTCGATAGATCATTTCGATGACTTTCGTATAATTGATCTAACAAATAATTCTGAATGCAGTCGTTTCCGCGTATCTGTATTTTCAAATCCCAAAAAGTGTGCTGACGGATCAATTCAATTTGCACTAAGGTTACACTTATTCAATTTCAATGAAACAATTCGTTTTGAAGAAAAAACAATTGAGAGTTCTGAAAATGGAAAAGTATTTTTTATCACGATTCCAAAAAATGAATTAAGCAATGAAATTTTCTTCAAAGACATTCAAATAAAATCCGATAATAGAAATTACAAGTTTGATGTCATAAAATTAAAAATAGAACCAAAAGTCGAAATTTTTGCAGATCAAAAGCAAGTTAATTTTGGAAGAATTTCTCACAATGGAGTTCGAATGATATCCGACCATTCACCTTCAGTTACAATAAGATACTCAGTTCTAAAAGATGCTATCTGCGAAATTGTCAGCAAAAACAACTTTCGACTGAAAAACAAAGACAACTACATACCGTATTCTGTAAATGGACTTACCGAAAACGGAGAAATTCAAATGCCATCAGATCAAAACAAATACATCGCAAATTTTAAAATCGTTAACGACGGAAAAAAACCCATTGCGGGAATATACTCAGATAAAATAACTTTTTCGATAAAAACTGACATCTAATAAAAAAACTTACGAGAAAAAAAGGGGAAATCAAAAAGAAAGATTGATTGTTATATCTTTTTCCGATTTATCACTTACAATATACTGTTTTCCATTTATTAAAATATATCGTACATTCTCTCAAACAGACTCGAACTTTTGCTTGAATGCTTTGATTTTGTTATTATCGTGACAGTCAGTGAAAAATGATCACTTCTCTCTTTTGGGTGTCTGGGAGGCTTTTTGTATAGGTCAATAATTTTTCGTCATTAATCCTATGCTGCTTTCTCGGACTTTTCTATGTTTATCTTAATTAACTGTAAGTCATAGATTGCGAAAAGGAGTGTCCTTTTAAAGAATAAAAATTTGTGAAAATCAGGTCTTTTCGATACTTCAATGATGGCGCGCTTTTGCTTTTTAAAATTTATACAGCGTGTGCGGAACAGAAAGCATTGCCCTTTGAACACTTTTGCTGGGATTAACGACTATATTTTCGGATGCTTTTTTCCAAACATGAAGATCATCGGTACTATTTCCAGCATAAGCAAATCCATTGGGAAATGCCTTAGCAAGCTTCTTAGCTTTGTTTTTTCCAACGAGGTTGATTTTTAAATTACTTGCGAAAACGCCGTCAAAAATTTTAAGATAATTTGCAATTCGATTAGCATACTTTTCAGTAGCACCAGTTGCCAAAAAAACCTTACTTCCTTCTGATTTTTTTTGTATAAGATAAGATATTAATTCGGAATTGTAGAGTAGGGTAGATGGCTCAATGTCGATTTCTTCTGCTAATCTGCATTTAAGATAAGGAATTCCTCTCAAATACCAAACAAGTAGCCTGAAAATATTAAAAAAACCTTTACTCCAAAATTTTTTCGCAGAACTCCAGGACAGATCAGCTTTTATCAAAGTTCCATCTAAATCGACGCAGATTATCTTTCCACAATCTTTCAACGATTCTCTCTCAAACTTACTTTTTTTTAGAAACACTAACCATTGCAGGACGTAACAATCTATCGTGATATCTGTAACCAGTCTGAAACACTTTAACTACAGATCCAGCAGGATGTTGATCATCGTCGACTTCACACATGGCTTGATGAAATTCGTGATTAAAAGAATCTCCGGCGGAAACCTCTACGCGAGAAATGCCGTACTTTTGAAATGTGGATAGTAATTCTTTTTCGCAAATCGCAATGCCATCGAAGTATGCTTTTAAATTAGGATCTATATCAATTTTATCTTTCACAAAAACAATACTACTGTTGATTCTGTCGAAATTGTCGAGAACCGAAAGAAGGTCCTTTGCGAATCCTTTATTAGAATACTTTACAGCGTCATCTTTTTCTTTTTCGAGACGCTTTCTTAAGTTTTCAGACTCAGCTGTTTTGCGAAGCAAAGCATCCTTCAATTCTGCAATCTGATTAAGTAATTCCTCTTGACGATCCTGCTCGCTTGTTTCAGTGTTCTCAGAACACTGTTCGCAACACTCATCAGAAATCTTAGACTGAACTTGCTCTTCTATATTGCTGCTTCCTTCTTTATTTTCCATAATCCAACCTTTTTCTATTTTTTTAAATTACTCTCATCGTTATCCCAGAAAGCTTTCACCGGACGAGGTCTACGGTTCTCATCAAGTGCAACCATTATAAAAGTTCCCTTGACAGCGTTCAACACTTCACTTTTTCCTTTTCTACAGATGTCTACATATACATTCAGAGTCATGGAGGTATTTCCGATTTTTTCAATTTCCGCGTAAACCGAAACTTCATCTCCTACAAAAATAGGTGCGTCAAAAGTAACGTTGTTTATTGCCTTTGTCGCAATAGATCCACGAGCCAAACGTGCGGCGATACTTCCTGCAGCGATATCCATAAGAGACATAATCCACCCTCCAAAAATGTCTCCCCACGGATTGGTGTCGGCAGGTACAGCTATTGTTCTTGAAACTAAAATTCTCTCTTTAGTGGTCATTGTATTCTCTCTCAACCAATGGAGTTGTATTCTATCAGTTTTAACCAAAATGTCAATCATCGACGATGATTTTTAACCCAGAAATATACGGGCTACTCCGAGGAATACTATGTATCCAGAAACATCTGATATTGTTGTTATCAGAGGACCTGAACTGAGAGAAGAATCATATCCGAAACGATAAAAAGTTATAGGGAGAGCTACCCCGATAAATGAAGACCACGTTGCGCAAAATATCATGGTTCCACACAGAATCAGAGATAATCTAAAATCTTGAAACCAGAGAAGTACAATGATTCCTAATAACAGACCGATTACTAATCCGTTAAAACTTCCCATTAAAGTTTCTTTTCTAATTACCTTGGAATACTGTTCTTCACGAAATTGTTCCGTTGAAAACGCCTTGATAACAACGCTTGCCGTTTGTATTCCTATATTTCCGCCTAGTGCTCCAGCAATGGGCATTAATACGGCTAATGCTACGATTTGTTGGATAGTATCCTGAAACAGTGAAACTATGAAAGGAGACATCAAAGCGTTGATGAGTGCGAATGATAACCAGCGAAGTCTGTTGAAACATCCTGATAACATCGGAGCATTTATTTCATCTTCTTCGGAAGTCCCTGTCAATTGACTAAAATCTTCGGTAATTTCTTCCTGTGCAATATCTATCAGATCTGCTGACCGAATTAATCCGATCATGTGATTATTAGAATCTACCACGGGCAATCTTACGAAGTGGTATTTGTTGAACAAATTATGTGCTATTTCTTGATCGTCAGTGGCGTTAATTTCTACAATGTCTGGGCTTTCAATATCTTTGAGTAAAGTTTTCTTATGAGATTTTAAAAGGCGAGTAAAAGATATCAAACCTGTGAGTTTGTGCGAATTATTTTCTATAAAGATTTCTGAGCAACTATCCGGAGTTTCCTTTTTTTCTTTGATGTACTTTATCGCTTCTTCTACAGATAAGTTTTCTGAAATTAAAATAAAATCGAAAGACATATTTCGACCGACGGAATTTTCAGGATAAGCCATAAGAAACTTGATGAAGTTCTTGGTTTTTTCAGGCATCATCTTAATGAATATTTTCCGTTCTTTAACGTTGAGCTGTTCAACGAGGTTTATTAATTCTTCTTTTTTCAATAAATGAATGGAATTTTGAAAATGTTCTAATCCGAAGAAAGCCAGAGTTTTTGTGCGATAAGGATTTACAAGATTCACTAAAACACGAGAGTCGATAAGTTTCGGAGCAAGTTTAAAAAATATCTGTCGTGAATCGGAGTCCAAATCTTCAATAATATCTGAAATATCAGCAGGATGTTTATCTTTTAATGCGCAGTGAATCTTTTGTATTTTTAGTTCATCACTGTAGATTTCATTATTAATTATATTGAAGATTGTTCTTGCTACTTTAATCATTCCCTTATCCTGACTTTCCTCCAGCCTGCAACATCAGTACAGTTTCTTATATGACGTATTGTTCTAAAATAAGGTTAATAATTCGTCAGAATATGGCAGAAATCTTTAAAAATCAGAAAACAGTTCAGAAAAAAATTCGCTGAAAATTTTGCAACAAAACTGGTTTGGATTTAATTAAAGTCCATGTCGTCGCAAAACTTCTAATTTAAACTGTCGGTATCTGTCTTTGAAAGTTGAATCCTTCTTTATAGATTCAAAATTCGGCATCTGGTTCGCTCTGACTTGCGACAGGATTTTATAAATATTTCTAGCTTTATGTTCAAAATTTTTAAATTCAGAATTGGACGTTGTTGCTCTGCAAATTGATATGAAATTTTCAAAATCTGCAGGAGTTTTTTTCATATAATCGTCAGTAAAATCCAGTAGTTGCTCCGTATCCATTTGATTTATTTTTTCAAATTTTTTGTAGTTTTTACAGACAAACACTGCAAAACTACGAAAATCATTTGGGACCTTTAGGGAATGACATATGTTTCTGATAATTTGAACACCTTGCTGTTCGACTTCTTCATGAGGGGATTGGATGTCGAAAACTTTTGTTTCACCGATGTTATGGAACAAAGTCGCAAACTTGACCAATTCACTGTCGCGACTTACATTTTTTAGACAATCTATGATATGCTCCGCTAGAGTTCTTTCTCGAGAATCTTTCTTTATGAACCAAAGTTTCTCAACGGCAGATAAAATTTTTTTCAACGCGAAACACTCATGTGCAACCTCAACGAATCTGTAGAAGTTCGGATAATGTAAAGCCTTTTTTATTTCTCTCCAGATTCTTTCGGCGGAAAGATTTTCTAGTTGATTTTGAAGAACCATGTCTCGTGCCAAATTCATAGTTTCATTTGCTACCGAGAAATTCAATTGAGCGGCAAATCTACACAACCTGATAATTCGCAACGGATCTTCGATGAAATGCGGGCTAATGTGTCGAAGAACTTTTTTCTTAATATCTTCAACGCCTCTATGGTAATCAATAATTCTGTCTTCCTCAAAATCGTAAGCGATAGCATTACAACTAAAATCACGTCTAATTAAATCGTCTTTCAGCGTTATGGATTTGTCGAAAAAAAAACCGAAGTCAGTATGCTTAGGCCCCGTTTTTACCTCTTTGCGAGCGAGAGCATATTCCTCGTTTGAACCTTTTCGGATAAAAACAGGAAAACTCCTCCCTACAGGACGAAAGCCATTCAATAGCATGTCCTCAATGGAAGCTCCAACTACGACGTAATCCCTGTCGTTCGGGACAACTCCCATCAGTTTATCTCTTACTGCTCCGCCAACTAAATATATCTTCATATGATCCACAACACAGCATATATACTAACACCATAACCAAATTTTGTTAAAGAATAATTTTTAATAAGCCTGAAAAATTTTTTTGTTCTAACATTGTGTTTAATGATTTACTAAATTCTGTAACACAAGATATGAGTTATACAGGAAATGTACGATCGATCTGCGGACACTGAATACTGCATTGCTAATTTTGGTTTTTAAATCGTTAAATTTTTCGACTCTTTCACATTTTATCTGAGAGCTTCCGAAATTCTGTTTCACGATCCGAGGTTCAACACCAACAAACTTTAAATCAAATTCCCAGGCGGCGGAAAAATAATGATCGAAAGGCATGATGATCGGAAAGAATTTTTCCAAAAGTTTTTTGGCGGCATTCCGATTTACAAGATAGCAACCTGAGTGAGTTACTGTGGTTAAATACAACGAAAGATGTTTATCTGAATAAAGGTCTCCAACCTTTATGGGAAGACCGTCATGAAGCATTTCAAAGATCAAAACATCCCAAAGCTCTTTTTTTTCAATTGAATTTTCTACACAGGCTTTTAATTCTTGCGAATTGAATACCACATCATCTTCTAATATTAACGCAAACTCGTATTCTGAATCGAGAAATTGTCTCAAAGCTTTTTCATGACTTAATGAGCAACCGATAGTTCCCAGTTCTGGTAGCATTTTAAAGTATTTTTTATATGTATTTAGGTTGCAGACCTTTTGAATTTCATCTTCAGGAAGCAATCTTCCATCAACAGCAGAAATTCTTTCAACAGGAAATCCCAACTGGTCGATACATGGCTTTACAAATTTTAAGCGATCAGTAGCTCGATCCAAATTAATTAAAAAAGCTCCGACAGAGTTAGGTGTGAACGCAGTATTGATGAGAATTTCTCCATGAACTTTGACAGAAGAAAATGACTTGTCAAACAAAAAGTTAAACATAAAAATTACCTTTACCAATTATCCAGAATCTTCACAGAGAAAAATTATATTTATAAAAAACTTTTTATGCAAGTTTTTGTTCCCCTCTTGAAATTTGCGGTAAAATGAATTAATAATGAGTTTCGTATAAGTTAAAAGGAATTAGGTTATGCTTGCAGTTATAAAAACAGGCGGTAAACAGTACAAAGTAAAAGAGGGCGGTTTTATTTCTGTCGAAAAGTTGGCTCTTGATTTGGGCGCGAAGTTAGAAATTACTGACGTTATGATGATAAAAAAAGACGGAGATGTAAAAGTCGGGACTCCTTATGTTGAGGGTGCCTCTGTATCCGCGAGCGTTATTGAGCACAGAAAACACAAGACAGTTTATGTTTTCAAGAAGAGTCGTCGTAAAAATTATCGCAGGAAGAATGGGCATCGCCAGGTTATGACCATTTTGAAGATCGATAGCATCAAGGGTTAAGGAGTTAGCATATGTCAACGAAAAAAGCTGGTGGTAGTTCCAAGAACGGACGTGATTCGGAAAGTAAAAGGCTAGGTGTAAAGCGTTTTGGTGGTCAGATTGTAAAAGCTGGCAACATTATCGTCAGGCAACGTGGAACAAAAATGAAAGCTGGAGAAAATGTCGGGCTTGGAAAGGATCATACGATCTTTGCGACAGCAGAAGGGGTTGTGAAGTTTTCGAAAGATTCCCGTGGACGTTGCACTGTGTCGGTGGTAGTTTCTGCAGAGTAGCGTTACGCGGAATTTTTTAGTTTTACTATACAAAAGGCTCTTTCGGGGGTCTTTTTTTTTTATGTTAAAAATCAATAAATAAGGATAAACTGATAAGTATTTCGTTTAATTACTGATGTTCAAGTCAGGTTTTCTTGTTATTCTCTTTTGGTTTATAATTGTCGTATTTTTTAGTGTGTGGAAAACCAAACAGCTTGCTTGCGAATCGTTGGTGGAATCTTTTTTACGAATTCACGGTAGATATTAGGATTTTGTTCTAAGGGCTTTTGAAAAAAAGTTGACCAGATTAAGGAATCCGCACAAGCAGCAAATATAATTACTACTGACATGATGATTAAGCGAGTTTTCATCGTGAACCAATCGGGAAAGGGGGCTTTGGGAACGGATTTCGCCTCTTCGTCTTTGTTTATGTATATAATAAGTGGTTCAATGATCGCCATGAAACATAGATAAGACACGAGATACCCAAGATCTGAATGAAAGGAGAAACCTTTGCCGACAAGCCATCTTAATGATGGATAAAGGATTATAAAAATGAATAAAAATACTATCATCCTGAACATGCGAGGTTCAACATGAAAGGAGCCAAGCGTCATCACTTTATCTGAGCGTAAAAATCCACGGCAGTCGCGATTAAAATACGCTAGAAATTCTGCCAATATCGGAGAAAATACTATAGCAATAATACAGGTTCCAATCATGTTTTACTCTCACTATACATGTATGATATCAAGAAATGGTTAATGAAAAGTTTACAAAGTAAATTATTTGGAAAATCGAAAATGTATTATGGAAAATCTATTCCACCTGAGATGAATGGATTACATCTCATTAATCTTTTGACAGTTTTTAATCCTCCTTTGATCCATCCGTGTTTTTTGATCGCCATGATCGCATATTCCGAGCAAGTCGGATAATATTTGCAACTGCATTTTAGGTGAGGGGAGATAGTTTTCTGATAAAATTTTAGTGTCGCTATCAGGAATTTTTGCATTTTTCGATTTTTTTATTTAAATGAGTTACCGCTTTTTTCGCTTGAGCCATGAAATCAGGCCAATTGGCTGTAACAAGAGATTTTTTTGCAATGAAAACGTAATCAACGTTGCTCAATCCCAATTCAGGAAGTAACTTCTGAGCCATGGCCCTCATTCTTCTCTTGCAACGATTGCGAATTACAGAATTTCCGACTTTTTTGGAAGCTGTAAACCCAACTCTCCACTTATCGATTTTGTTAAATCCAACCAGAGTAACAAAAAAATCCGCTCGATAGCTGAGACCCAAAGCCGATACCGACAAAAAATCCCTTCTCTTGCGGATTCTAAACTTTTTTTCCAAATTAAATTACGCGGACAAACGTGCGCGACCCTTCGCTCTTCTCGCCTTCAAAATGTGACCACCAGCAAGAGTTCTTGCTCTAAAACCATGTCTGCGCTTGCGAATAATCTTGCTCGGATTGTAAGTAGGTTTCGCCATAATATCCCTCTGCCTCTAACAAATTCTGCGCTATTCTAACATTTGATCGAAAAAAGTCAACCGATAGCTCTGTGAAATGTTTTTGTACTGAAGTATTTCTTCTATTAACTCTTTTTTAAGAGTTATCCACTGAAATTGTGGATAAGCCTGTGGATAACTCTGTGGATTAGTTTATTTTTCGGTAATTTGCGGGGAATGCTGAATCGTTAGGCAGATTTTGATGTCTTAAAAAAATATATTTTAGTAATATGTTGAAAAATAAGGATATTTATATCGGAAAATGAAAAATCAAGGTGTTTCAATAGGTTGATTTTTCTAAAAATCGATCAGAATTTTCTTTAATAAAATTATCCTTAAAATCTGTGGATAACTTTCTCCAGCAGCATCTGTTAACTTATTCGTTAAAGGTCTCTTTTCGGAATAAATGGTATGACGAAAATTCCACTGACGGTAAACAGCGTCGCGATTAAAATCGATTCTATCGACGACTCAAATATCATTAATCCACAGAAAATTAGCGCTAAAACAGCAAGCAGTATTTTCTTGAAACTGTGTATTTTTACCGCAAATTTCAAATAGGCGAGGGTGCATACAGTGTAAACCAAAAGGAACGATTTAACGGAAAAATCAATAATGTAATTGATTTGCGAAGATAGACTTTCGTTTTTGGTTAAAATGAGAATAGGAATCATACCCAAGCAGCTAATTAATACGCTTATGTACGGTGCTCCATCTTTATTTTTTCTTGCAAGGATTTTTGGAAGTAAGTTATCTTTCGCCAAGCCCAGAGAAATTTGCGAAGATGTTAAAATCCAAGCGTTTAGAGTTCCGATACAAACTAAAGATGTAATTATCGCAATGATCATCGAGAAATTTTTTCCCAACACGATATTTATTGAATCAACAAACGGTGCATTGCTGTTTGCCAAGATCTCGCTTGGAATCACTCCCATGATTGCGACGTTATTTATTAAATAAATCAAAGCAACACTTATGGTTCCCAAAATTATCGCTCTTGGAATTGTTTTTGACGGATTCTCGATGTCTCCAGCAGGAGTTGTCGCACATTCTACTCCGATGAAACACCAAAAGGCGATTGAAGTTGCGAGTAACATCATATCTTCGAAAGGCATTTTCGTGTATTCGGGCAAGACGCAGGTTTTTGATAAATCAAAATTTTGAAAGATTATAGCCGGCACCGCTACAAATGGAATGAATTTTAGTAATGTCAGAATAAATTCCAACTTTCCCGACAATACAACACTTCTGCAATTGATGTATGTGAGAGACAAAAGCAGGGCAGTCTCCAAAGTTAAATACAAGTACGGAGATTGATATGATCCAAAAAAAGGGTGTAAGCAAGCGACTGCTGTAACTACCACGACTGAGCTACTTATCCAGGAGATTAACCAATAGGTCCATCCAGTAAAAAATGCAGGAACTCTTCCGAACATTTCGTTGACATAGACGTGAGGTCCGCCTGTTTTTGGAAAATTAGAACATAATTCAGCAAACACAAAAGCAAGAACAATAGCTCCCAATCCAGCGATAATCCAAGCGTAAATGCTGTAAATTCCAAATGGAGCTAAAGCGGATGGTACAACAAATATACCTGAACCAATTTGACTTCCGAAAACGATCGCTAAAACTGAACCAAATCCTAATTTTTTAGACATAAAACTTCTTTCTTTGATTGCATTATTAATGATTCACTACTGAAAAGCAAGTGGCTCGTTTAAATTTGCGGTTATCCATAATGAGAATTTTTTGGGAATTTAATGCATTATTAACATATGACTGCGAAAATGCCTAAGTAAAGGGGGTTGAGTTAGGAGGTCGATTGATGAGATGGTTTGTCAAAAAGGTATTTGACGGAGGAGGGAAGCCTAAAAATCAAACAAAATCAAAATGTTCTAAACATAATTCAAAGACTTTTTTTCAAAAATTGGAACGATATTTAACTCCGCGATGTGAAGATGAGTTACTGAATTCTCGAGGATCGGTTCTGATTGAGTTTGCGGTCTGTATGCCCGTTCTGATTATTTTGCTATTTTATATAAATGATTTAATGAGAATTAAAAGATATTATTCACAAACGGAGTTTGTCGCGCAGCAGATTGCAAATATGCTTCAAAACGTTTCTCAGAATAGATCGAGTAAGAGAATAACAAAAAATGATTTGGGAAATATTCATATTCTTGCTTGGCAAACTGTTTGTTCCGGAGTAAGTCAGTTTAGGATTAATTCGATTTTTCCACTGCATCATAAACCTATCACTTCGATATATCTCGTTAAGGGGGAAAGTAACGGAACAGCCTCTTGTGTCTGGAGAATATGGCTTAGTTTTTTCGAGAAATCAAGCATTCGTTGGACTACCGCTACAGAAGATAACCCTCATAGTATTATAAGATTTAAAAAAAATGCCTCTCCATCAACGATTTATTCAGAACTAAAAATAAATCCTGGAGAGCAGAAAATTATTGTAGAAACTCTGCTCGAAAGAGAGAATGTAGCGGCGTATGGATCAATTTCTGATTCCGCAGCAATGGGGATGCACTTTTTATCTCCAGCGAAGGTCAAAGACGGAACATGGAGTTATTTTTTTCCCTCCGCCATTATCTTTTCCACAAAATCTGGATTGTTCGACGAAACCATTCCCTCGTAATTTCGTTTTGATCGCTAACCTTTTACTGATCCGGCAGTTAATCCGGAGATAATTCTTCTCTGGAAAATCACTACCAGCACAACCAATGGGAGAGTAACCAAAACGCTTGCAGCCATGATCAACCCGTAAGGTACTTCATGTTGACTGGCTCCGCTAAATAATGCCAACGAAACAGGAACTGTCCTTGCTTGATTTGTAAGAGTGAATGTCAGGGCAAACAAAAATTCGTTCCACGCAGCAATAAACGCTAGAAGTCCCGTTGTGACGATCGCCGGTCCCAATATCGGCAAAAATACTTTCATTAAAATGGTCTTTTGGCTTGCTCCATCCATGATTGCCGCCTCTTCGATTTCTTTCGGAATGCTTCTCATGAAATTAGTCATCGTCCAAAGAGTAAATGGTACCGTGATAATCATATAGGACAAAACCAATGCGGATTTTTCATTGTAGATATCTAGAACGCGAATTAATTCGAACATTCCTGATAATACTGCAACCTGAGGTAGAGTCGTAACTCCAAGAGCGATCATTAGAACTCTCTTTCTTCCTGGAAATCTATGCCTTGCTAAAGGATATGCTGCAAATAAGCAAACTGCTAAAGTAAGAAGTGCTGTCATTGTCGCAACAGCTGCAGAGTTCCAAAACGAACAAAGGAAAGTTTTGTCCTTAAATACTGTATTATAATTTTCAAAGCTTATGTGAGAAGGCCATAAGTCAGTGGAAAAAATATTTGCTCCATCTCGTAAAGAAGAAACTACTGCCCAATAAAACGGAAACAAACAATAAGCAGCAATTACCAAACAGACTCCAGCAAAGAGTGCGTTTTTCAACAATCTTTTATATTTCCACTTGTTTTCAGCTTTGATCATATTAACTCAACTTATTTAATTTTTTTCTATTAAATGAAACATAGAATATACTCAAAAGAGCTATAAAGAACAACAATGCCGTTGCCGCAGCTGATCCGAATCCAACATCAGCATAATCTACCAAATGTTTTCTTGCGAACACCGACATAGTTGCAGTAGCACTGTTTCCACTGCTTAAGATATAAACTAAATCGAATATCTTAAAGGTTTCAAGTCCTCGGAAAATCATGGCGACGATAATGGTTGGCTTCATTAATGGAAGAATAATCTTCATTAAAACTTTTCTAAAAGGAATGCTATCAACTTCTGCTGCTTCAAAGCAATCCTGAGGAAGGGACTGCAATCCTGCTAACAATAACAAAGCCATGTACGGGGTTGTTTTCCAAACATCAACCAAAATAATTGATACGATACTCAGAGTATTCGATGCGATCCAAGGAATCGGGCTATCTATAATGCCTATCCGAATTAATAACTCGTTTACAATACCGTAGACATCATTCAGCATCCATGCCCACATGCGGGCCGAAACGATAGTCGGGATCGTCCATGGAACAAGGACAATTGCTCTCATCCAACCACGTCCCTTAAAACTTTTGTGTAAAATCAGAGCGATCATCATTCCGAGAATGGTTTCCAATGGAACTGCAACGACAGTAATTACGAAAGTATTTTTTACGGCTATCCACCAATCTTGATCTCTAGCGAGATTTATAAAGTTGTCTACTCCAACAAATTGAAAATCATTAAGACTATCCAAAGCAGCATCGGTAAAACTGAAGTAAATTGTTTTTAGTAATGGCCAACCTGCGCACAAAGCCAAAACTAGCAAACAAGGAGAGAGGAACAACCAATTATTCAACTTCCTTTGTTTCTTTATCTCGGTTGTTTGCTTTTTAGATTTGGGCATTTTTATTAATTCTCCGCCGCTTCCGTTTTGCGCTTCATCTCCGTTCAAACACAATGCACTTTTCATAGTTTTTGCTTTCGCTACTTTGATCCAAAAGAAAATTCTAACATATTTCCGAGCTTTTTAAAGACGCCTTCCGATGGTTTTTTCTTCTGAGATCTATTTTTACGATCTATAATGGAGTTCAATTTTCTGTTCAACCGTCCAAGATATTTGCTTGCGATTTTTTTGTCATTTATTTCTTCCAGACTTTCCGTAAGTGCTGTATTAACCGTGTTAAATATTTCTTGGCTGGCTCTCGGATAATCTTTTCCAAAAGTCAACGATGGTCTCGCGACAGCGTTTTCCAAAGAGTTATTTAACACCGCAAAAAAGTTATTTTCCTTCAAAATCCCGGAATCTTTGTACAAACTTTTGTAAGCTGGAGCATAAGCAAATTTGGCTCTGATTCTGTGCTGGGTTTTGCTTGTCAAAAACTTTATCAAGTCGGCAGCAAGTTTCGCATGTTTAGAATATTTTGAAACAGCGAAAAACCATCCTCCAATGACCCCTGAAGATTTTCCTTTTTGCATGTTTCCTATTGGTATAGGCATAATACCGATTTTTCCCGAGACTGCGGTGCTAGGGTCGTTCATTAAAGACCAAGCATATGGCCAACTGTTCATGAAAAGAGCATTTCCAGCTTGAAACAATCCGCGAGCTTCTTCTTCCGAATAATTAAGCACGCTTCTAGTGCTGGCATTTTTCAGACAATTAATGAGAAAAACCAAAGCATCGATGCACTCTCGAGAATTAACAGTTGCTCGATCATCGGTGATTACAGATCCGCCAAAAGTATCAATTAGTTGAACGAAGTTGC
Organism: Alphaproteobacteria bacterium; assembly: GCA_045616365.1. Lineage (GTDB taxonomy): Bacteria > Pseudomonadota > Alphaproteobacteria > UBA3830 > UBA3830 > UBA3830. The sequence goes on along the minus strand of JAZLGP010000023.1, from coordinate 33,925 downwards.
AAGTCAGCATTTCAAAGGCTTTTGCTTGAAATATATATCCATAAAATCGGTTGTTTGTTTCTCTTTCTTTTTCCTGAACAAATTTTGCAGTTTCATAAAGTTCTTGCCACGATTTAGGAACAGCACGACCATATTTTTCTAACAAATCCTTACGGTAATACATGATTTCGCAATCGGTATAAGCTGGAAGAGCAACCAAATGTCCATCATAATACATGTTGTCTTTTATTGCGGCAAAAATATCTTGTTCGTTTATTTCTCCGTCTTTATAAAAATCCTTCAAATCAGTTAGTACATCTCCGAAAGCACCAACCCAAGGAAAATCCATTTGCAAAATATCGATGTCGAATGATTTTGCACTTAACCATTGCCTATAAAGAGCAAAACACTCATTACTAGAGTGAGGTAAAGTAACTATTTCGACTTTGTGTTGATTGCCAGTTAACTTTATCCATTGATCGATGGCTTCTTGGAACAATTCAAGTTCAATTCCCTTGGCTCTGCAAGTAATTTTCAAGGTAGCGGAATTTGCATCAAACATAACTAATGAACAGAGGCCGATAACGGCAGACCTGAGAAATTTTAACATCTTGATAGTTCCTTTCAGAAAAACAAAACCGATTGAGTGTATCACAAACAAGATGCAAAATCATCAGATATTTTGTAGACCAAGTTGTTGAAACAAAAGATAAAAAATAGTTCTTTGTTTGTGTTTATAATGTTTTTATAATTCGCTGATCATTTGTTTTTGAAAACTGAAGTTTTATCGTATCAGAAGGAAGAAGTTCCTCGATAATTTCAGGCCATTCTATAATTGTTATGCAATCAAAAAAAGCTTCGTCGATACCAAGTTCATAGAACTCATCGTCGGATTTTAGACGATAACAATCTATATGCCAGATTTCTGCAACTTCACTCGGATATGTTTGTATAATATTGAAAGTTGGACTTATTATGTTTTCAATTTTCGGATTCAAAAACTTTATCAAATATTGAGCGAAAGTTGTTTTTCCGAACCCAAGATTCCCATATAGAGCAAAGCACTGTCCTTGTTTCGCGAAGTTACCAAAATATTCCGCAGTTTTTTTTGTATCATCTAGTGAATTACATACGAATTTTTTCATGAATTAATCAGTGATTCTAAATTTTTCGGATTGTTTGAAATTAAAATTGATAAATTTTCTATGATAATTTGTTTGATGGCGTCTAATTTTTCGGATTCTTCCGAAGAAAAATTTCCGAGTACATATGACACTACCATAGATTTTTCGATAGGGCGTCCTACGCCTATCCTGACTCTCCAATAATTATTTCCAGCAAGATTATCTATGCTTTTCAACCCGTTATGACCGCCATTCCCTCCTCCTTTTTTTATTTTTACTCTGCCGAAAGGAAGATCGATATCGTCATGAAAAACGATAACTTTTTCGATCGGAATTTTGTAAAAATCGATCAAAAATCTGACCGCTTTTCCGGATAAATTCATAAAAGTTTGAGGTTTGGCGCAAATAATTTTTTTCTTTTCGAAAAAACAAGAAGAAATTTCCGCAAACGGTGTCATTCTCTTAAAAAAACCAGAGGCGACAGATTCAGCTATCGCCTCCAACACTTGAAAGCCAATGTTATGCCTGTTGTTTCTGTATTCTGATCCTGGATTTCCCAACCCAACTAACAACAGACAATCATTCATTTCCTGTTAAGCTCCTTCTCCAGATTCTGCTTGTGCAGGATTGTTAGCCTTTACGATTGTAGGTGCAACAACGGTTGCGATAGTTACAATTTTAGCATTGACAGGCAATGAAACACCCTCAGGAAGACTGATTGTGTTCGAGTGTACCGTGTGATGGAATTCAAACCCTGTCAAATCGATTTCAATATGTTCAGGGATTTTTTCTGGATCGCAAACAACATCGATTTCGTGAGCTAATACGTTCAAAACACCGCCTAATTTTAATCCTGGAGATGCATTTTCATTTGTGAAAATAACAGGAACACGGACTGTAACACGACTTCCTTTTCCGACCCTCATAAAATCAACGTGCATTACTTGATCAGTTACTGGGTGAATTTGAGACTGTTTTGCAACGAATTTCTGTCCTTTTTTTCCGATACCGTTGATCTCAAAAACTGTGGAAAAAAAGTTTGATTTGTAAACGTAACGGCTCAACAAATCTTTTGCGATACAAATATTCTCGCAAGGTTGATTGTCTCCATAAACTACGCAAGGAACGAAACCTGCTCTTCTGTCCGCTCTCGCTGAACCGGTTCCGATAACTTCTCGAGTCTTTGCTTCTAAAATAACAGTAGCCATTTTTTGCTCCACTTTCTAAAAAACTAAATCATCATTCTAATTGTGTTAGCCAATAACGAAGCAACTGACAATCTTCTGAACTTACTCGGCAAATTATCGCTACAACAAACGCTATCGGTTACAACAATTTCCGCGATATTCGAAGAGTTTAAGCTTTGCAAAGCTCCTTGAGAAAAAATTCCATGAGTCGCGTAAGCTACAACTTTACAGGCCTTCACTTCTAACAACGCATCGGAAGCATGACACAAAGTCGCTCCGGAGTCAATCATGTCATCTATTAAAATACAAGTTTTGTTTTCGATATTTCCCAATACTTTTATGTCACTAATTTTGTTGAAAATGTTGCGGTTTTTTACACACACAGCCAGATCTGTTTTTAATGTTTCTGCGACGAACTGAGCATCTTTTGCTCGTCCTAAATCGGGAGACACGATAACGATATCTTCAGATTTATACTTATTTTGAATATCATTAATGAATAGAGGAATCGCAGATAGATGTCGGAACGGAGATCCTATCCTCGGTTCACTATGATTATCCAAAAATATAAATTTTGAAATGTTGAAAGTTTCGAGAATTTTGAGAAAAAGCATACTTCCGCAAGATTCATTTGGATTGATTTTGTTTTGGCGAGCGTATCCGAAGTAGGTTAGACAAAGGTTCACTATCCGGGTGTTTTTTAGTGCGTCGAGAAGCAAAAATAATTCAAACCAATCTTCAGTTGTTAACGTATTTGCGACGATAGTTACATGAGAAAAATCTTTCTGCAAAGATACTTGCATTTCATTGTTATAAAACTTTTTTACCATTGTCGGAGAGGTCGACAGATTTAATTTTTCAGCGATTAGTTTGGCGAGTTTTTCTGAATTTCTGGTATATATTATTTCCATGATTTTTTTATCGTTTTTATTTTGTTTCTCTCATGCTTATAACGGAAATGTTTCGCCCGCAAACTCCGTTTGAATTTTGTCTCGCATAACGATAGCTAAAATATTTCTCGTGATTTTTATAGGTATCTATATCGACTATCGAAATTTTTGAAATTCCATTTTTCTCTAGTTTCTTACGACAAAATTTCACGATATCAAAATGATTTTTTTCATCGATCTTAGAAAAATATTCGGCAGGAAATTTAATTAAAAAATCTTCATCTACTTCGTAACTCTCAACGTGAATGCAAGGACCGATTGCAGACACTATATCATCGCAACGACTTCCTAAAGAAAGCATTTTTTCTATGGTGTTTTCGATAATCCCAGCTTTCGCACCTTTCCATCCAGCGTGGGCTGCTCCGATAATTTTCTTTAATGGATCAAAAAACAAAACAGGAACACAATCAGCTGTCAGAATTCCTAAAGCGAGATTTTCAGACTGCGTCACCATCGCATCCGCTTCTTGATTGGATTCGCTTTTGTCATCGATCATGACGCACTTTGCGGAGTGAATCTGATTTAACGTCAGTAACTTTTTAGCACCGATTGAATTTTTCACAAATTCAAGATTTTTCTCGACAGTATTATGATCATCTCCGACGAACCTGCTGCAATTCAGCGAAGAAAACAACCTTTCACTGAATCCTGAACTTCTTCCAAAAAAGGAATAAGTAATACCTTCGTAAGAATTCACTGTGCAAGCTCCTCTCGGAATTACTCTTACTCTACTGTTTCATCGGAAGAAGGTATCATCCCTAAGGCCAACATGTAGGTGTCCAGCAGCATGTCTTCGTTTTCACGATCTTCCGTTTTCATCTTTTTCAGTTTGATGACTTTTTTCATTATTTTTACATCAAATCCATCTGATTTAGCTTGTTTGAAAACGTCAGAAATATTTTCCTGAATCTCTACTTTTTCCGCTTCTAGATTTTCGATTTTTTCAATGTAAAGTTTTAATTTATTAACATCGCTCGAATGCATTTTAATTTACCTCCAAAAAACAACGAAACTTTGTACAAAAATAAAAAATATGCATCGTTTCACTTTGCTAAAATACTAATATGAAGATTGATAAAAATCAAATAGTACTATAGCATAAGCGCGTTAATTTATTGGAGATTGGAATTGCGTCAAACTACATTGAAAGATTCTTTTTCCGTAAACGGATTGGGTGTACATCGAGGAAAAGAGTGTACTGTAATAGTGAAACCTGCAGATGAAGATACCGGAATTGTTTTTTTTAGATCTGATGTGAATGGCAATGGGTTTCAAAACGAGAAAATCATTGCGAGTTATAATAACGTAAAAAATGCAATGATGTGTACGGAAATTTCTGGTGAAAATGGCGCATCCCTGAAAACGATCGAGCATCTGATGGCGGCATTATACGGAATGAAAATATCCAATGCGATTGTTGAAGTTCGAGGGGAAGAAATGCCAATCCTTGATGGTAGTTCTTTGAAATTTGTTGAGAAGATAAACGAAGTAGGGGTGCAGCAACAATCTAAGCCAAGGAAAATTTTAAAAGTTTTGAAAAAGATAAAAGTAACTGATGGAGATAAATTTGAAGAGATCGAACCTTGCGATGATTTTACGATAAATGTAAAGTGTGATTTCGAGGCAAAAGGATTAAGAACTGATCCGGTAATTTTTGATTTTTCAAAAGATAATTTTGCGATTGAAATTGCACCAGCAAGAACTTTCGGATTTGTTTCTGAGGTGGAATATATAAAAAAACATAATTTGGCGTTAGGAGCATCTTTGAAAAACACGGTTGTTTACAACGATAAAGGAATTCCTTTAAATGATGAAGGGTTGAGATTCGAGAATGAATCGGCAAAACACAAAGTTTTGGATATGATCGGCGATTTTGCATTATCACAATACTGGATTCATGGGAGAGTGAATAGTTTTTGTCCTAGTCATAAGCTGAATAACATTTTGTTGAGGATGCTGTTTGCGAGTTCAGAAAATTATGAGATTTTATAGATGTATATTCTGGGAATAGAATCTAGTTGTGACGAGACAGCAGCGGCGATCGTTTCTGATAAGAAGGAAGTTTTGTCTAATGTCATTTATTCTCAAATCGATGAGCATAAATCTTTTGGAGGGGTTGTTCCTGAGGTTGCAGCAAGAGCTCATTTAGAGAAAATCGATGTGGTTGTAGAAAAAGCGTTAGCTGATGCGAATATATCCCTAGAAGATATTGATGCTGTTGCGGGGACGTGTGGTCCGGGGCTGATTGGTGGGGTTATCGTCGGAGCAACGTTTGCGAAAAGTTTGGCATTTTCAAAAAAAATTCCGTTCATTGCCGTAAATCATATCGAAGCCCATTCTTTATCTGTGCGAATGACTGAAGAAGTAGAGTTTCCGTATCTTTTGATTTTAGCATCGGGAGGTCATTGCCAAATTTGTGTTGTTCATGATATCGATAAGTTCCAAATTTTAGGAAAAACATTAGACGATTCGGTTGGTGAGTCTTTCGATAAAATTTCGAAACTTTTGGATTTTGGATATCCTGGCGGTCCTATTATTGAAAGATTGTATTACGAAGGAGATCGCAATAAGTTTGCGTTGCCGAAACCAATGTGTTCGAAGGGAAATTGTGATTTTTCGTTTTCTGGATTAAAAACGGCTGTTCTGACCGCGTCTCAAAAATGTAAATCACTTCAAGATAAAAAGGATTTAGGGGCATCTTTTCAAAAAACCGTAGCGGAGATCATGTCGTTTAAAATGAAACAGGCTTTGGATTTTTGTTTTAACCAAAAAATAAAAATCAACGCCGCGGTGATTTCTGGAGGGGTTGCGGCGAATTTGGTTATAAGGGAAAGTTTGCAGAAAGTTTGTGGTTCCATTCCATTTTTGGCTCCTCCGGTGAAATTTTGCACGGATAACGGTGCGATGATTGCTTGGCTTGGTATTGAGAAATTCAAGAAAAATAAAATTGATCAATTAGATTTTCATCCGAGACCGCGTTGGCAGTTGGGAGGATAATTTCGAAAGGAGAAAAAGAAAGTGAAAATAATTTCTGCAGAGGACGTAGCTGTCGTTGAAAATCATGTAAAGGATCTAGATGAAAATAGTTTAGTTATTTTTGATTGCGATAATGTTTTAACGACAGTGAAGGTTGGTGCCTTTAACGTTCAAAATAAGGATTTTTTAGAAAATTATTTGCGTGATGAACTTCTGTCTAAAGACGAATTTTATGACAAGATCAGGTTGATTTTAATAAATGAGAATACCTATATAGTAAATCAGCGGATGGTAGATTTAGTTACAAATTTATCGAAAAGAAATATCCATCATATGGTTGCGACATCCTATTCCATGAGACCTTTAAAAGATGTGCCTGATCCTATGCAATGGCGTATTAATAATCTTCACACGATGGGATATTTTTTCGAAAAATCTTGGCCTAATCAGAAGGACGACGTGATTCTTAATGATTTTGGAACAAATCACAGTCCAACTTTTCGTAGCGGAATTTTGTTTTGTGATATTTTTTCCAAAGGTGATTGTATTCGAAGTTTCTTGGAATATCTTGGCTGGACTCCGAAAAAGATAGTTTTTGTTGATGATGTTTTGAAAAATATTTCAAGTGTCGGAGAGTTTTGTTCCGAAAACAGAATAGAGTATGTAGGGATAGAGTATCTTGAATCTCAGAGAATAAGTTCTCATATTCCTTTTTCTGATAATCTCGGAAAATATCAAATGAATTATTTGATGGATAAATCTATTTGGTTGAATGACGAAGAAGTTCACAAAATATTGACTGATTCTTGAAACTACACAGTTGAATATTAAGTTGTTTTATCCTTATAATACGAAAGCAATAGTTTAAGGTGATCTATGAAGAAGTTCTTTGCAGGATTGTTGTTGATGTCAAATGGTTTTGTTTTGGCTGAGAGTGCGAGTAGTAGCGATTTTATGGAATTGGATGAGCCATACAAATATGTGACGGGAGCTTACTGGGGAATCAGCGTAGGACCGAGTTTTGTAAAGCATAAGTTGAGTGCTCATAATGAGACAACTAATGTTTATCAGAGAACAAATGCTTCAAAGATGCAGTTTGATCTTGGTTTATTGGGAGGATTTGGAACTTCTTTCTATAAGGACTATTATGTCGGAATTGAAATGGAGATGTTAAAGCGTTTTGGAAAGGGAAAGCATTATCAGAATGATGCAGATCATTTGGGTCTAAAATTCCATGCGCAATTTGGATTGAACATGAATGTTCGTTTTGGTTATTTATTTCCTAAGCAGGGAAATATGATATATACGATGGTTGGATTTTCTCGTACTTTAGGAAAGGTGGTACCGAAAAATTCTGATAGCAGTAACCTTGAAAAAACTTTTGGTTCGTATTTTCCAATAGTTGGGATTGGTGTTGAGCATAAGATAAATTATGACTGGAATGCTCGTTTGGATGTTAAATATTCTATTACTTCAAAGGATTCTAACCGACGCATAAAGGTAAAGAATGATTCCTGGGTTTATGATGTCAAGCCTCAGAGTATAGGAGTGAGATTTTACATAACGAAAAATATATAATGGAGTAAAAAAATATGAGAGCAAAGGTCACAAAAAAAGATATTTTACCGGCGATAATGAGAACGGTGAGTATAGCCGATAAGAAATCGGTTGTTCCAATTTTATCTCATGTTCTAATGGATTTTAATGCAAATGGATTGACTGTAAAAGCTACAGATTTGGATCATTCCATTGTTGAGAAGGTTCCAGCGCAGGTAGATACTTATGGAATTGTTGCTGTTCCAGCAGGGACATTGTGTGACATTTTGAGAAAGGCTCCAGATAATGCAACCTTCGAGTTTTCTTTGCTTGAAAAAGGAGAGAAGTTACAGGTGATCGCGGGAAGATCGAAGTTTGAACTTTCTACCTTAAAATCAGAGGATTTTCCGCAAATTAATTCGCTTGAAAGTACTTGCCGTTTCAATTTAAAAACAGCGGATTTCAATAAGTTGATTACTCGTACGAAATTTTCAATTTCTCCAGAAGAAAACAGACATAATTTGAATGGAATTTTTCTCCATAAGGAAGATGATAGGTTGAAAGCAGCATCTACTGACGGGCATAGGCTTTCTGTTTCTGCGATTCCTTTAAATACAAAGGAGAGCATTCAGGGAGTGATTATTTCTCGTAAAACGGTAATGGAGATCAAGAAACTTTTAGACGTTACCGAAGGGGAGGTTGTTGTTGCTTTTACAGAGAATCAGGTTCAATTTGAATTGGGAAGTGTCGTATTTATTTCAAAACTTGTCGACGGAAGTTTTCCTGATTACAAGAGAGTTATTCCTTCGATGAATGGTGATTCTTTTACGGTGAAAAGATCTGATTTTATAGAAGTTGTCGATCGAGTTGCTGTTATTTCCGATGATAAGGGAAGAGCGATAAAGTTAGAGGCGAACAAGAGCAGTTTGTCTTGCTATGTCGCGAATAGTCGTGTCGGAAGTGGTAAAGATGAAGTAGATATTGTATACGATGGTAATGATTGGGTGGCAGGGTTTAATTCGAGCTATTTGTTAGATGTGGCTCAGACTTTACCAGGTGAGCAGTTGCGAGTTTATGTGAAAGAATCTCTCTCTCCGATTTTAATAGTTGATGAATCTGAACCTGAGTCATTATATGTTGTTATGCCAATGAGAATCTAAGGGTAAATTTTTGCAACCTGCGATTCTGAAATTAGGATGTCGAAATTTTAGATCTTATCGTGCTTTGGCGTTGAATTTTTCGTCGAGGTTTGTTGCGTTTTTCGGAAAAAACGGAGCAGGTAAGACCAATATATTAGAAGCGATTTCTTTGTTTTCTTCTGATCGAGGCTTAAGAAAAGCGTCTATATCTGATTTTTCAAATTTTAACACAAAAGTTGAAGGGTGGAATTTAGAATTGGTTTTGGAAAAGGATGGATATAAAACTTTTCTGGAGACAGGATTGTTGAGTGGGAGAAGATGTGGGAAAATCGATGGTGCTTCGATTTCTTCATTATCATCTTTTGAAGAGTTTATTTGGTTGCTTTGGATTACTCCAAGCATGGATACAATTTTTATCGGATCGAAAACGGATCGACGTAATTTTTTTGATCATTTAGTTAGCGGATATGATAAAAAATACAAAAATCGGTTGAAAAAGATCCAAAATTTACAAAAAGAAAGATTAAGTGTTCTGATGTATAGACAGGATGAAGCTTGGTTGAATATTTTGGAAAATAACATAGCAAAAGAAAGTGTCTATGTTGCCAGAACTCGCTTTGAATTTATGGAACAGTTACGAGAAGTTTTTAAAAATTGTTATTCAAGTTTTTTGCGTCCTAATGTAAGCATAAATGGAAAAATTGAAAGAATAGCAGAACTCAATAGCGATGAAGATGCGATTTTTGAAATCACCGATATTCTGAGAAATTCTAGGAATGATGATTGCGAAAAACAGACGACGAATATTTCTGTTCATAAAAGTTTTTGGTTGGCTTATCATCCAAAAAATCAGCTTGAAGCAGAAAATTGTTCAACAGGAGAGCAAAAAGCATTTTTAATTTCTTTAGTTTTGGCTGTAGCGCGTATTTATCAGAAATCAAGAAAAGGGATTCCTGTTTTGTTGCTGGATGATCTTATGATGCATCTTGATAAAGTTCGTCGAAAGTCACTGATTGATGAATTAATTGAATTGAATATTCAGACTTTTTTTACTGGTACGGAGCAATATTTGTTTGATGATTTTCAAGATATTGCCCAAGTTTTTCAAATAGAAAATTCAATTTGTTCTGAAATTTTTTATAAAATTGGTGAACAGAAAAGGATTTAGCTTATTAAAATTAGTAAATTTTTAAGTTTAGTATTGACAAGACAGAAATTCAAAATTATACAATATTCTTAGATAGTGTATACTGTTAGAGAGTCGATTCTGTATTTCTTTCTCCTTATCGTTATTGAGTTGCTTTTTGGCGGTATTACTATCTTTTCTGAATGTTTCATTTTCGAAAATATGTTGATATGATTGGTTCGTAAAAGTGAGGATTATCGATGATAGATGTTTTAATTATAGGTAGTGGTCCAGCAGGATATACTTCAGCGATTTATTCAGTTCGAGCAGGATATAAGGTGAAGTTAATCACTGGTAATCAAGATGGTGGGCAGCTCACAATCACGTCTTTTATCGAAAATTATCCAGGATTTGCTGAAAAGATTTCAGGTCCTCAGCTCATGATGCAGATGAGACAACAAGCCGAAAATTTGGGAGTTGACATTGAATACGATATGATTGAATCGGTCGATTTTTCTAGCAGGCCTTTTATTTGCAATGGCGAATCTGGTAATTCTTATGAAAGCCGATCGGTAATTGTTGCAACTGGAGCTAAGGCAAAGTGGCTTGGGTTAGAGAGTGAAAACAAATATAAAAACAAAGGAGTTTCTGCATGTGCTACTTGTGACGGATTTTTCTTTAAAAATAAGATAGTTGCAGTTGTTGGTGGTGGTAATGCGGCGGTTGAGGAAGCTATTTATTTAACAAATTTTGCGAACAAGGTTTTTTTGATTCATCGTAGAGATTTTTTACGGGCGGAAAAAATCATGCAAAAAAGATTATTGGAAAATCCAAAAATAGAAGTTGTTTGGAATAGTCGAGTAGCTGAAGTTTTAGGTGATGAAAAAAAAGTTACAGGTGTATTGCTGGAAAATAACGGAGAATTACAAAAAATCGATTTGGATGGCATTTTTGTTGCGATAGGTCACTCTCCAGCGACAGAGATTTTCAAGGGAAAATTAGATTTGGATGAAAGTGGATATATCGTTGTTGATGGGACGAAGACTTCGATAAAAGGTGTGTTCGCGGCGGGTGATGTTTGCGATCCGATTTATCGACAAGCGATAGTTTCGGCTGGGCAGGGATGTAAGGCCGCTATTGATGCTGATAAATTTTTATCTACAGAAATTTGATTTTTTTTGATATACTCGCAACGATTTTTGTAGAGCGAGGGATATTTACAGAATGGAATTTATCCAAAATTTATTTCAGCTTCCAGCGGAAAGCTTACACAGCGTGACGGTTTTTATTTTGGCATGCTTTGTTGGATATTATGTTGTTTGGAAGGTAACGCCAGCTTTGCATGCTCCGCTAATGTCTGTTACTAATGCTATTTCCAGCGTAATTATTATCGGAGCTATATTTGCTGCATCTGGAGATGCTTTTTCAAGTTCTAAAATTTTTGGATTTTTAGCGGTGTTGTTAGCTTCGATTAATATTTTCGGTGGATTTATGGTTACGCACAGGATGCTAAAAATGTTTCAAAAGAGGTCATAACGTAAATGGTGAATATTCTTTATTTAGTCGCGGCGGTATGTTTTATTTTCGCGCTGAAGGGGTTGTCTTCTGCCAGTAGTTCTCGCGGTGGAAATTTGTTTGGTGTTATCGGAATGGGTTGTGCTTGTTGTGCAGTTTCTTTGTCAGCATCAAATATCGGATTTGCAATGATCGCAATGGCTGTCGGTGGTTCTATTGGAATTTTAATTGCTCAAAGAGTATCGATGACTCAGTTGCCGGAAATGGTTGCCGGATTCCATAGTTTGGTTGGATTATCCGCTCTTTTGATCGATTTAGCTGCTTGTTTTTCTCCGGAATTATTTGGTATCTGTGATTATTCTGGGCATATTTTTGCGTCTAGTTTGTTTGAAATTGGATTAGGTGGAGCGATAGGTGCAGTGACTTTTACTGGTTCTATCATTGCGTTCATGAAATTGCGCGGAATTTACAAAGGGAGATCGATTCCTTTGTCTTTTAACGTTGCGTTATTATCTTTGATTGTATTATCGATTTTGGCATTTGTTTTTTCAGAGGATAATTCATATTTTGTTGTTGCAACAGTGTTATCTTTGATCTTCGGAATTACCTTTATTGTTCCTATCGGAGGAGCTGATATGCCGGTGGTTGTCTCAATGTTGAACTCTTATTCGGGGTGGGCTGCTTCAGGAATTGGATTTACTTTGCATAATGATTTGTTAATTATAACAGGAGCTTTAGTCGGAGCGAGCGGAGCGATTTTGAGCTATATCATGTGTAAAGGAATGAACAGATCACTGTTTGAGGTTTTGTTTTCGACGGGTGAAAATATTGTAAAATCCGACGAAAATAATGATCTGAATCGTTCTTATAAGAAAGGAGCTCCTGAAGATGCTGCTTTCCTTCTAAAGAATGCAAGTTCGGTAATTATTGTTCCGGGATATGGTATGGCTACTTCTCAAGCTCAACATGCTTTGAAGGAAATGTCAGATGTTTTGAAAAAAGAAGGTGTCAAAGTAAGATACGCGATTCATCCGGTTGCTGGGCGTATGCCTGGGCATATGAATGTTTTGTTAGCGGAAGCAAATGTTCCATATGAAGATGTTTTTGAATTGGATGAAATCAATAATGATTTTGCTTCTTGCGATGTTGCGTTTGTAGTTGGAGCTAACGATGTTACCAATCCTGCGGCAAAGAATGATCCGAGTAGTAGTATTTATGGAATGCCTATTCTCGAGGTGAGTAAAGCAAAAACTGTTTTGTTCTTGAAGCGTTCTATGAATGCAGGGTATGCGGGGGTTGATAATGAATTGTTCTATGCGCCGAACACCATGTTGCTATTGGGTGATGCCAAAAAAACTACGGAAGAGATTATAAAAGTTTTGTAATTGAATGTTAAAACGTAAAAAAGGGTCGAAGATAAGAAAAGGGTCGGCCCTTTTTGTTTTTTTTAAGATGAACTTTGTACTTTTAACATAGAGAAATCAAACTTCATTCCGTTTTGTCCGAGTTTATGTCCGTCTTGAGTATATGCAATTTGCAAATCTTCTAACGATACAAAACAAAAGGTAAACAGTATCTTATCTGCCTCTTGGTCGTAGGTTTTGATTAAGCAAGTGGTATAATTTAACTGTTGTATTATGATTTTTTCACCGTTAATGTCCATAAGTCGGTATATGCTTATTTTTTCTAGTTTCGTTCCCGTATACATATATTGTTGTAATATAGGAGCCCATGGTCCATATTGCATGCAAACGATGGGATCTTTTCCGGAAATAGTAGTGTCTCCATTTAATTTTCCTGAAGAGTCAAATGTTGTAATACGAGAACCTCCCGTTTTTACCCAATCGCACGGGGCACAATCTTCCAGTCCTTTCATTGAACTGCTGAAAATATCTTTACATCTGACCACATACTTCGGAGATTTTCCTCCGCCGACTTTTTTTTCGGTACTGTGAAGATTTTCATCTTCATGCAATACTTTATGGTTGAACTCCATCATTGCCATATCTTACTCCTACGTTTCATTAACAAAAAAACAAAACTACAAGATACAACAAAAACAATTACTATTTTCATGATAACGATAAGTTGTGAAAAAACGGTTAAAATTTAAAAATTATATAAAAAATTTCAATTTTTTTGATCATATTTAGATATTTTCTGTAAAACTCAACTTTAAGTGATGTTTTATGCTTTAATTATAATCTTAATTGGAGAAATCGATGTTTGGATTTTCTATTCTCCCCGTGCTTCAACTTCTTCCATGAATTCTACTTTTGGAGCAGTATCAGCAAGTGTTGTCGTATAATCAAACGAGAATGCATTTATTCCTGTGACTTTTCTTCCAGTGTTATCATAGACGATTTGAGCATCTGTGATTTTACCAAATGAAAAAGTGAAAAATATTTTATCTCCCCTTTGTTCGTATGTCGTGATATAAGAGTCAGTATATTGGGTGGCTTGGAGTTCTACAAAACCAGAATTAAGTGTTGCAAGTCTTTTTATAATTATTTGTGAAATAGGATAACCTTTTACTAAATTTTCATGCAAAATTGGAGACCAAACTCCATATTTCATACAAACTGACGTAGTTTTTGATACAACTCTTCCGTCACCCGTAAAGTGATTTGATGAATCAATAGTAGTTAATCTCGCTGAACCGAGTTCAAACCAGAGGCACGGAGCATAGTCTTCATAGCTTGATATTGAGCTATGAAATATATTGTCGGCTTTGATTATAAATTGGGGAGTTTTAGCGGCTCCGAAAGGAACATTTAAATCTCCATCACTATTTGCATTATCTTTTTCAATTTTGGAATTGCTTCCAAACATTCCGAAAACTCTATCTGCTGAACTCATCTTCTGTCTCCACAACCAAAACTACACAACAACAAAACTGAATACTCCTATTAACCTGCGGCCGGAGGTGGCAAAGTAGCAACTAATCTGATGGATGCTGTTAACTCTTCTAATTGGAAATGAGGTCTTAAATATATGGTTGATTTATATGAGCCAGGTTTGCCAGGAACATCATATACATCTACTCTTGCTTCTCTCAAAGGAAATCTTGATTTTAACTCTTTATTTGCGGCATCGTTTAGCAGAACATAACCAGCAATCCAATTGTTCAAGTAAAGGGATACCTCTTCTTTTGTTGAAAAAGATCCAATTTTATCTCTCATAATGGCCTTTACATAATGAGCAAATCTTGAAGCACATAACAAATAAGGAAGTTTTGCGCTTAATGTAGCGTTTGCATTTGCATCATCGGTGTTATAGACCTTCGGCTTTTGAGTTGTTTGACCTCCGAAAAACGCTGCAAAATCTGTTCCTTTACTATGACAGATTGCTAAAAATCCAAGATCGCTTAATTCTTTTTCTCGGCGATCGGTGATTGCAATCTCAGTTGGGCATTTTAACGCTAAATCTCCATCAGTTGTTTTGAATGTATAAGCAGGAAGTCCTTCAACCAATCCTCCTCCTTCAACTCCTCGGATAGATGCAGGCCATTTATATTCTGCAAAAGCATGAGCGATTCTTTGGGCCATCACAAATGCTGCATTTCCCCAGCAAAACTGAGAATTGTCGGCACCGTCAATTGGTTCAGAGAAATGCATTCCTTCGACTGGAAGTGTGTCAGGTCCATAAGGTAATCTCATTAGGACTCGAGGCATGGTAAGTGCCACATAGCGAGCATCATCTGAATTTCGGAAAGAATTCCACTTTATCATTTCTGTAGAATCGAAAATCTTTGCCAGATCTCTTGGTTCAGTGAGATGAGCAAAACTGTCCATATCAAAAAGTCTAGGATGAGCCGCTGCTATAAACGGAGCGTGCGACGCAGCAGCGACACTAGCTAATTTTTCAAGTAATAAAATGTCTTGTGGGTTTCTCGTAAATTCATAAGCTCCGACAAGACATGAGTATGGATGGCCTCCAAAAGTTCCGTATTCTTCTTCGTAGATTTTCTTAAACATCTGGCTTTGATCAAATTCAATAGCGTGTTCCAAATCGTTTAGAAGATCTTTTTGGGAAACATTCATAACTCGAATTTTTAAGTAGGAAGAAGTTTCTGTATTCATTACAAGATAATGCAGACCTCTCCATATTCCTTCTAATTCCTGAAAAGCTGGATGATGTAAAAATTCGTTAATTTGTACACCAAGCAAGTCATCAATTTTCATAACGCATTTTTCCGCAAAAGTTAAAGGATGTCTAACATTTTCCGGTTTTTCGATTTCTACTTGATTAAAAAATTCTACAAGTAATGCGCATGCATAGATTTCTGCAGACGGATCTCTTGCCAATTTTCCTTCTGTAAACATTTCTTTTAAGATGTCTCTTTCTTGCGGAGCATCTTGTCCGTTTTCAGTAGATTCAGCTGTTTTATCTTTTGTTTTGCCGTCTTTTTTATTATCAGGAGTAGTTTCCTTTATGTTTGTTGCAATAGTATTTTCAGATGATGTGGCAAAATCAGCTGTTATTGTCTGTTTATTGCTTTTTAAGATAGCGTCAATTTGTTTTTTTAATTGGGCCTTTTTTGCTTCATCGTTTATTACTTCCATGATAAGTCTTTGAAGGGCGTCATTTCCTTCCAATTTTACAGACATATCATTTAATTTCGTACGAGCTTCAAAGATTTTACCTATTGATGGAACTTTTTGAGCAATGCTTAGAGGCGAAAAATCATCGATACTCTTAAAGAACAACTCAGCTCCCATGGATTCTTCACTGTTATCAATTTTATTTGCAACTTGAAGCACTAATCGCGGGTTTATTGATGCCATAAATTCAGAAAAATTATCTCGATCGACTTCAACAAATTTACGAAGCTTTATAGGAGGCAGCGGATCTGTGATCATTCCAGATAAATCTGCCATAACTCCGAACACAAAAGGAAGCTCTTTTTTTACGATAGCATTTCCAATCTCTACGTCATAAGTTATGCGAACTCGTGCTGGACGAACTCTGTCTAATTTATGCTGCGTACTTTCTACCATTACTACACCTTTAACAATACTCAACTAGAATACAAATCTGATTCTATTTATCTCAGAATAAATGAAATAGATTTACAATAAGTTAATTTTTATAAAAAAGTTATAGGATCTATATCTATAGTTATTCGTACGTTACTGGGAATTTTTAATTGAGATAACCATTTTGAAATTTCAGAGTTTAGTGCATTTTTATGATTTGATTTTAATAAGATTCGCCAACGTACTCTTCCGCGAATTGTAAATATTGGGGCAGGGGAAGGACCAAATATTTTTATATTTTTTGGGCAAGTTCTTCTTAAAAGTTTCGCGGTATTTTCCGTTCGTTCTTTATTTGTGCCGGAAATTATTATGGATGCATACTTAGTAAACGGTGGTAATTGCTGATTTTTGCGATTTTCGATTTCCAGATTTATAAAGTTTTCAGGGTTGTTTTCTAAAAAAGATTGAAATAAAGGATGTTCGCTTTTGAAAGTTTGTATAAGAATTTCTCCAGGTTTTTTTTCTCTTCCTGCTCTTCCTGCTACTTGATTTATTAGTTGATAGGTATGTTCAGATGCTCTCAAATCCGCGCCAAACAGTCCTAAATCTCCGTCGATAATTCCTACTAGTGTAATATTTGGAAAATGGTGTCCTTTGGCTAGGATTTGAGTTCCTACGATAATATCTACTTCATTGTTGAGAATTTTGGATAAGTTTTCTTCCATATTTTTATCTGATGAAAAAGTATCCGAGGAAGCAATCAATACACGAGTATTTGGGATTTTTCTTTTAATTTCATCGTAAATTCTTTCTACGCCAGGGCCAAACGGAATATACGATTTTTCTTCGGCGCAATTCTTGCAGTTTTTAGGAATAGATATCTTATGTCCGCAGTAATGACATATCAATTTGTTCATATCTTTGTGATACACAAGCCAAGTTGAGCAATTGGGACATGCTAATTTTTCACCGCAGTTCTTGCACAATGTTATGGGGGAATATCCTCGCCGATTTAAATAGATTAAGCACTGTTCCTTTTTTTCAAGTCTTTCTTTTATCGCAAAATAAAGAGGAGGAGATATGAATCCATCGAATTTATTTTGACGCATATCTATTAATTTGAGGGAAGGTAGTTGAGAAATTCCGTAGCGATTTTTGATATTGAAATGACCGTATTTCCCGCTTCTGACATTTACAATGCTTTCGATAGAAGGTGTTGCAGACGCCAAAATCAGAGGGATATTTGAGATTTTTGCTAGGACCACTGCCATGTCTCGAGCATTGTAACATCCTTGCTCTTCCTGTTTGTAAGATGAGTCGTGTTCTTCGTCTACAATTATTAATCCGAGATTTTTAAACGGAATAAATAGGGCTGATCTTGCTCCGATAATGACACATTTTTGTCCTGAAATTGCTGTGACCCATGCTGACTTTCTGTTTTTTGTAGAAATGGTTGAATTCCAAATTATTGGAGAGATCCCTAAATACTTTTCTATTCTCTTGTGAATTTGGCTGGTAAGAGCGATTTCTGGAAATAAAATTAGAATCTGTTGGTCTTGGTCGAAAATTTCCTTTGCTTTTTTTAGATAGACTTCAGTTTTCCCTGATCCTGTTACGCCCTGCAATAGAAACGGTCGATTATCTTTCATTGCGTTAAAAGCTTTGTGTTGCTCTTCGTTTAAATTAATATTTTGAGCAGCAAAACTGCAAGTGTTTTGAAAAAACTTGATTTCTTTTTTAGCTGAAAAAATCGATTTTTCTGCGAGGATCATTTTTAGGATCATGCCTCGGGGAATCAACGTATATGACGCCATCCAATTCATGAATTTCACGTATGTTTCCCCAATATTATAAGGATAGACTTTAGCTATCGACTTTAATTCTTTGTCGATTTCCGTTTTTTCAGAGGAAACAACCCCGAATACCAAACGATTTGACATTCCGAAAGGCACTTCAACGACGGTTCCTTCCGCTAAATCACATTCATGTTCATATTGAAAACATTGATTGAAAAGTCCAACAGTGATAACAGATATTTTCATTTTTTTACACAAAACTCCAGACCATTCTACATATACGAGATTTTAGATGCAAGTAACTCTCTCGTTTGAGGGATTTATTTAGATCATAAAGTTAACATATTTTTAACTAACAGTTGAGAAAATCAGAGCATGAGTTTTTGTTGTATGGGGTACGTAATGAAGTGGTTTGCCAAAAAAGCAGTTGACAGGGGGGGGTAAAAAATCAAGCGTATACAAGTAGTTATCTCCAGAAAATTCTTCAAAATCTAAAATGTTTTTCTAAAAAATTATCTCAATTTTTTAGTCCTTGTAACGAAGAAGAATTATCTCGCGGATCAGTTCTGATCGAGTTTGCGATTTGTATGCCTGTGTTAATTATTTTGTTGTTTTACATAAACGACTTGGTAAGGATTAAAAGATATTACTCACAAACTGAGTTTGTTGCACAGCAAATGGCGAATATTTTGCAGAATATTTCTAAAACAAGAACACAAAAAGCGATAACTCAGAATGATTTAAGATATGCTTTTTGTGCAGCTAATGTTTCGATGTTTCCTGGAACAACGATATATACGCAGGATGCTAACTATCCAGGATATACAACATGGGTTCAGATTTATAGAGTTGTGGGAGCGGGTAGTGGAAAAGCAAAATGTACGGCTCGCTTGGAACTAAGTGCCTGGAATGGCAAAAGTCCACCGAGAAATATTTGGTACACATGTACGAGCGGAGATCATGCTGGCTCAAAAATAAGGTATTACAGCAGTGGTGTTGATCCATCTGTAATTTGGCCTATGTTAAAAATGAGTTCAGGGGATAATACGAGCGAGGAGAAAATTCTCATTGAGGTATGCTTATTCACAGACTCATCGATAAGACCGGCAGGAAAATCTACCGACAAACAGATTCTAGGGTTAAAATTGTTAACTCCTTCTTGTTTAATTAATAAACAATGGTGTTTTTATTTTCATTCTGTCGTAATTTTTACTCCTCGTAATGGTTTGTTTACGAATAGTTGTCCGCCGTCCTCATAATTTTCAAACAACAAAGACAAAACGATAATGATGGATTTTTGTAGGGTTGTTTTAGTGTAAAAAGAAGATAGATGATATAAGTACGATTTATATTATGGAAAACCTCTGAAAGATTAAAGTTGAATACTTCTCGAGATTGATATATCATAACGCCACGAGAAAAGGGAATTATTTTCATGAAAAAGAATGTACATCCTGATTACCACAAGATCACTGTTGTAATGACAGACGGTTCTTCATTTGAGACCAGAACTACTTGGGGAAAAGAGGGCGATACCTTAAAGTTGGATATTGATTCGAAATCTCATCCGGCGTGGACGGGTGTCAGACAATTGGTTGATACCGGTGGGCAGGTTGCGAAATTCAAGAGCCGTTATCAGTCTTTCGGATTGAAAGCAGACTAATTAGAAGGGGGAGTTTCTCCCTTTTTTTGCAATGAAGTCGCTTTTTCTGTTTTTCCTTCTGTTTTGGAATGTTTCAGTCAGCGTTGCCGTTCCAGTGAAGGCTGCTTTTGTGATGGATGCCAAGACAGGTCGGTATATTTGCGGTTATAACGAAGATGTTCAAACACAGCCAGCGTCTTTGACGAAGATGATGACGCTTCTTTTGACTTTCAAAGCATTAAAGAGTCGAAGGATCAGGTTGAACTCTAAAATAAAAATTTCGAGGCGTGCAGCCAGTCAACGCCCTTGTGTTTTGGGTCTGAAGGCTGGTGAAGTTATCACTGTGAGAAATGCAATTCTTGCTCTTGTTACCAAATCTGCAAATGATATAGCCGTAGCTTTAGGAGAATTTGTTGCGGGTAACGAAAATACTTTTGTTTATCTGATGAACAAGGAAGCTCGCAGGTTAAATATGAAATCTACGGTTTTTGTGAATCCGTCGGGCTGGAAAAATTCCAAACAGCTTTCGACTGCACGTGATATGGCGAAATTGGCCAGGGCCTTAGTCAAGGGTTATCCTGGATATTATCACTTTTTTTCTACGAAAAAATTTTCTTACAAGAAAGCGAGTATAAAGAATCATAATAAGTTGTTAGGATCTCGTAAAGGCGTAGTTGTTGACGGTATTAAGACAGGATACGTTGCTGCTTCAGGATACAATCTTGCGGCATCTGCTAAAAAAGGAAGAAGAAGGTTGATTGCTGTAGTTCTTGGTGGTGAAACAGCGAAACAACGAGATGAAGAGGTTGATAGACTTTTGAAAAAGGGATTTTGCAAAAAAAAAGGAAAGAGCATGTCTGAAATAATTGCTCTGAAAAGAAAAAGGTCTTCTCGAAAGGTACTAAGATGATAAAGGAAAATTTAACTGTATTGGATAATGGTCTCAGGGTTGTCACAAAATCTATTGATAGTTTTGAAAGTGTTGTTCTTGGATATTGGGTTGAGGCTGGGGCTGTTTGCGAAAACGAATTGAACAATGGGATTTCTCATTTTCTGGAACACATGGCGTTTAAAGGAACTACTTCCCGTACAGCTAAACAAATTGCAGAGGCTATCGAGTCTGTGGGAGGATATTCCAACGCATATACTTCTAGAGAAACGACTGCTTTTCATGCAAGAGTTCTAAAGGATGATAAAAATATTGCGATAGATATTCTTTCGGATATCATGCAGAATCCAACTTTTCAAAAGGATGAGCTGGAACGTGAGCGAGGAGTAATTTTACAGGAAATTTCACAGACTAATGATACACCTGATGATATAATCTTTGACTATTTTCAGAATGTTGCATTTCCGAATCAGGCGATGGGGCGTCCGATTTTAGGACCTTCAAAAATAGTTTCAAAAATTACGGCTGATGATTTGAGAGCTTATCGTAATCAGTATTATAATGCTGATAACATGATTTTCTGTGCAGCTGGAAATGTTTCGCATGAAGAAGTTTTGGATTATGCAAATAAATATTTTTCAAAATTTAGTCGCAAAAAGACAAAAGCACACAACGAAAGATATTCTTATCACGGAGGTTTGTATTCAGATGTTCGTGATTTAGAGCAGTCTCATGCAATTATCGGGTTTGAAGGAATTCCAAGTCGGAGTGAAGATTATTATAAGATGGCGATTTTCTCATCGATTTTGGGAGGTGGTATGTCATCTCGGTTATTTCAGGAAGTTCGAGAAAAGAGAGGGTTGGTGTATTCCGTTTATTCTTTTACTTCATCTTACAGACAGAATGGATTATTCGGAATTTATGCTGCGACGTCTAAGGATAAATTGGACGAGCTAGCGACAGTTGCTAGTGCTGAGTTAATGAAAATGCGTGATGATGTTACGGAACAGGAATTTAATCGTACGAAGACGCAGTTTAAAGCAACTTTACTAATGTCTCAAGAAAATGTTGCGGGAGTTTGTGAGCAAATAGCCAATCAAACCATGTTGTTTGGTAATCCGTTGAAACGAGAAGATATTCTTGCGAAAATCGACTCTGTTACAATTGAGGATATCAAAAAATTAGCAGATAAAATTATCTTGTCAAATGCTTCTGTGGTTACGGTAGGGCAGGGTAATACGGATATGATTGTTCCAGCTCTTGAGCGTAACGGATTACATGTTGGCTAGCCGACTGAGATACAAACTGATACAATATGTTTATGTCATTACGGAGTTATGATGATTATTTTAGATTTTGAGAAGCCTATTTTCGAATTAGATGGGAAGATTCAGGAGTTAAAAAAGCTAAATACGGGCGATTTAGGAATTATCGAGGACGTAAAGCGTCTGGAAGCAAAACAAAAAAAGTTGTTGAAGAAAATTTATTCAAGTCTTACTCCGTGGCAAAAAGTTATGGTAGCAAGACATCAAGAGCGTCCAAAGACCACTGATTATATTAACTCACTTATTGATGATTTTGTTCCTTTGGCGGGAGATAGATTGTTCGGAGATGATTTGGCGATTACTGCTGGCATTGGGAGATTCTGTGGGATGTCCGTTGCTGTTTTGGGGCACGAAAAGGGAAAAAATACTGAAGATCGAATAAAACACAATTTCGGAATGCCACATCCTGAGGGGTATCGTAAGGCTCGCAGAATTATGGATTTGGCCGATAAGTTTGATTTGCCATTGTTAACTTTTATTGATACTGCAGGTGCTTATCCGGGGGTTGGTGCGGAAGAGCGAGGGCAAGCGGAGGCTATTGCTCGTAGCATTGAAAGATGTTTGCAGTTTAGTCGTCCTATTATTGCAACGATTATTGGAGAAGGTGGTTCGGGAGGAGCGATTGCTCTTGGTGTGGCGAACTATGTGATGATGTTGGAACATTCTATATATTCGGTTATTTCTCCGGAAGGATGTGCATCTATTTTGTATAGAGACCCTGAAAAGGCAGAAGAAGCAGCCAATGCTTTAAAGTTGACAGCTCAAGATTTGATGAAGTTTGGAGTTATTGATGAGGTAGTGGAAGAGCCAGTGGGAGGAGCTCATCGTGATGCTACGCAGGTAATAAACCAAGTAGGAGAAAGTATAAGGGCAGCGTTGGCGGGAATGCAGTCTATTCCAGATTTGAGAAGACACAGAAATAAGAAATTTTTGGATTTTGGAAGAGTCTTTGAACAGTAAAATATGGATGGTAAGTAAAAATTTCTCGTGAAAGTGAAACAGAAATGAAAATAGATTTGAAAAAAAATGAATCTTTGATTGGTGCGTTGGGAAACGTTATGGAGTGGTACGACTTTGCATTAGTTATGCCAATGAGTGTCGTGCTGATAGAACAATGTTTCCCTAGCAATGCGTCGTTGTGGGTAAAAATGTTGGGAGGATGGATTGTTTCGTTGGGATTGTTTGCCCGTCCGTTTGGTGCTCTGATATTCGGTCCGATTGGGGATAAATTGGGTAGGCAAAAGGCGATTTCTATATCGATTTTGTTGATGGCTATTCCGACTTTTTTTATGGGGCTTCTTCCTGGGTATAACGAAATAGGTATTTTTTCTCCGATTTTATTTGTGTTTTTGCGAATTTTGCAGGGAATTTCTATGGGCGGAGAATATACTGCTGCGATGGTTCATATTGTGGAGAAAGCTCCAAGCAACAGAAGAGGGTTTTACGGCAGTTGGACGGATGCAGGAAACCAAGTTGGTGTATTGATTGCTACGCAATCAGTTGTTTTCCTTCATTATTTCTTTTCTGAATCAGATATCTATTCTTTTGCATGGAGAATTCCTTTTCTTTTGGGAATTTTTCTGGTGCCTTTTGCTTTTTTGATACCGAAACAGGAAAAAAATGATTCGAATTCTTCGAAGAAGTCCATTGTGACAATGTTAGTCGAGCATAAAAAAGAGGTTTTTTGTACAATTTCGATTACAGCATTTAGCGCGGTATCTTTTTATACTTTATGGACGTTCCTTCCGAGCTGTTTGGTAACTCAGGGAATGTTAAATTTAAAACAGGCGGCGACTTGTGGATCTGTTGCATCTGTTGTTTCTTTGATATCCATTTTGGCAGCAGGATATTTATCAGATATTTTCAAAAGAAAGCCTTTTTTAATAATAGGTATTTTGGGGACTGTGCTTTCATTCGGATATATGGTTTTTTATCCCGTAAAGTCCTATTATTTTTGGTTGATTTTTCAGGCGTTAATGGGATTTTCTTTGGGGGTATATTATTCCTGCAGAGCTGCATTTTTTGCCGAGGCTTTTCCTAAAGAAGTTCGTTGTACCGCAGTGTCTCTTTCTCTTAGTTTTGCACAAGCTGTTTTCGGAGGACTAACTCCTCCACTAATGAATTCGGTGACAGAGATGGGGGCTTCTTATTTGTCTGTTATTCCGATAGTTTTTGTATCGATTTTGGCGTTGCTCTCTCTTTATTTGCTAGAGGATCGAGCGGGAAAAGAGTTTATTTAAATTCTTTGTTAATCTTTTCATTATATACTATACATTAATTGCAGGCGGATTGTTTTAATTTGCCGAAAGGGATTAGTTATACAGTGGAGTGAATCATTATGGCTGGAGCAGACGGAGCAACGTTTTGTTTATTATTTTTTTTGATTGTTTTTGTTGTGTTTAATGGCTTTTTTGTGGTGCAACAGCAAAGTTGTGCGATTATTGAGCGGTTAGGGAAATTTCATAGTATTGCGCATTCGGGGTTGCATTTTAAGATTCCGGTTGTTGATAGTATTTTTACTAGACTTTCGCTGAGAATTAGTCAGCTAAATGTTTCGGTTGAAACAAAAACTCAAGATAATGTCTTTGTGAATTTAGTTGTGGCAGTTCAGTACAGAGTGCTTCCGGAGAAAGTTTACGAGGCTTGTTATATGTTGCAGGATCCGGAATATCAGATCAAAGCTTTCGTTTTTGATTTAGTTAGAGCACAAGTTCCGAAATTGGTTTTAGATGATGTATTTTCTAAGAAAGATGATATCGCAATTGCTGTTAAAAATGAACTTGAAGGTCAGATGTCTGAGTTTGGTTATGGCATTATTAAAGCGTTGGTTACCGATGTGAATCCAGATGCAAATGTCAAAGCGGCGATGAATGAAATTAACACAGCTCAAAGATTGAGGGTTGCGGCTACAGAAAAGGGTGAAGCTGACAAGATTATCAAAATTAAGCAGGCCGAGGCGGAAGCAGAGTCCAGCATTTTGCATGGAAAAGGTATTGCAGGACAGCGTCAAGCGATTATTGAAGGTATGGGACAATCGGTTGAGGAATTCGTAAAACAAATACCGGGAACTCGTGCATCTCATGTTATGGATATGGTTTTAATGATTCAGTATATCGATACTCTGAAAGAAATTGGGGGACATTCGAAGTCTAATGTTGTGTTTGTACCTCATACTCCAGGAAACGTGCAAGATTTAGCTGCACAGATTCAGGAAACGGTTTTTGCTGCTCAAAAGTTGGATGAAGAGGGGAAAGTTTAATTTTGACGTTGACATAAAAGACTGTGTTTTGTATAAATATATACGCTTATTTAAAAGAGGTTTTGAAATGGCTAGAGTATGCCCATTAACAGGTAAAAAGGTTTTGTACGGTAACAGAGTTAGCCATGCTAATAACAAGACTCGTCATAGGTTTATGCCGAATTTACAGAATGTTTCTTTCCTGAGTGATACGTTGGGAATCAAGATCAGAGTTAGGTTGTCGACTCATGCTGTTCGTACTGTTGAAAAGAACGGTGGTATCGATAATTATTTGAGAAATACTTGCGATTGTTTGCTTTCAGCTCGTTTTCGTAAAATGAAGAGAATGTTGGAAAGCAAAGTAGCGTAGAGATTATCTTTTTCTTCGTTTTGCGCGCACCTTGGAGTGCGCGCTTTTTGTATTTGATTTTTATGAAAAAGTTGCTGCTTGTTTTGTTGTTCTTTGGGAGGGGCTTTTTAAGTTTTGGAAGCCGAAGTCTTAAGTGATTTAAAAAGTGGTATGATTTTTGAGAATACGAAGGATTCAGGGAGTCTTTTGAAAAAAAGAACGTTTCAATAAACATGCTGAAATAGGATCAACTTTCCTTTCAAAAAAGATGGGCGACTGTAAGTTAGAAATCCAATAAACTGTTTCAGAAGGACTTAAAAGAAAAACAAACACAGTTTTGAAAATTTCAGAAAAACATCAAGTAAAAATTTATTTTGTACTAGAAAATGAAAACACTTAGAGAAGTTGATTGTAAGAATGTTTCATTAATCTCAAGCAAAAATCTAATACTACGCGGGATTTCGAATCCGTTGAAATAACTACCTGATACGCAACCATCATGTGCATATGGCAGCAGGTTGAGTCTGTTGAATGATAGATTATTTCACTGCTCTCTTATTTTTTTCTGTCTGTAAATTATTAACGCACTCTTGTTTGTATGGAATAGAGATTTTTGCTTCACGTAATAGAGGAAAGAGTCGCTTGTAAATTTCTAACTGTAACAGGTGTAAATCTGGATCAACTTTGAGAGTCCAACATATCTTTATACCCTCATCAGAAAGAGTATTAATGCCGATTATGTTAACATTTCCAAAAATTTTGCTCGAGTATTTCGGATCTGATTTTAATTCGGTTACCACTTTTTCTAAAAGATCACTTGCTTTATCGATATCGGCATTTGGTGCAACTAAAAGATTTTCGATGTGTAAGAAATACTCTCTTGACTGATTAGTTATTTCTCCTACCGTATTGTAGGGAATTATATACTCATTTCCGTTTGCCGCACGTAAAGTTAAAGTTCTTAGCGAAATTTTGATAACCATTCCGTTTTTTCCGTTGATTGTTACCCAATCTCCTATATAAAAATTATTTTCGAATAAAAACACAACTCCTTGCAAGAACCCTTTAATAATGTCTTGTGCTGCCAATACTAGAGCTCCCCACACGACAGTAAGAGAAGTTAACATTGGTATTATCGCTATTCCGAACAAAGGCAAAATGATCAATGCGGAGACAAAGAGCAAGGAAATGTTAAACGCAACCTTGATGATTGGCATAAAAGTCAGAATTTTTTCTCGTTTACCAGGATCGGCTTTATCGACAAGAGAATTTAAAAACTCGCCAAACGCTTTACAAATCAACATCGATCCGAAAGTCACAAAAACGATGCTCACTATCGTATCATGAAAAATATATTTTTGAATATCAACCCCGATGAGCCACAGAATTGCGGTAACAATGGTTACGTAATATGCTGTTATAATGACGTCACATATCCATAGCCAATTTGTTTTACGTGCTTTGTTTGATTCTTTGGATCCTTGCTCTCTATGAAGATCGTTTAACTTTTTCACAAACTTATTTGCAATAGATGAAGAAGTTCCCTGAAGTAAAAACATTCCAGCTAAAACAAAGAACATATCCCGAATGTTAATGTATAAAACCGTGTCCATGGGAATCTTCGCCTTACTGTTTATTACTGGAATTATTGCCATTCCTAAAAATGTGATAAATGCAAAATTGCGGCTCATAAAATCAATTAACTTTATTCCCACAGAGAATTCTTTGGTTGTTAACAGAGTGAAACATCGATCAATTGTTCTTCTTTCCACATACAGCTCTGAAAAGTAGTATAACAGAATGAAAGAGGTAAAACCGTAACTGATATAATTTGGAAATTTTGTTGATAGAATTGAAAAAGACGAGGCTGTTAAAAATGATAAGAAGGAAACACGATATAACTTAAAATGGGATGGGATAGCTTTTTTTTCTAATAGGTTGGAGTCCAATAATGCTCGGATCAAAACCGATACTGCCGAAAATATTACAAGTATCGAAATGAATTCATCCGGTATTTTGTGAAGAACAAGTCCGGAAAGAATCTCAGACCCCGCTACACAGAATACAACTGAGAAGATCATTCCTGCAATTAAGACTGCAATTTTATCAAACTCGCATAACGGATTCTTTCTGATTCTTTTCAATTCTTTGTCAATAAATCTCTTTGGCAAATAAATGGAAAGAAAAAATATAATTCCTAAAATTAAATTCGAAGCTATGGCCGTAACCATAGGATAAACTTCTACAATTTTAAAGACTTGATTGACATATTCTTGCATCTTACACCCCCACTCCAATTATTGTAACTTAAAAAGCAAAACTTTTCAAATTTATCGAATTTTTCGACAAGATTAGATTTTGAGTCATGTGGCGATCTGAGAGCTAGGGACTTCAAGCATACCTGAAATTATGATATGATCACCCAAAAGTTTTGAGGAAAAAATGATAGCAGAACTTGATAAACTATTAGGCAGTTGTATCTTTGAAATTGATCAGTGCAAGGATCTGAAAAGATTAGATGAGATTCGTGTTGCGGTGTTGGGAAAGAACGGTAAGCTTACGGAAAAGTTCAAGAATTTGAAAAATTTGTCTCCGGAAGATAAGAAAATAATCGGAGCGAAAATTAATGAAGTAAAGAGCTCGATTATTGAGAGATTGGATGCAAAAGCAAGTGATCTTGAGATGTTGGAATTAGAGAAAAAATTGGCGAATGAGAAAATAGATGTTTCGATGCCGGTGGATGTTAAATCCTTTGGATATATTCATCCGATTAGTAAAGTGTTTTCGGAAATTTCAACGATTTTGAGTGGATACGGGTTTCAGTTCTTTGAAGGTCCTGACATCGAAAGCGAGCATTTTAATTTCGATGCCATGAATATGCCTGAATATCATCCGGCGAGGACGATGCATGATACTTTTTATCTGAAGATTACTGCAGACGAACACGGAAGAAAATTGTTGCGTACGCACACTTCGCCGGTAGAAACTCGTTACATGCTTTCGCATAAGCCTCCTCTGAGATTTTTTACTATAGGAAGAACTTTCCGTAGCGATTACGATGCAACCCACACTCCGATGTTCGATCAGGTCGAAATGTTGGTAGTCGAAAAGGGAGTCGGCATGGCTCAGTTAAAATGGCTGATAAAGGATGTTTTGAAAAAGTTTTTTGACTTGAAGGACTTGTCGGTGAGATTTAGACCGAGCTTTTTTCCATTTACAGAACCGTCAGCAGAGGTCGATATAAATTATAGTATTGTAAACGGAAAAATGGTTTTCGGAGAGGGGGACAAGTGGTTGGAAATCGGTGGTTGCGGAGTATCTCATCCGAATGTATTGAAAGCAGGGGGCATTGATCCATTACAGTATCAGGGAATCGCTTTCGGTCTAGGCATTGAACGTTTAGCATCGTTAAAATACGGGGTGCCTGACTTGAGAAACTATTTTGAATCGAATGAAAAATGGAGAGAAACTTTCGGGTTTTCTCCAACGGATTTATAGGAGAATGAAATGAAGTTTTCATTTAATTGGCTGAAAAAATATTTAGAGACAGATTTAAGCATTTCGCAGATTGCAGAAAAGTTGACAGCAATCGGATTGGAAGTTGATGATCTTTTAGATCCCGAAGTTGTTTTCAGAAATTTTAAATTGGTGAAAGTTTTAGAAGCAGAAAAGCATCCAAATGCGGATAAATTGAAAATTTGTTCAGTTGTTGATGGTGATGGAAAAACATACCAAATAGTTTGCGGAGCACCAAATGCTCGTGCAGGTATAACTGCGATTTTGGCTTTGCCAGGAGCATTGATTCCAGCGTCTAATGAAGTATTGAAAAAAAGCAAAATTCGAGGAGTCGAAAGTCAAGGGATGATGTGTTCTTTTGATGAATTGGCGATCGAATCAGTAGAAGAATTTGATGGAATCATTGAGGTATCAGAAGATATCGATTTGAAAACATCTATTGCCGATGTTGTTGGTTTCGAAGGTGGAATTTTAGATGTTTCTATAACGCCGAATCGTGGAGATTGTTTTTCTGTTAAGGGAATTGCTCGTGACTTGTCTGCTGCTGGAGCGGGAAAATTTATCGAGAGTCAATCAAATTTATGTAAAGTTGATTCCTCGATATTGACGGAGGTATCTTATGAAAATCAAGCGGTTTTCAATTATGCTCCTCAAATGTCTTTTAGAGTTATTCGTGGAATTAAGAATGGAGAATCTCCGAAATGGTTGAAAGATTCGCTGAAAAATGCTGGGTTGAATAGTATTTCGGCAGTTGTTGATATTTCGAATTATTGCATGATTGATTGTGGGGCTCCATTTCAGATCTATGATTTGGATAAGATCAACGGAAATTTAAATATTCGATTCGCGAATAGGGATGAAAAATTTACAGATTTCAAAGGTGAGCAATATGTTTTGAATTCGAATGTTTTGATTTCGGAAGATGACAATCATAGACCTCTGTGTTTATTGGGAATAAAAAGCGGAGGCGAGATTGCTTGCGATGAAAACACGAAAAATATTTTGATTGAGTCGGCTTACTTCAATCCGGATTGTATCGCGAGAACGGGAATTTATCTTGATGCGATTAGCGATTCTCGGACCAGATTCGAAAGAGGTATTGATCGCGAGGGATGTTTAAAGAACTTGGATCAAGTATCCAGTATGATCCTAGAAATTTGCGGGGGTTCTGCTGGAGAGATCTTCTCAATTGGTAGCGCTGAAGAGAGAGATTCGGTTGTAAAATTAACAAAACAGAAGCTCAAGAGTGTTTCTGGGTGTGATATAGATTGGAGCAGAGTTAAGGAAATTTTGACAGGGCTTGGTTTGAATGTAATTTCTGAAGACGAACTTTCTGTTGATTTTTCGATTCCGTCATGGAGGCACGATCTGAAGATAGAAGAAGATTTGATTGAAGAAGTATTGCGTATTAACGGATATGACAATGTTCAGGAAAATCCTTTATCTCAGGTATCATTTGGGGAAGACATTCTTTTGAAAGATGCTCAGCAAGCAACAAATTTGAAAAAATTATTGGCTTTCCGGAATATGTCGGAAGTTGTGGCTTACTCTTTCACTAAGAAAGAGCTGGCGGAAGCGTTCAAGGAAAATTGTAAGTTAATTTCTATAATGAATGCGATTACTCAGGATTTTGAAGTGATGCGTCCGTCATTGTTACCGAATTTGTTAAAAACAGCTGTTTTATCTTTAAACTATGGAGAGGATAACGTAAGTATTTTCGAGATAGGGCATGTGTTTGCAAATGATTGTGATCAGAAAACGCATATTTCTGGAATCAGATCTGGTTCGGCAAGTTCTCGAAATTGGCTCAATAAGAAAAGGAATTATGATGTTTTTGATGTAAAAGCAGACTTTTTTTCGGTATTAAGTTTTTATGGGATCAATCTTAAAAACTTGAAAATTGAAACAAATGCGCCGTCTTATTATCATCCATCCAGAAGTGGATCAGTGTATTTGGGAAAAAAATTACTTGGTTGGTTTGGTGAATTACATCCGAAAATCAACAAACTTTTTGGAATATCAGAGCGTATAGTTGCCTTTGAAATTCTTCCGACAGTGGTTGAATTGAAAAAGAATCGAACAAAGGAATATAGCAATAAAGTTTTCCCTAAGATTGAGAGAGACTTTTCTTTCATCTTTAATGAGGCAACCGCTGTCGGCGAGATGGTCAATGGAATCTACAAATTAGACAATCTTGTTGTAAAGGTTGATATATTCGATTCATTTAAGATAAATTCAACGCAAAAGTCTATTGGAGTTACGGTTATATTAGATGCTGTTAACAGAACTTTGACGGAAGAAGAAGCGGCAAAGGTTTCAAGTAAAATTGTGGAGTATGCAGAAAAATTAGGCGGAAAGTTGAGAGGTCAATGAAATTTATAAGAAATTTTTCTATTGTAGCTCATATCGATCACGGAAAATCTACTTTGGCTGATCGTCTTATGCAGTATTGTGGTGCGATCAATAATCGTGAGTTTCACGATCAAATGTTGGATTCCATGGACATTGAGAGGGAAAGAGGCATAACGATTAAGGCCCAAACTGTCCGTTTGGATTATAAAGCAAAAGATGGCAATACTTACCAATTGAACCTTATGGATACCCCGGGTCATGTAGATTTCGCTTATGAGGTCAGTAGATCTCTTGCTGCTTGTGAGGGTTCTATTCTGGTAGTTGATGCAACTCAGGGAGTTGAAGCTCAGACTTTAGCGAATGTCTATCAGGCTTTGGAACATGATCACGAGATTATTGTTGTTCTGAATAAAATCGATTTGCCCGCAGCAGATGTCGATCGTGTAAAGCAGCAGGTTGAGGACGTAATTGGCTTAGATTGTTCGGATGCGATTGAAATTTCTGCAAAACAGGGACTTGGAATCGAGGATGTTTTGGAAGCTCTGGTTACAAAACTTCCAGCGCCGAAAGGCGAAGAAAATGCTCCGTTGAAGGCATTGTTGGTGGATAGTTGGTATGATCCTTACATGGGGGTTGTAACTTTGGTGCGAGTGAAAGATGGAATTCTTAGGCCGGGAATGAAAATCAAATTGATGGCTGCGAAGATGACATATCCTGTTGAAAAAGTCGGGATTTTCACTCCTAAACCGAAGGAAGTAAAACAGCTGAATCCAGGAGAAATTGGTTATATTATTGCAGGGATTAAGAGTGTTGGAGATGCAAGGGTAGGGGATACCATTACCGAAGAAAATCGTCCGACGAGTGAACCGTTGCAAGGATTTAAACCAAGCATTCCGGTGGTTTTTTGCAGTATTTTTCCAGTTGATACTGTTGATTATGAAAAATTAAAAGAGAGCTTAGTAAAGTTAAATCTGAATGATGCTAGTTTTACTTTCGAACCTGAAACTTCGCAAGCGTTGGGTTTCGGATTTCGTTGTGGATTCTTAGGAATGCTTCATTTAGAGGTTATTGAAGAAAGGCTGGAGCGCGAGTATAACTTGGATTTAGTTACGACTGCTCCGAGCGTTGTGTACAAAGTCCATTTGACTAACGGAGATGTTTTAGAATTGCATAATCCCTCAGACATGCCCAATCCGACTCAGATAGAGTATATTGAAGAGCCTTGGATTCTCGCAAAAATAATTTTGCCTGATGAGTACTTGGGAAGTGTTCTGAAACTGTGTGAAGAAAAAAGAGGCGTTCAGCAAAATTTGACTTATATCGGAAGCAGAGCATTGGTCGAGTATTTGTTACCGTTAAACGAAATAGTTTATGATTTTTACGATCGATTGAAATCTATCAGTAGAGGGTATGCCAGCTTTGATTATCAGATTCACGGATTCGAAAGAAATGAAATGGTAAAAATGTCGATCCTTGTAAACGGAGAGCAGGTCGATGCATTGTCCATGATTGTTCATAAAGATAATGCAGAATATCGAGGTCGCCAGCTGTGTGAAAGATTGAAGGATTTAATTCCGAAACATATGTTTAAAATACCAATCCAAGCAGCTGTGGGCGGAAAGGTGATTGCACGTGAAACTATTTCCGCTTTCAGAAAAGATGTCACAGCGAAATGTTACGGGGGGGATATTTCTCGTAAGCGAAAACTTCTTGAAAAGCAAAAAGAAGGTAAAAAGAAAATGAGGGAAATCGGAAATGTAAAAATTCCTCACGGAACTTTTCTTGCTGCGTTAAAAATGGATCAGAAATAAAGTGTTCTCATAAGTGTTGATATTTCTATCAGGGCAGTCAGAAGATTGCCCCGAATTGTATTTAGTAATCATTTACTTCTTGATACTCTCATACGGTTCTATTCTTAAAAGTGCTTCGTAATATCCGGTTATATCTTTATCCATGAAAGATATAAGACGATTGAAGTAGTTGACTTTTTTAATTTGGTCAATAAAATCCTGAATAACCTTTTCCTCTCTAATATTACGGATAATAGCTATTTTTTCATCTATGCCATTTTTCATTTTTGCAATTGCTTCATTCGCTTCATTTGTAGCTATCTTTATATCTCCAAAAATCTTACCATTAAAACGACTTGTTTTGTTTCCTTTTCTGTATTTTTTGTTAATAACCCCTATTATGGAATAGAAAGAGAGAGATGGTGAGTAGAAAAGGAAGGCTTAGTCGATTTCAATTGATAAGCAGTGAGGGTCGAAATTATATGCACGAGCATATTGATAAAAGACCTGTGCCTGG
>JAZLGP010000022.1:0-11384 GCA_045616365.1 Alphaproteobacteria bacterium | reverse complement strand
TCCATCCCATCCCGAACTGGAAAGCGAAAGTCCTCAGCGGTGATGATACTATGTCTTAAGGCATGGGAAAGTAACACACTGCCAGGCTTAATAAAATCAGTTTATTTTTTTCTTCATTATATCTTACTCCATCTGCCCCTCATTCAATTTGTGAGGGGCTTTTTTGGTTTTGGGCGATCATGCGTACAGTTAAATGAAAAAAAAGCCGCTATCAACGGCTTTTTTGCCTAACGAAGATATAGATAAATCGATTATTTTCTTCTTTTCGATAACAATGGGGCATGTATCTCGTCGGAATTTATCAGTTCTTTCCGATTTGGTCTCATATCATTCTGCGTAGATTGTGAAGTTGTTTGACTATTTTGAGTCGGTTCCGTATAGTTTTGCGCTGAATCTGTTAATATTTTCAAATTTTGATTCTTTTCTTTCAACTGATTTAGATTTGCCGATAAGAATGCTGAATCATCAGAGATATTAATGCTTAATATCTTTAGATTTTTCAGAGAAAGTATCTGATGTATTGATCTTAAGTGATTTCCATCTAAGTATAATTCTTCTAAATTAGCGAGTTTTTCAATAGATTCCGGCAATTTATTTAATTTGTTCCCGCTGAGATTCAAGGAGCGCAAATTTTTCAAAGCTCCTATAGCTTCCGGTAATATTGTTAAACCGCATCCGGAAAGGTCTAAAGTTTCTAACATTGGGTTACGCATTAATGTATTAGACAATTGATTTAGCTTTGCTTCATTTTCTCCGATAAATTTATCAATTTTTAGTCCTCTAAGAATGTGATGGATTTTCAATATCTTTTTTTGAGGACGATCTACCAAAGATAAATTTTCAAGATCGTTAGATACTTGATTTAGGTTATCTCGATTTAGATTATAAGTAGATTCAGTATTTTCAAATTTCTTTAATTCTTCTAAATGTTCGGTCGATAGAAGTGCCGTTGCGATATTTAAAATATTCAAATTTGGTGCTTGTGATAACAAAAACATTAGTGCTGAGAAGTTATCTTCGTTTATTTCGCTGTCAACTGTTAACTCGTTTAATTTCGGGAATTTTAATGATGATTTGTAAATGTATTCCAAATCTAGGTCGGAAATATTCATCTTTTTTAGGTTAGGGAATGACTTATAATGTCGAAGCGTGTTTGGTTGAGTTTTTCCATTAAAAATTTCTCCTTTGTATTCCGACGCTTGTAATTCTGTATATTTATTGTTCTTTCGAGAATGCAAAATCTTGCCTCTTTGATCCTGCAATTTTCCAAAGTCAGTTTTATTTCGATTTATAGAGAAACCTTTAAATGAAGAATCTTTCATATCTTCAATTTTGGATTCTTCAAGTTTTTTTCTCTTCGCTTGCTCGATTTCTTCCTGAAGTTCCTGCACTTCTTTTTCAAGTTGATCCCTTTTGTATTTCTCTTCGTTAAGTTGCATCTTTATTGCTTGAACATCTTGAGTTCGTCTCGTTTTTTCCATGCTTATTTGTTCCTGCAAGCTTTCTAACGTCGATCTGCAGCCACAATTTGCAGATGTGTCTGTATTTATTGCCCAAACACAATTTCCATACAATACTGCTGCAACTGAACCTATCAACAAAAATTTAGACATTTTTTCCTCCTTCTAATTAAATCTAAAATTTTTACAGATACTACGAAAATACAAAACTGAATCGGATCGACTAACCTATCCTGTAATTAACTCTGTACAAGAATAGTAAAAAACGTAAAATTTATGAAAATTTATTGCAGTGTGAAAGTTAACTTTTATTTATATTTTAGCCTATGATAAAATAAAAAAAGGCCTTTGCGTCTACCAGGTGATGATTATAATGCTTTCTTTTTTCTTATGCATTATACTTTTTTCGCACGACAATAATGACTTGTTGATGTTTACTTTATCCAAAAATAGTATGTCTGTGAACTATTGTTCTAAACTTGACATTTATTTCTAACCAATTGATAATTAGCGGCAAATCGGAGAATTCTATGCTTACAGTAAAAGGTTTGAGCTATTATATTTCAGGACGGCAGTTGCTGGACGATGTGTCTTTTCAGGTTTCATCCAAGCATCACATCGGATTGGTAGGGCGGAATGGTTCGGGAAAATCTACTCTATTCAAGCTCATTCTGAATCAGTTAGATTCCGATAGTGGGAAAATTGAACTATCTGAGAATTGGCGAGTGCTTTCGGTAAAGCAGGAGATGCCGGATGGTGAGCAGACTCCGCTGGAATATCTTTTGTCGCAGGATATTGAGCGCGATCAGTTGATGCATGAGCTGGAAAGTTGCGAAGATGCAAATCGAATTACCGAGATTTACGATCGATTGCTTCAGATTGATGCTTTCGGTGCGGAGTCTCGTGCGGCTGTGGTTCTGCGAGGTTTAGGATTTGACAGCGAAGAGCAAACTCGTCCTCTAAATACTTTTTCCGGAGGTTATCGTATGCGAATGTCTCTTGGTGCAGTGTTGTTTCAGGAGCCTGATCTTTTGCTGTTGGACGAGCCGACGAACCATCTAGATTTGGAAACTGCTGATTGGCTCGAGTCGTTTTTGAAAAGATATCCGAAAAGTTTTATTTTGATTTCACACGATCGAGATTTTTTGAACTCAACGGCAGACTCGATCCTTCATCTGAAAAATCAGAAAATTACTAAATATAACGGAAATTTTGACACTTTTCTCGATACTTATAGTTTGCAACAGAAAAATGCTGAGGCACAGAACGCAAAGATCGAGGAAAAACGAAAGCACATGATAGAGTTTATTCGTAGGTTTCAGTATAAAGCGACCAAAGCAAAACAAGCTCAAAGTAGGATGAAAGCTTTGGAAAAATTAAAGTTCATTGCTGTAGATCAGAATGATCCGACAATTGCTTTTAATTTTCCGGAAGTCGAACCGTTATCTCCGCCAATTTTAACTTTCGATAGGGTGAATCTTGGATATGATGATCGCGTCGTATTGAAGAATTTATCAGGATCTATTTTACCGGATGATCGAATTGCTATTGTTGGAAAAAATGGTAACGGAAAGACGACTTTTGCCAGATTTTTAGCAGGGGAATTGAAACAAAAGAAAGGTGTTCGGCAAGCGAATAATAAATTGAAAATTGCTTTCTATCGACAAGATCAATTTGAAACTCTTGATTTAGAAAAAACAGCTTTAGAGCATGTTCGACAGCATTTACCAAGTGCGAATGAAACACAAATTCGGAATCATTTGGGAAGATTCGGTTTTGAACAAGATAAAGTATTTCAAAAAGTGGGGCAACTTTCGGGAGGGGAAAGAGCAAGATTGCTATTTGCGACTCTGACAGCAGATAAACCGAATTTGTTGATTCTGGACGAGCCAACAAACCATCTAGATTTAGAAATGCGAGAATCATTAATTAATAGTATAACGACTTTTGGTGGTGCAGTAATTGTGATTTCGCACGACAGAAACTTTCTTAACCGTATTGCAAACACAATATACATAGTGAAAGATCAAAAAGTCACTGTCTTCAATGGAGATATTTCTGCTTATGAAAATGCTGTTCTTGAAGAGAGAAAAAGATAAACATATTTTGTGAAAATTCAAATAAATAATTAATAAGAATATTTATTTGAGGGATTATGCTGCGTTTTGCGCTTGAATATTAGTATTAAGTGACAATTATTGAATTTTTCAGTCTTTTTGGTTTAGCTATTCCTTAGAATTCTGTTAATAGGGATTTTTTGATTAAAAATCATTTAATTTTATTAAATTTAAAAACAATATTTTTAATAAAAATCATATAGATAACGAGTGACATGCGCAAAACAAGATCATATTATATAAGTAATTAAATTTACGGAGGGCAGTATGTTGAGCTCTATGTTTCGTTTTTTCTTTAACCACTCTACTCTTTTATCAAAATGTAAATCAGTCATAAATAAACGAATTGCGATAATTTCTTGTATAACGATATGTTTGTGTTCTGAAGTGATAGCGATGATTCCATTTCAAGAAAATAAGCAAACTCGTTCATCTGATCCGTTTCACGAAATTGTGATAGCCGATGCGTTAATTGATGGAGATTTAGATTTTATAAAAGATTTAGTCGATTCAGGCATAGATATTAATTTTCAACTGGCTTGGGGTGCTACTCTTCTGTATATAGCTTCTCAGGAGGGACATCTTAGTATAGTTAAATATTTGACAGAACATGGAGCAAATGTTAATGAAGCAGGCTTTTGTGGAAATACTTGTTTGCATGTCGCGTCTCAAGAAGGTCATTTGGATATCGTTAAATGTCTGATAGAACATGATGCAAATGTCAATGCACGTATAAATCAAGGGGGTACTCCGCTATATATTGCTGCACAGGAAGGAAATCTAGACATAATGGAATATCTGATAGGGCATGGAGCTGATATCAACGCAATCAGTTGCGGTGGATATGCTCCTCTTCATATTGCGTCTCAAGAAAATCATCTGGAGGCTGTTAAATTATTACTAGATCACGGTGCAGATGTAGACATGCATATAAAAGAAAGACCTACTCCGTTGTGTGTTGCTGCTTGGAACGGACATTTAAATATAGTGGAATGTTTAGTTAAATACGGCGCAGATATCAACAGGACTAGTATTTGCGGGAGTACAGCTCTGTATGTTTCAGCTGTGTATGGACATTTGCATATGGTTAAATGGTTGTTATCTAACGGGGCACGTTTCAATGTGCGTACTAATCAGGGGGCTACTCCGTTGTATGCGGCTGTTCAAGGAGGTTTTTTAAAAATCATGGAATGCTTAGTTGAATACGGAGCGGATATTAATGAAGTAGGCATTTATGGAAATACTTGTTTGCATTTAGCTGCCCAAGAAGGTTATTTGGATATAGTCAAATATCTAGTGATTCATAATATAAATGTTGATGCCGTCAATGATGATGGAGAAACAGCTTTGCAATTAGCTATCAAGATGAAAGCGAGACGTTCTAATATAGATGAAAAAATATACGAAAAAATAATTTACATTCTTGAAAGTTATATGCATATACGAGATCTAAGCGGTATTTATCAAATTGCTTCAGCAGCTTAATGTGGATTCGGCGAAGTCTGTTTTTTATTGATATACAATCAACAAATTTTCAAAAACCTTTACAAAGATTTAATGGTTATTTATTTAAATATGTATTTTTTTTATTGATAATTTTAACAATATACATTATATCTAGCACAACAGATTGCTGAGATAAATTTTTTATGTAGATAGCAAATTTTTTCTTTAGATAAATGGAGATTCAATATGAATAAAAAAATAGTGGCTACCTTCTTTGTCGCAATTTTATCGTGTTCGAAAATAAGTGCAATGAGAACGATTGATCCCACTATACGAATGACTCATCAACTGTTTTTGGCTGTATGGGAAGGAAATTTAACTAAAGTTGAGTATTTATCGAACCATGGAGCAGATATTAATGAAAAGAGTGTGAATGGATACACTTCGCTGCATGTAGCAGCACAAAACGGACATTTTAAAGTAGCTGAGTATCTGTTAAATCGGGGAGTAAAAAATATCAATGCTCGTACAGCAGAGGGAGTTACATCATTATATATTGCCGCACAACAGGGATATTGGAATATAGTTAAATGTTTAGTAGATCATGGTGCTGATACCAACATATGTACAAATCAGAGAATTACTCCACTATATATCGCTGCTCAAAAGGGATACTCAGATATTGTCTCCTATTTGGTAGAGCACGGAGCTGATATTAATGGATTTTGTGCGGACAGATGCACGGCTTTACATATTGCTACACAAAATACGCATTTTGATGTGCTTAAATGGTTAGTGGATCATGATGCTGATGTCAATGTGCGTACGGGCAGAAAAAAATATACACCAATATATGTTGCAGCTTGTAATGGTTCATTGGAATTGGTGAAATATTTGGCAATGCATGGTGCAGATGTTAATTATGCAGTTGAGGATGGATATACACCAATTTACATTGCGTCGGCAGGTGGTCACTTGGAGGTAGTAGAATGGCTTGCAACTCATGGGGCCGATGTTAATGCTGCTTCATCTGATGGTATGACTCCTTTGCATGCGGCTGCACAAAACGGACATTCATGTATAGCTGAGTATCTTATAATTCGCGGAGCTAATATTAATGCAAAAACAAATGAAGGAATATCTCCTTTATATATTGCTTCATCGATAGGGCTTTTAGATATAGTTGATTGGCTGGTAGGGTTTGGAGCGGATGTTGATGCTTCTTGCTTGGAGGGAAGTACAGCTCTTCATATCGCATCTGCGAATGGACATTTAAACGTTGTTGAACATTTGGTGATAAGCGATGCTGATGTTAACGCAAGAGACTTTTCTAATATTACTCCTTTACGTATAGCGACGTGGCATAATCATCATAATGTTGTTAAGTATTTATTAAAACATGGGGCACAAAATAATGATGTTGACTCTGCCGGTCTCACTTTGCTTCATATTGCCTCGCAAAACGGCTATGAAGAAATAGTAAAATCCCTAATTCTTTATAATGCTGATGTTAATGCGTGTTCAAACAAAAATATTTCACCTTTGCACATGGCTGTTTACGAAGGCCATTCGGACATAGTGAAGTCTTTGGTTGAGCATGGAGCTGATGTAAATAAGGTTGATGCTAACGGATATTTACCACTATATACAGCTATTCAAAAAGGTTTTTTAAATGTGGCAGAATATCTATTAGCTCAAGGATTCGACATAAATGCTTCCTATGATAATGCTGAAACTCCCTTGTTTTTTGCAACCAAGAGAGGTCTTCTTGATATGTTAAAGTGGCTTGCGAAGCACGGAGCAAATATTGAAGCAATTGGAGAAAGTGGAAAGACTCTTCTTCATGTCGCTGCGGAACGAGGATATTCTCATATAGTAGAGTGGTTAATACTGAATGGAGCTGATGTTGATAAGAAGTCGAAAGAAAGGACTACCCCACTGTACAAAGCAGCTCAAAATGGGTACTGGGATATAGTGTCAGCTCTAGCAAATTATGGCGCAAATGTAAATACAAGGGGACCGAAAGACATTGCTCCGTTACGTATTGCTGCTCAAAGCGGTCAACTGCATGTAGTGCAATGGCTAGTATCACAAGGAGCGGAAATTGAGGCAAGTGGACGTGATGGAGGAACTGCTCTGCATGTGGCGACTTTATATGGCCATTTGGAGGTAATGGACTACTTGATATCTCAGGGGGCGAATATTAATGCCCGTATGAATCAAGGAATTACCCCAATATTTATAGCATCGACCAATGGGAGTTTAAATATAGTGGAATATTTGGTAACTCATGGAGCACATTATGATGAAACTAATGACAACGGGGACACTCCGTTGCATGTTGCGACAAAAAATGGGCATTATCATATTGTAGAATATTTGAAGTCACATTCTGCATCAGTTGATGTTGTTAATGGGGATAGACAAACTGCGATAAATTCTACTCCTCTGCTTGGTCGTCAGGATATTGTTGATTTTCTTATGAATAATTCGAGAGTTGCTCTTTCAGTGTAATTAATTTCGTTGAATTAATTTTTGTTATTGATTCTAAAAATGATATTGTGGATTGAAGTTTGAACAGATTTGCTTCTTTTGAGATTTGAGAACGGAGGAAAAATGCTTAAAGAAAAAATTGAACAGATTTGGAATGGTGAGATTTCTGATTTATCCGCAATGTATGAATCTTTAGAAAAATTGGACAAAGGAGAACTTCGAATTGCTGAAAAACAAGGAAAAGTTTGGAAAGTTAATGATTATTTGAAAAAAGCAATCCTTTTATTTTTCAAAAATTCAAATTCCGAAATAATGCAAGGAGAAGTTTGTCCTTTTTTCGATAAAGTCCCCATGAAAACAAAAAATTGGAGGGGGGAAGACTTTGAAAATGCGGGGTTTCGATCTGTTCCAGGAAGTTTAGTTCGTTATACTGCTTATGTTGCAAAATCTGTTGTTCTGATGCCGAGCTTTGTTAATGTCGGAGCATATATTGATGAGGGTACAATGATTGATTCAAATGCGTTAGTCGGAAGTTGTGCTCAAATCGGAAAAAATTGCCATATTTCAGACGGTGTGACTATTGGAGGAGTTCTTGAACCGCTACAGGCGAATCCTGTAATTATTGAGGATAATTGTTTTATTGGTGTAAAAAGTTCTATCACGGAAGGGGTCATCGTAGAAGAGGGAGCGGTGTTGGCAACAGGAACTATGCTGACAGCTTCGACAAAAATTATCGATCGAGAAACTGGGAGGGTTTCATACGGGAAAATCCCTGCTTATTCGGTGGTTGTTCCTGGGACATATCCATCAAAGAACGGAGTACATTTATCATGTGCAGTTATCGTAAAAAAAGTCACGGAACAAACTCGCAGAAAAACCTCGATTAATGAACTACTTCGGGATTGAACAGGGGATTCAGAAATGGACGTTATTGATTTTTGTTCGAATTTAGTTAGGTGTAAAAGTATTACTCCTTCGGACGACGGAGCGATTGATTATATCTCGGAATTTCTAAAAAATTTGGGATTTGAAACGAAAGTTTTGGAATTTTCCGAAGGCGGTAGAACAGTTCGGAACTTATTCGCAAAAATTGAAAAAGGAGATGGACCAAAACTCGGATTTGTTGGACATTCTGATGTTGTTCCTGCTGGAGATGGCTGGAATTTCGATCCGTTTGATCCTATTCAACAAGACGGATTTTTAATTGGTCGTGGCGTTGCTGATATGAAAGGAGGGATTGCTGCTTTTTGTTGTGCTTTGTCGAAGTTCATTAGGAGTGGTGAAAATTCTTTCAACGGATCTGTAAAAATTTTTATTACAGGGGATGAGGAAATTGGGACGTATCAAGGCATTCAATCGGTATTGGATTGGGCAGAGGAAAAAGAGGAAATTCCTGATGATTGTTTGATTGGTGAGCCATCTTCAGATAAAGAGTTAGGCGACAGAGTTTTTATCGGACATCGCGGGAGCATAAATGTCCGCGTCAAGTCGGTGGGCAAACAGTTGCATGTGGCTTATGCTCAGGATAATAATAGTGAAAATTCTCTTACTCAAATTTGTAGATATGTTGCGGAGATGAAAGATTATAGGTGGAAATACAAAGATCGAAGATTTCCTAAAACGAATTTAGAGCCGACGTTGTTATTTACAGGGAATTATGCCGAAAATGTTATTCCAGGAGAAAGTTCGGCAAATATAAATATTCGATTTGGTGCAGATTATAATTCGGAGCAATTGAAACAAATTTTTTCTGAGAAGGCTGAGGAATTCGGAGTAAAATTGACTTTCAGAGTTAGCGGGGAAGCTTACTGTTGCGATGATGAAAGGTTGAAAAATTTGCTCTCTGCCGCGATAAAAAATGTTTCGGGATTAACTCCTAAATTTTCAGCAGGTGGAGGCACTTCTGACGGAAGATATATGATAAAACATTGCAATGTTATTGAATTCGGAATTCAAGATGAGACGATTCACCAATGCAATGAGAGAGTGAAAACAGCGGATCTGAAAAAGTTGGAAGAAATATATTTTGAATTTTTGAAATTGTATTTCCATGCGTAGATTGGTTTTTGAAGATGCCTGGGATTTGGCTGAAATCAGAAAAACAAGTTTTGATGATTTTTGGTCAGAAAAAGAATTTAAATCGATGTTATCGGACGAAAGCTTTTTTGGCTTTCGAGAAGATCAAGGTTTTATATTGTGTCGTAAAGTATTGGATTGTATAGATATTGTAACATTTTGTGTTAATCCGAAATATCGAAGGTGCGGTATGGGGAAACGACTGCTTTCTGAAGTGATTAACTTTGCTAAAAAAAATAATTGCGAAATTTTTTTAGAAGTTGCTGAAAAAAATTACATTGCCAGAAGCCTTTATAATGCGTTGGGATTTCGGGAAATTTCTGTAAGAAAAAATTACTATAAATTTAATGACAGTATTCAGGATGCTCTTGTAATGAAGTTGTGATTGAACGGAAGTTTTTATTCCTAAATCTCAATAAAGTTCAGTTGGTAATTCAAGAAAATCTTGGTATCATATGGTATATAGCCAAAGTGGGAAACATGATAAAAGTACTGTCTCAAAATTTGATCAACCAAATTGCTGCAGGAGAGGTTATAGAGCGTCCAGCATCAGTTGTAAAGGAATTAGTTGAAAACGCTATAGATGCTGGAGCAACAAAGGTTGAAGTTAGGCTTCAGGATGCGGGAAAAAGCTTGATTTCTGTAAGCGACAATGGCTCCGGGATGGACAAAAATTCGTTAAAACTCTGTGTTTTGAGTCATGCTACATCAAAATTATCTGATGAGAATTTATTTGATATTCACACTTTCGGATTTCGTGGAGAAGCTTTGCCATCTATGGTGTCTATTGCTCGAGTTTCAATTGTCTCATCTAATGATGATAGCGGAGAAGCTTGGCGTTTGAATACCGAAGGAAAAGAAAATTTAGAGTTTGAGCTTGATTCCAGAGAAAAGGGGACAACTGTTGTTGTTCGGGATTTATTCTATGCAACTCCGGCTCGTCTTAAGTTTTTGAAATCTGACGCCACT
Organism: Alphaproteobacteria bacterium; assembly: GCA_045616365.1. GTDB lineage: Bacteria > Pseudomonadota > Alphaproteobacteria > UBA3830 > UBA3830 > UBA3830. Next base: position 823 of record JAZLGP010000022.1, on the reverse strand, counting down.
GAAAATGAAGCATGTCAGCAGACTTTGAAAAGGGTCGCTTTGTCTTTTAAAAATGTCTCGTTTTCGTTGTACGATAAAGATAAAGAAAAGTTTTCATATGAAGCTACTGATAGTTTGCACCGACGGATTAAAGATATTTTCGGAGAGGAATTTGCTGAAAATCTTTTTGAGGTGAAGATAGAAAAGGGAAGGTATTCACTTTACGGATTTATCGGAGTTCCGACCTTTAATAAACCGTCTTCCAATTGTCAATATTTCTTTGTAAACAACAGATTTGTTAAGGATAAAATTTTTTCTTTGGCCTTGAGGTCTGCTTATTCTGGACTTATGCATCCTGGAAGGTATCCTGTGGCGATATTGTTTCTGAATATGCCATATGATGAGGTGGATGTTAATGCTCATCCGGCTAAAACGGAAATAAGATTCAAGGAAGCTACAATGGTCAGAAGTTTTTTGATATCTACATTGAAAAAATTAATTTCGGAGTTTGGTTCATCGCGACCTTCTACGGAAATTGTCAAGAATATAGGCGGAAAAAAAATTTCAGAAGAGACCGATATGTCGGTGAGTAAGTCAGCAGCAATAGAATCTTTGAGTGAAAGTGCGAGCAATACTCGGATTCCCTCGATAAATTCTGTTGGAACAGGATCGTATTTGAGTGATTCAGAGAAAAATCCGATCTGGAATAGTTCTCGAAATTGTGAAACTTTTCAAAAGAGGGTTTCTAACTATGAGAATAAGCAAAAGTTATATAATTCAGGAATATTTGCTTCTCAAAAAAATGTAAGTTCAGTAAATCGAGGTTTTCTTCAAAAATTTTCGT
>JAZLGP010000021.1:0-2310 GCA_045616365.1 Alphaproteobacteria bacterium | reverse complement strand
CAAAAAACTTCCTTGTACAATAATTAAAAATGTTATCAGCAAAGCTATTCTTGAATAGGTAATTTTACGAACATAAGGAGCCAGTCCAACCATAAAAAAAGCCACAAGAGAAAAAATCAAAGTCAGAATCGGAGATAATATTTTTTGATGAAACAGCGCATGTTGCTCCTTAGTTTTTGATGGATTCCCAGGAACTTCCTTCATTAATTCCAAAAGAAACTTTTCGTTCGGACGTGCCTGTGCATCTTGTATATCGAGAATTTTCTTTAAGTTAAAAATATAAGAAAGAAAGCTTGTCGTGGAATTTTCATGATTATTAAAATTCACCTCTATCCTTTCCCCATTTGACAAAGTCAAAATATTATCAACAATCGCCCCCTTTTTCGCAAATACAGTACAAGTTTTTTCTTTTTTTCGTGTATCAATAACAAAAATATTTCCAAAAACATAACCTCCATAATATTTTTGAGCATATACCGAAAAATTACCGCCAGAAAAAATTTTGCCCGCATTCTCAGGAGGTTCTATGTTATTTTTTATATTAAACTCCATTTGCCTGAATTCACGCCAAGATACTGGAGAAATATATGCATTACTCAAATACAAATATCCGCAAACCAATAAAGATAATTCCATCAAAGGTGTCAGCAACTTCTGCGGAGCTATTCCTGATGCCTGCAACACAACTATCTGATTTGATTCTGCAAGTCTGTGATAAACAAACCCTGCAGATACTGCCAAAGTAATCGGCAACAAAAAAGCGATGATATCTATCGACAAAAAAGATGTCAGCTGAAAAAATCTCGACAAACTCAAATTGTTGTTGAGCAATGCCAAATATTTAGAAGATTGAACAATCCACGTACAAAAAGCCAAAGCTACTGTAGAATATACCATAGTCCTGAAAATTCTGAAAAATATCAACTTGGTTAAACTATTCATTCACCTTCCTGATACAAAAAACCAAACATTTCAATAAGTCAGAATCTAAGATGGAGGTCGAGACCGGAATCGGACCGATCTACAAGGATTTGCAGTCCTCTGCATAGCCACTCTGCCACTCGACCTAACTGGAGTCCAATTTATATGTATTCAGGACAAAGGTCAATAGCTTTAAACAAGTTCAAACGTAAACTTTAACTATTCTTTAGCAAAGTTTCTAAAAAAAATGCAGCACATTAACTTTCTATAAAAGTTTTTTCGATATGATCAAACTAATAGATAGTTGTTATAGATATTAGTGTGGATATACAATAATGAGCAAAGAGAATACAGCAGAATTCACCGGAACAGTAAAATGGTTTAATCAGTACAAAGGTTATGGTTTCGTTGAAATAGAAGACATTCCTGAAGATGTATTCGTTCATTTTTCAGTTGTGAATGAATCAGACTCAAAAGATTTAGCAAAAAATGACGTTATTACTTGTTCCGTACAAAAATCAGATAAAGGGTACCAGATTGTAAAGATAACAAAAGTACTCTCACATAACAAATATTCTCTGGAAGAAAATACAAAAAAAGTCTCAGCTACAGTAAAATGGTTTAATCCATCAAAAGGTTTCGGATTTGCGCAACTGCGATCAGGAGACGACGTATTTATTCATGCCTATCTCCTAAAAAAGCTAAATCTCAAGGGACTTGATCCCAACCAAAAAGTAAAATTGTTGGTCCGTCATACAAATTTAGGATATGAAGCATTGGATATATTGGAGTAATCCATTTTCAATAATTTCCATTTTTTGTTGCAGGCTTTCAGAATGTTATCGAACAAAAGCGACCGCGTATTCAGATTTCTGGTTTGGGTGAATTTGTTTCGTTAGAAACATTGAAAATAAAAAACTCTTTAATCTTTTGAAATCCGATCTTTTGATACACATTTTCACCAGATTTTGTCGCCGTTAAAACACCTGTACGATAACCATACTTATCATTCGCATAAAAAAGCATATGACGAACTATACTTGTCGCAATTCCCATATTTCTGAAACCAGGCAACGTAACAACATCCCATACTCCCGCAACATCTGCATATAAAAACAATACCCCGATAGCAACAGGTTGTTGATCAACATATCCTACAAACAACCTAATTAAACTATTTTCTTCGATAATAAAGTGAAAAGCGGAAAGATAAAATTGCTCTATGACCGTCGCATCGGAAGGTATTAATTTTTGGCTCTAGACCATCATCTTTTTCGAATTTAGTTTTTTTCAAAAAATAATTTTACAACAAAAGCAGTAAAATCATCATCTCTGTGATTAAATCTAGCTTCGGTTTCTTTTAAATGCAAGATGAATTTATCGTCGGTT
>JAZLGP010000020.1:0-9388 GCA_045616365.1 Alphaproteobacteria bacterium | reverse complement strand
AGAGCAAGAAAGGACAAACAGGAGAACAATTCCAGTGATTATTCACAGGTGATTGATTGAACTCAAAAACCCGAGAGTTTGAAATTGGATTCCAGGGAAATAAAAAAAATATATGCATCTTTAAATTAATTTAACGAAGTTTCGTTGCCATTATTGCATAGGTCCGGAGAGAGGAGATGAGTGAGAGCTTGCAAAGAGCCAAAAGGCAAAAGTTAGATGAGTTCTATACCAGAATCGAGGATGTTGAAGCGGAATTGTCTCACTACAAAAATCATTTTGCAAACAAGACCGTTTTCTGCAATTGCGACGACCCAGAACACAGCGATTTCTTTAAATATTTTTACTTAAAATTCGATGAGTTTGGATTAAAGAAACTTATAACAACACATTACGAGAGAGAAAAACCTTCATATAAATTAGAAGTTTTTAAGAATATTTACGGGAAGTTAGAAAAGAAGCTGATTCCCTTACGACAAAATGGTGACTTTCGCAGTCCCGAAGCAATTGAAGCGTTAGAGGAAGCTGAAATTGTTTGCACAAATCCGCCATTCAGCCTTTTTAGAGAATACATTCAGCAATTACATATACATAATAAAAAGTTTTTGATAATCGGACATCAAAATGCTGTTACCTATAAATCGGTCTTTCCCCTCATCAAAAATAACGAAATATGGTATGGCTTCGGTTTCACTGGAAATGTCGGATTTTTTAGATCCAAGTACGAAGATTATGCAACATCTTCTCAGCATAAAGAAGGAATGATTCGAATTTCTGGAGTAAAATGGCTTACCAACTTAGACATCTCCAAACGTCATGAAAAATTAATCTTGTACAAACATTACAATCCCGAAGAATATCCGAAATATGATAATTACGATGCAATCAATGTGGATAAAGTTGCAGATATTCCTTGTGATTACGACGGTGTTATGGGGGTTCCTATTACTTTCTTAGATAAATACAATCCTGAACAGTTTGAAATTATTTGGTTAGATTGCGATAACCCTGATATTTGGGTTGGCCACGGTCCCAGTATAAACGGCAAAAATTTATATCGCCGTCTTTTGATAAGGAGAATCCAATGAAAATAAAATTACGCGAAATACCGATTCGAGAACTGTTTGATGGATATAAAAATAACGATGAAGAAGGTGTTATCGGATATGATGGCCGTTTAAATATTCGTCCGAAATATCAGCGGGAATTTATATACAAGGATGCTCAACAGCAAGCTGTTATCAAAACCGTACGCAGAAATTTTCCTTTAAATACGATGTACTGGGTGAAAAATGAAGGTAGAGATTATGAAGTACTCGATGGACAGCAACGCATTTTGAGCATTTGCAAATATTTAAATGGAGATTTTTCAATTAACTATCAGTTCTTTCATAATCTCGAAAAGTCCGAGCAAGAACAAATTTTGAACTACAAACTGATGGTATATTTTTGCGAAGGAACAGATAAAGAACGATTGGATTGGTTCAATATTATAAACATTGCTAGCGAAAAAGTTAGGAAACGAATCTGTCACACAAAAATACTTGTATAACGAGGGAATTTAGTAACAAATTTAGTAACAACCCTTGTTTTATTAAAAAGCAAGAACAATCCGAACCACTTTCACGAGACCCTTTTTCGAAAAAAATTAATTATGATCAAACAATCAAATATAATTTGTAACAACACAAATATAGTAACAAACAGAAAAATAGTAACAACTTAGTAACAAAATTTACAAAATCAAGATTTTTTAAGATTCTCCAAAGTCCATATTTTACTGAAATTTGAGGTGGTGGGCAATGCAGGATTCGAACCTGCGACACCCTGATTAAAAGTCAGGTGCTCTACCAACTGAGCTAATTGCCCTCAACTCGATGCCAATATAAACAATTTCATGGATAAAGGCAAGAAATATTTTGTGAAAACTCCTTCTTTTCTAAGATTTTAAAAATCATCCGTAAACCTGCTTAAATCCCCTTAAATTTGAATCACAATCTCTCACAAAAAAATATCCCCGAACAACCTAATTCGACGACCGTTCGGGGATACACTTTTTTTATACAAATGAATTCCAGATGATAACTATGTTGTCATCTTAATTGCGCCACAAGGACACTCGGAAGCGCATATTCCACAACCTTTACAATAATCGTAATCTATTTCTAGAGTACCGTCTTGGTGCTTGATAATTGCATTATCTGGACAATAACTATAGCAATTGTCACAATGGAAGCAATTTCCGCAAGAGAAACATCTCATAGCCTCTTGAACTATTTCATGATCGGAATAAGATACATCCTTTTCCTCAAAATTCAAATCTCCGAGACGGGAAATCTCTTTCCTTTCGTCTTTTTTGTAATATTCAGTATTAAGCTTTTTGAAATTTGCAACTTCGTTTTTTGAATTTGGAACATATTCACCTCCCTGCAGGAAAGCATCGATACATTTTGCCGCTTTCTTCCCAAATCCAATAGCATTTGTCACTGTTCTTTTTCCAGGAATTGCATCACCTCCAGCGAAAACACCTTTTAGTCCAGTCATCATACATCTATCTACTTCGATAACACCTTTATCACTCACAGATATACCATCGACGCCATGAATCACCGAATCCTCAACCGACTGACCGACCGCTAAAATTACGCTATCAGCAATTATCATTTCAGTTTCACCTGATTTAGACAAAATACCGTTCTCTTCATCGTAATTCATCTTATTTAAGATAACTTTATTCTGATTAACTGCAGAAATTGTACGCAAACATAAAATCTCTACGCCTTCAGACAGAGCATCCTGAATTTCAGTTTCGTGGGCTGGCATATTGTTGATTGTACGACGATAGACTATCTTTACATCTTCAGCGCCTAACCGCAAAGCTGTCCTAGCTGCATCTATTGCCGTATTTCCGCCTCCGTAAACAACTACAGTCCTACCCAAATTCGGAAGATTGTCTGGATTGTCCTCGATTTTCTGGAACAAATCTATCGCATTCACAACATTCGCGCCAGATTCAACATCAATATTCACAGATGAAGCAATGCTAGCACCTATCGCTAAATATACAGCATCGTAACGAGAAAGCTCGTCCTTCAGGTTATTCACTTTTTTATTACAAACAATATTTACGCCGAAATCCTGAATTCTCTTTATTTCTGCATCCAAAATATGACGAGGCAAACGATACTTTGGAACTCCGTAACGCATCATTCCGCCGAGATATTTGTGAGATTCAAAAATATCAACATTATATCCGAACTGCCTCAAAAAATAAGCAGCAGCTAACCCGCTCGGACCCGCGCCAATAACCAAAATCTTCTTATTGTAACAGGTACCAGAATGCTTAAAACTCCAGCCTTTCGAAATTGCCATATCTCCAATGGATCTTTCTATCAAATTGATATTCACTGAACCGTCATACTGACCTCGATTACAAGCTTTTTCACAGGTATGATAGCATACTCTCCCCATTGTCGCTGGAAATGGATTGTTCTTTATCATCTCCTGCCAAGCTTCAAAATATTTACCTTCCTGAGCCAAAGAAAGCCATTGCTGTATATTCTCTCCCGCCGGACATGTAGCATTACAAGGAGGCAATCTGTGAACATATTCTGGATGAACCGTACGCCAAGAACCTGTTTTGTTATCCAAACTTGTCCTTGATTCTACAACTGTAGCAAAAGGTTTACTCATCCGACATCCCTCCCAATCTGTATTTTTTGATATTGTTGTTTGCTATTTTTTGTAAAACTCCGATATTTTCCGGTATAGCTCTCTTTCCGAATAAGTGAGCAAATCTTTTTTGAACTCGCAAATATTCTTCCACTGGAATTTGCTCCTCTATTGGAGTCGAACCGACCAAAACACCGTTCTCCGCTTCAAATAAAGGATACATTCCACTCTTAAGTGCCAATCTTGCAATACGAATGGTCTCAGCAGTCGGGAATCCCCACCCCAACGGACATGGACAATGAATTTGAATATATTTCGCACCACGAATATTTATTGCTTTCGCAACTTTGCGCTCCAAATCGTGAATATTTCCAACACTAGCAACTGCCACATATGGAATTCCATGAGCCATAGCTATATCTGGAACATTTTTTCCTGTCTGAGGATCACTTCCATTGTATTGGCTGTTTGGCATTGTTGTTGCTGTTCTTGCTAAAGCAGGAGTAGCACTGGATCTTTGAACACCCGTGTTCATGTAAGCTTGGTTATCATAACAAATGTATAAAACATCGTCATTTCGGTCAAACATTCCCGACAGGCACCCCATTCCTATATCTGTAGTACCTCCATCTCCACCCTGAGCGATAACCCTAACGTCAGACTGTCCTTTATTTTGAAAAGCTGCAGCGACACCGCTAGCAACTGCCGCTGTATTTCCGAATAATGAATGAATCCAAGGAACATTCCAAGAATTATCCGGGAATGCACAAGATACAACCTCAAGACAACCCGTCGCATTTACTACAGCAATTTTTCCCTTAGCTGCAGTATAAGCAGCATCAATCGCACATCTGGCGGCTAACCCCTCTCCACAACCCTGGCAAGCTCTGTGACCACTTGTTAACGTGTTCGGTCTATCACAAGAGGACTGCACCGTAGTGTTTTGTCCGAATCTATTTCCCATGGTTAAGCTGGACATTTTACGCTCCTCTCTTATCTAAAACTGTTTTGTATTCCTGTCGGACGATATCTTCTTTCAATCCCAAAAAGATCAAACTATCCTTCGGTTTACAGAAAACTTCAGCTAACATTGACTTAGTAATAATTCGTCCGCCAAGTCCTGCTACAACGGTAATAATTTCGATATTAAGCCCTTTAAGAGACAATTCTATCTCCCGAGCAAGAATTCCTCCACGACCTAATGCGAAAGCTTTTTCAACGACGATCACCTTTTTGGCATTCTTCAGAGCTTCACGGATCTCTTTTTCAGGGAAAGGTCTGTACGAAACTATAGATAAAACGCCAAACTTTCCTTCTCCGCCAGAATGATTCAATTCATCGACAGTATCTTTAATCGTTCCTAAAGCAGACCCCATTGAAACTACAACCGTTTCAGCGCCTTCCACATGATAAGTTCTCAAAAGGCCACCAGTATTACGTTTAAACTTAGCACTAAATTCCGCTCCGACTTTTTCAATAACAGAACATGCTTCTAACTGTCGACGGTGAGCCATGTACCGAACTTCCATAAACTCCTCAGGAGAAACCATCGCTCCAATAGCACAGGGATTATCTGGATCCAACTCAAAAGCAGGCTTGTAAGGAGGTAAGAATTCATCGACTTCTTCCTGCTCTGGCAAATCAACTTTTTCATAAGCATGGGTAAGAATAAATCCATCCATACCGACCATCACTGGACACTTTAAAGTTTCTGCAATCTTGAAAGCTTGAATATGAAGGTCCGCCGCTTCTTGGTTATTCTCAGCAAACAACATCAACCATCCCGCATCCCTAGCAGACATAGCATCTGAATGGTCATTCCAAATATTCAACGGAGATCCAATAGCTCTGTTTCCCAAGGTCATAACAATCGGCAATTCCAATCCTGATGCATTGTAAACAGCTTCCATCATGTATAGCAAACCTTGACTCGAAGTTGCGGTATAACTTCTAACACCTGCCGCTTGCGATCCTATAGCTACACTAATCGCAGCCATCTCGGATTCGACATTAAGATACTGGCAGTGCTCAAGCTGCCCACTTCTGACAAGCTCCCCTACTCCCTCAACAATATGAGTCTGCGGAGTAATCGGGTAAGCACAAACAACCTCTGGACGACAAAGAGCAATGGCTCTTGCTACCGCCTGAGATCCTTCTAATTGATGCAACATTATACTTCTCCCAACGTTCTTTCATAAGCAACTTGTGCGGCCTTAACATTTTTCTCCGCAATTGCCCCCGAAAATTTTGTATTAATCGCATTTATAACCGAATCTATTTTAATCGCTCCGGTCAATGCAGCAAAACTTCCCAACAACACAGCATTAGGTATCGGTCGACCAACTTGCTCTAACGCGATTTCCGTCGCTCCGATACACTTTACACGAACATTATTCAAATTTGTTTCGATATCCTCAGGAGAATTAACCAGCACAAATCCGTTATCAACAATTCCATCAAAAGCACGGGCCGATTCAATAACCGTCCTGTCCTGAACAATAACCGCATCAGGATTCAAAATCGGCTCTCGAGACCGAATTTCTTTCTCTGAAATCCTGCAAAATGCTACAACGGGAGCCCCCATTCGTTCAGATCCGAAACTCGGAAAAGCCTGAGCATCCTTGCCCTCCAAAAAAGCAGCAATAGATAACATCTCAGCGGCAGTAACAACTCCTTGTCCACCCCTACCATGAATTCTTACTTGGAACATTTTTTCTCCCCAAAAACTAGAATCAACATACACAAAACCTATATGAAAATAAACCCTAAATGCAAACCATTATTTTCTTAAAATCACATTGGACGCTCTGTAAAAGTTCTCTACAAATTCGTTCCCACACTCTTTCATACCATCAGCATGACCAGTCCAAACTAAAACACCTTTGTTAAGCAGAGACACTCTGTCTGCCAAAAATTCCGCAACCTTTAAATCATGAGTAATGGTAATCGCAGTAACTCCCAAAGACTGAACCGTATCCTTAAGAAGATTACAAATAACGCCACCAGTAACAGGATCTAATCCCGATGTTGGCTCATCAAAAACTAAAATTTCAGGTTCTAAAGAAATCGCCCTGGCCAGAGCAGCTCTTTTTTGCATTCCTCCGGAGATTTCAGCAGGATACAAATCGAATACTCTATCATCCAAACCGACAGCGTGAAGTTTTTCTTTTGCAATTTCAGTAACAGATTTTTTATCATTGTTTACCTGAGACACCGCAAATTCTACATTTTCAAGAATAGTCATGGAATCAAACAGAGCATTTCCTTGAAACAAGATACTGAATTTCTTCATGTATTCTTTCTTTTGCTCTACGTTTTTTACGCTAATTCCATCTACAACGATATCTCCGTCTGTCAGCTCCAAAATTCCAAGCAAACATCTAATTAGAACAGATTTTCCTCCGCCCGATTGCCCTAAAATAATATGAGATTCTCCCTGATCTATCTCCAAGTTGACTCCGTTCAGGACCTGAAGCCCACCGTCGAATACTTTCCTTACGTTATCAAATAATATCTTACTCATTTCCCGAAAAACACTGCTGTTAACAAATAGTCTAAAGCCAAAATACCTATACAAGACGCAACAACCGCACTAGTCGTAGCATTCCCAACGCCTCTTGCTCCCACATCGCTGTAAAATCCGTGATAACAACCAAACGCTGCCATACAAAATCCAAAAAATGACGCCTTAACCAATCCAGAAATCACGTCAATTGCTTCCAAATTTTGCACTGTCTGACTTATGTAAGAACCTGCAGAAAAATCCAACACCGTAGTCGAAATCAAGAATCCACCCATAACTCCGATTATGTCCGCAATTAACACCAAAAACGGAACCATCAAAATTCCGGCAATCATTCTTGGAGCCACTAAAAATTTAAACGGATCAACTCCCAACGTTGTCAAAGCATCTATCTGATCCGTCACCTTCATAGAGCCTATCTCCGCAGCAATCGCTGAACTCACTCTTCCCGTAACCATTAATCCTGCGAATACAGGACCTAACTCTCTGGTAACACAAATAACTACAACTGTCGCAACCGCTCCCTCTGCATTAAACCGAGTAAATCCAACATAAGTCTGCAATGCAATAATCATCCCTGCAAATAACGCAGTCAACGCAACAATCGGCAATGAATAAAATCCGACAACGACCATGTGCCGCCATATTTCCTTAAAATAGAAAGGAGAAGTAAAACAAGATTTAAATCCCTTTGCGGAAAATATCGAAATCTTACCAACTTCTTGAATTGTCGCTAAAGAATACTTCCCCAGAGTCGCAAGCATACGCATCATCATTTCCCATCAGTACTACAAACTCTCTTTCTTATAACATTTTATTAAAAAAGATAACAGACCGAACACCAACTAAACAATCACGCAAACTTACATGTTTTTTAATTTCATTCAACTCTGAAAAATTTTATAATGATATCGGTGGCGGTTCAGTGTGGTTAGTTGGATTTTGTTGAGTTCTCATGGAAATTACAGAAGATTTAATTTTAAATGGTAAAATAAAGCTATATCAGCCCAAGCACGGATATCGAGTCGCAATAGATCCAATTTTGTTAGCAAGCACAATAGAAATCAAGAGTAAACAAACAGTATTAGATGTAGGATGTGGCGTTGGCACGATATCTCTCATACTGAAATATATTGATAAATCACTGGACGTAACAAGCATTGATATTGATACAACAATGACGGAGCTTTGCAAAAAAAACTCTGATGTGAACAAACTACCTTTAAATATAATAAATAGTTCAATTATTTCGAATCCGCTGAGAAACAAATTTTTTGATTCTATCGTAACTAACCCACCATTTTTTGATCCAGAAAATTTCAGAAGTTCGGAGAAAAAATTCACGGCAAACTTCGAATCCATTAATTTAAAATCCTGGATTCATTTCTGTTTAAAAAGACTAAAGCCCAAAGGAAGCTTTTATATCATACATATTCCTGAAAAATTGCCGACCATTTTAGAAACATTCGGAGATCTTGTTGGAAAAATTGAGATACTTCCTATATATTCTCACAAAAACAAATCCGCTAAACGAATCATAGTGAAATGTAAAAAAGGAAGTAAGGAATCTCTAAAAATACTTCCAGGATTGGTTTCTCATGAGAGTAACAATGACTACACTGAGAATTTAAAGTTAATTTTAAGCGGAAATTTTCAAAAACCAATTGGATAAAAAATAGATAAATGATATCATTGCTCGTCTCTGGAAGGGTGACAGAGTGGTCGATTGTGGCAGTCTCGAAAACTGTTGTGCGCGTAAGTGTACCGGGGGTTCGAATCCCCCCCCTTCCGCCAGTTTTATATATCGGAGATGACAATATTGATTTCAATACTCGCATATAATACCATCGTCACGATCTGTTACAGTGGGTTTTAATGGGCGAAAAAATGAACAAAATTATGAGTTTTTCAAAAATTTCAGAAAATCAAAGCAATGTCGAAAAAAGATTTAATTTATTTATTCTACTCTATATTGCTGTTTTTTCGCTAATTCCGATACTTACTCGTAACGTAATCCCATTTGATATGGTTGAAAATCTTTATTGGGGAAAAGAATAGCAACTTGGTTATTCTAAACATCCTCCACTTTTTGCATGGATCTCTGAAGCATTTTTCCGACTTTTTTTTTCTATTCCAGAGTCTCTTTACATTTTAACTCAGCTAAATTTACTTGTCGGCTTGTTCTTCATTTTTAGT